>NZ_BSNM01000027.1 GCF_030159995.1 Litoribrevibacter albus | reverse complement strand
TGATGCTAACGCATCAGGGCTTTTTTATTGCGCGGGAAAAATGCGCTAAGAAACAGTTCCTTGCTGATTGGATGCTGAAAAGCCCAGCCTCTAATCTCTAATCCCTAATCCCTAATCCCTAATCCCTGATAAGTTCCAAAACCTATAAGGCAAACTCATTGGGCCAAAGGTAAACAGTGTATTCCTAACAAGACACGACCTTAAAAACATAAATAAACATCAGAATCTGTAGTTCAGGCAATCTGTCTTTGTTGTGTGTGCTTTAAAAGAAAAGGGGGGAGGTCGCTAGAAATTAAGTATGGGTTAATTAAATCGACGAGTGCGTAAGGTAGCAGGTTGCGAATTTGAAATGAGAATAGAAACTAAGCATTCGCCTCCAAGGGCTTATCGAACACACAAAAGGTCCTGTATCCTGATTTAGCGCTAATTATCTAGTGGTCTTTGCCGCTAATTCTTTTATAAAGCGCTTTATATGCATAAATCTAGGAATTCGTATCTGTTATAAGCTAAAGTAATTTCTTAGACTGTGCTAATACGATATGGATTACTATTTATTTGAGGTCTCTAGTGGAAGGCGAAGTAAGTACGGAACAATTGGTATTTGAACTCACAGAAGATAAAAAATTTGTTGAGCTTGTTTTATCCCTGTCGGCTTCAGCTCCTTCTCTTGCTTCAATTTTATCTGCCTTTAATGAATCTGAGTTTAGTGCTTGTTTATTCAGAGAAGATCTTGTGAATCAGTCTTTGGCTGAATTCAAAGCCAAAAAAGATTTAGCACCCAACGCAACAGACGTTATGCGCTATCGGGTTGCAGATCGTAAGAGTGCTACTCTTCATCTTGAAGTTTCATCTGATCGTTTAAACGCGTCTCTGGTTATTACTTCTGCTTTTGGTGGCAATAATCCAAATGAGAAAGTCATTCTTGCGTACCTCAAAAAACAGGGAATCAAAGAAGGTATTCAGTTAAAAGAGATCAAAGACTACTGCGCACAAGCTAGTGAGATGACTCCAGGCGCTCAGATCACCATTGTTGCTGCCAAAGGTCGTGCGGCGAAGAAAGGTATACCCTGTGAGTTTAAATGGACGGTTACGCCTTTCCAGGATCGTGAGCTTAAACCTGTTCAGCGTGAAGATGGCACAACGGATATGTATGACCTCGGGGAGATAGAAACGGTTTCACCGGGGGATGTGGTTATGGAACGCATCCCTGCAAGAAAAAGTGATGATGGTGTAAACGTTTATGGTGAGCCTATCTTCTCTATTGCTCCGCCAAATATTGCTTTTTCCACCGCAGAAGGCGTGGAAGTTTCTCCTGATAATCCGAACCTATTAATTGCGACTCGCTCCGGTGTTCCAATGCGGGCAAGGAATGTGATTCGTGTTGATGACATTCTGGTTTTAGATACGGTGGATCTTACTACTGGCCATATTGAATTCGATGGAACAGTAATGATCAAAGGGGCTGTCAGGGATGGTCTGAAGGTTAATGTTACGGGAGACATTCACGTTCGTGATCTTGTGGAATCAGCAGAGTTGATAGCCGGTGGCAATATTCTGGTTAAGCAGGGGATTCTTGGACGAAAAGTTGAGTCTGAAGATGTGCGTCAACATGACTCTTCATTCACTGCTATTGTGGAAGCTCAAGGGGATATTGAAGCCAGTTATCTACAGTACGTGTCAATTAAAGCGGGTGGCAAGATCACGGTAAAAGATCAACTTCTTAATTGTCTGGTTCATGATTGTGAGGAATTGATTGTAGGCGGTCCAACGAAGCGCAAAGCAAAGCTCGTAGGAGGGCATTATAGTGTTCGTCGTTCTGTAGGTGTAGGTATACTCGGATCGGACTCTTACGTAACGGCTGAGATTGAGTTGGGTAAAGATGTTGCTCGTTTAAAGTCTGAGATTGAAGAAATAAAGAATACCTTACTTGAGAAGCAAGACAGCTTGGCACGTTGTACTGTTCAGCTTGAAAAGTTTGAAGCCAAAGGGGATCAAAATAAAGTCGATCACTTTACCAAGACTATCGCAAGAATACGGGAAGAGGCTCAAAACTATAAGCTGCAATACGAGACGTTGAGCCAGGAATATAAAGATTTGGTTCTACAGGTTTCGTTATCCGTTTATGGCGAGTGTTATCCGGGGATTCAGGTAAGGTTTGGTAAATTCAATGCTACCTTGCAAGAATACTCCAAAGCTTGTCGCTTTAAGTTTACAAAGATGGGACTGAAGAAGGCGCCAATTAAAGGGGCTTAGCCTGTCTTTCTCATGGTGAATTGATGATTGCCGGCCAGGGCTAGGCAGATTTCATAGAACAAATGCCATGAATTCTCATCGGACATACCCTTTACTGATAGGTCTAGGGTATGTGCTGCTTTCAGTAAATTTTCCAGTTTCGTCTTTGTCAGACGTTGTAAGGCCGATCGGTAAAGTCCTTGTTTGTTTTTCCACACTTTAGCTTTTTGGAACGCAAGTTCCATTGAGCCTGACTGGCTGTAGTTCCATAAGATATTAAGTGTACGAATCTCTTTGGTAATCATACCGCTCAACGACAGTAATTCGGCACCTTCGGCTTTCAAGTGATTGAAGACGGATGATGTTGTTGCCACGTCGCCTTTAAGGCAGTTGTCACTTAGGTCAAAGATGGTATAGCGGGCACTATCAGCAATGGAATTAACAAGCGCTTCCAATGTGATTTGTGGCGTATCTATCGCTAAGCACAGTTTATCGATTTCTTGCTTGGTTGCCAGAAGGTTGCCTTCTGTTTTGACCAGCAGTAACTGTAAGGCTTCGTAGTCCATCGACTTGCCTTGCTTGCGGCAGTGTGTTGCGGCCCACTCTTCGACTTCTCTTGGTTTTAACGGCCAAACAGTGGTAGTTACACCAACTTTTTCAACGGCTTTATACCAGGCTTGCTTTTGTGTGTTTTTATCCAGACGAGGTGCTCGGATAATAACGATGGTTTCGCCGTCTGCGGTTTCACAAAACTCGCAAATGGATTTGCCTTTATCAGAGATACGGGCGTTGGGTAATCGCAGTTCAATCAGTTTTTTGTCGGAGAATAACGAGAGTGCTTGTGCTTCTGCTGCAAAGTCGCTCCAGCTGAAGCCCGATTCAACATCAAACACCATTCGTTCTGAATGACCTGCTTGCCTTGCTGCTGAACGGATGTGGTCAAGAGCCTCTTCCACAATTAAGGTTTCATCCCCATGAACCAGGTACACAGGGTGAAGCTGCTTGCTAAGCTGTTTGGTTAATTGTGGCGCTTTGACTTCCATGCGCTACTTACTCAATTGTTTGGAGAGGTAACTGGCGTATTGTCGTGTCAGCTCTTGATAGGCTTGTCTCTTAGCAGAACGTTCCTGCATATCAGAAGAGAGTAAGTTATCTTGATCATAGCTTTGGCGCTGAACTGAGATGAAGCTTTGTGTCATGCTGTCTTGTTCAAGCTCTGTTGTTATGGTCAGAGTAATGGTGTGTTCGTACTCAGAGGCATCACCGGCTCGATCTTTAGAGGAAACGCGTTTGGTTTCAGACAGGCGATCGATGCGTGTTTTTACAGAAGCCTGAGCAGATATTTGGATTTTGTATTCGCTGGCAAGCGTATCTTTGAATACCTTGCTGAATTGCGGGTGGTTGATTTTGTCTGTGTTTAAAGACAAGTCCGAAATGTTAAGAGTCCCGGTGTGATAGCCTCTTAACTGCCAGCCACAGCTGCTTGTCAGGAGAATAAGGCAAATAACCAGCGTTTTGCTCAATAAGCGAGAGGAGAACATAGATAATAGCCTTAGAATGGAAAACTTGGGCCGCCTACATGACGGCCCATTTTTATGCCTAGGTTACACGTGCTTAGTTTGCAACGATGTTTACTAATTTACCTGGTACAACAATCACCTTACGGATGGTCTTACCTTCAGTGAATTTCTGTACGTGTTCATCAGCAAGTGCAAGCGCCTCAACTTCATCTTTTGGGGCGTCTGGTGCAACTTCAATCTTAGCTCGGACTTTACCGTTAACTTGTACAACGACTTCGATCACGGATTTCACAAGCGCAGACTCATCGAATGCCGGCCATGCTTCTTCCATTACGATAGAGGTGTTACCCAATGCCTTCCACATTTCGTGTGTTACGTGTGGGACGATTGGAGACAATAACAAGACGGATGCTTCCAGAGCTTCTTGAAGGCAGGCACGATCTTGATCAGATGTAACATCAAAACGGGTAATGCTGTTGGTTAGTTCCATCACAGCAGCAATCGCCGTGTTGAACGTTTGGCGACGTCCCATGTCATCCGTCACTTTCTGGATGGTTTCATGCGTCTTACGACGAAGATCCTGCTGTTCTTTCGTCAGAGAAGTCTTATCAACGGCTGGTGCAGCACCTGCCTGAGTATGAGTATGTACGGCTTTCCACAAGCGCTTGATAAATCTATGAGCCCCTTCAACCCCTGCATCGTTCCATTCAAGGGTTTGTTCCGGTGGTGCTGTGAACATCATGAATAAGCGAACGGTATCCGCACCGTACTGTTCGATCATTTCTTGTGGGTCGACGGTGTTGCCCTTTGATTTAGACATCTTCGAACCGTCTTTATTCACCATACCCTGACAAAGTAGACGCTTGAATGGTTCGTCAGAATCTACAAAACCTGCATCGCGAAGCAGTTTATGGAAGAAACGTGCATACAATAAGTGAAGAATTGCGTGCTCAATACCGCCAATGTATTGGTCTACAGGAAGCCAGTAGTTGGCTTCTTCATCCAACATTTGATCGTTATTTGTGGCAGAACAATAACGCGCGTAGTACCAAGACGACTCCATAAAGGTATCGAAGGTATCGGTTTCACGGAATGCCGGTTGACCGTTAAATTCTGTTTTTGCCCACTCAGGATCAGCTTTGATCGGAGACTGAACGCCATCCATTTCTACGTCTTCAGGCAGTACAACTGGTAGTTGGTCCAGTGGAACTGGAATTTCGTTACCTTGCTCATCGTACATCATAGGGATTGGTGTACCCCAATAACGCTGACGGCTCACACCCCAATCACGCAAACGGTAGTTAACTGTTTTCTTACCTTTACCTTCCGCTGCTAGATAGGCAGAGATTTGATCGAATGCTTCCTGGAAGTTCAAACCATCAAACTGTCCCGAATTAACCAGGGTGCCTTTTTCTGTGTAAGCTGCTTCATCTAGGCTCACGTCTGAACCGTCTGCAGCCGTGATCACCTGTTTGATGTCTAGACCATAGGCTTTAGCAAATTCGTAATCACGTTGGTCGTGGCCTGGCACAGACATTACGGCACCTGAACCGTAATCCATCAACACGAAGTTGGCCGCCCATACAGGTACTTCATCACCCGTAATAGGGTGAATGGCGGTGATGCCTGTTGCTACACCTTTTTTCTCCATCGTTGCCATGTCGGCTTCGGCAGTCGTTTGCTGCTTGCACTCTTCGATGAAGGCGGCAAGCTCGGCATTATCTTTGGCCGCTTGCAATGCCAATGGGTGTTGTGCCGCAACGGCTACATAAGTCACGCCCATTACCGTGTCCGGACGCGTGGTATAAATCTCAATGCTTTGATCACTGTCTTTTACCGGGAAGGTCATTTCTACGCCTTCCGAGCGGCCAATCCAGTTGCGTTGCATTGCTTTTACCTGATCAGGCCAGCCTTCTAGCTGATCCAGGTCGTTTAGCAATTCGTCTGCATAGTCGGTGATCTTCACAAACCACTGTGGAATTTCTTTCTTCTCTACGACGGTATCACAACGCCAGCAGCAGCCTTCAATTACCTGTTCATTCGCCAGTACGGTCTGGTCATTCGGACACCAGTTCACCGCAGAGGTTTTCTTATAAACCAAGCCTTTTTTGTACAGTTCAGTGAAGAACCACTGTTCCCACTTGTAGTATTCAGGACGACAGGTTGCGACTTCACGATCCCAGTCATAACCAAAACCAAGGCGCTTCAATTGGCCTTTCATGTAGTCGACGTTTTCGTACGTCCATTTAGCAGGCGCTACTTCATGTTTGATGGCGGCGTTTTCCGCTGGCAAACCGAATGCATCCCAACCCATTGGTTGAAGAACGTTCTTGCCCAGCATTTTCTGATAGCGGGAAACTACATCTCCGATGGTGTAGTTACGTACGTGCCCCATGTGGAGGCGGCCACTTGGGTAAGGGAACATGGACAGGCAGTAGAATTTTTCTTTGCTGGCGTCATGAACGGCCTTAAAACATTCATTTGTTTCCCAGAATGATTGTGCTTCCGACTCGATTTTATGGGGATTATATTGCTCTTCCATCGTGTTTCCGATCAGTGTAATTGAGGACATAGAAAAAAGAGCCTAAGTCTAACTCATCTGGGGGTTTGAAGACTATAGGTGATGCTCAGATCATGCCTTTTGATCACGAGAAATACGAGGATAGAGCAGAATTCCGAGTAAAGAGAGGGCGATGAAAGCAAGAACAGGGTAATTGAGCCATTGGCTGTAAGGTGTCAGCCCTTGTTGTGCTTGCACTTTGGCATTTAATCCGCCTTCGATGAAGTCGGGTAATGCATGTGTAATGCGGCCTTTTTCATCAATCACGGCGGTAAGGCCAGTATTGGTGGCTCTCAAAACCACTCGGCTGTTTTCAAGTGCTCTCATTTGTGCAATTTGAAGGTGCTGTTTCGGGCCGATTGAGTCGCCAAACCATGCGTCATTGCTGATGGTAACAATAAAATCTTGCTGCTGGTTCTGGTGGTCAATATGACGCGCGATAAAGGCCGGATACGCAATTTCATAACAGATCGCTGGCCATAGTGTGAATTCTCTGAATTTAAGCGGTGCCTGTCCCGTTGGTCCCGGGCGGAAATTCGACATCGGTAAATTGAAGAACTGAATTAACCCTCTGAGGAGGTCTTGCAGTGGTACATACTCACCGAAAGGCACAAGTTTTTGTTTGTGATACTGCCCTGAGGCTGCGCCTAGTCCTATGACGGTGTTGTGCAATACAGGGGCGTTAGGGGCTGAATTCTTATCATAATAAGGAATACCGGTAATCAACCCTTGCTCAGGCTTTAACTCTTGTTCTGTTTCAGCCAGCCAGTCGCCAATCTGATGCTTAAAATAAGGGATGGCAGTTTCAGGCCAGATGATCAGGTCGCTGGGAGCATTACGGTTCAATTGACGGTAGGTGCTAAGGCTGACCGGGCGATACTCGTTCTGCCATTTCTTTTCTTGAGGGATGTTTCCCTGCATTAAAGAGACAGACAGCTCGGCCTTGGGGGTGGTCCAACTTACTTGTGAAAGTAAAAAGCCCAATGGCCAGAGTAAGATCGCCGCTGCAATAAAATAGGCGTGGCGACCACAGGTGCGTTTTACAAGGCATAGTTTCACTGCGCTGGCGGATAATGCCACGACAAGGCTGACGCCAAATACGCCTAATATGGGTGCCCAGCCGGAGAGCCAGCTTTCAATGTGTCCATACCCCAGATAAAGCCAGGGAAAACCTGTAAGAAACCAGCTTCTCAACCATTCAAACAATACCCAGATGACGGAAAACGACAGAGCATTAATCAACGGGGAGGAGGTGAACCATTTTTTATAACAATAGCTTTGAAACGCGAAAAATAGACCTAACAGGAAGGTGAACAGTCCGGTCATCAATAGTGCTAATGGAATCGGGGCGTAACCGTAATCGTGAATGGAAACATAAACCCAAGAGGCGCCAATGACGAAGACGCCAAAGCCATAACTCCAGCCGAGCTTAAACGCAGACTTTGAGGTTTCTGTCGTATCCAAAAGCCATTGAAACAACGCCAATGAGAGGATGGCTAGTGGCCAGTAATCAAAGGGTGCAAAGGACAATGGCAGTAGGCATCCAAGCAAAAAGCTGCTGATCAGTTTGAGCATGTTGAGCTTTGATGTAGTGAGTCGCTCTTGGATGCGAGTCAGTAAGCTGCTTGATGAAACGTGCTTAGAGGAGGTCTTGCTGATCACCGCGCTTCCTGCTGTGTGATGGTCTTGGGAGGTTTAATATCGATCTGTCGTCGCCGGGTGTAAGCAAAGCAGCCATGACGGCTGCTATTCACTCTCGGATACATCGTCCGTCGCCATCATGACTTCCAGAAGTCGAACCTGGCGATTGTCCGCATTTAATACCTTGAACGTCATGCCATTGATGGTGATGGATTCGTCTCGTTCCGGCAGATGGCCAAACCCATTGGTTACGATGCCGCCAATGGTGTCGAATTCCTCATCGCTGAAATCGGTCGAGAAGTATTCATTGAAGTCATCGATTTCAGTCAGGGCATTGACCATGAAGCTGTCTGAATTCTCGATTGGACGAATGTTGCTTTCATCGTCTTCAATATCGGTTTCGTCTTCAATGTCACCGACGATTTGTTCTAACACGTCTTCAATGGTAACCAGTCCTGCAAGGCTTCCGTATTCATCAACCACGATGGCCATG
The DNA here is from genome assembly GCF_030159995.1 of Litoribrevibacter albus. Classification (NCBI taxonomy): domain Bacteria; kingdom Pseudomonadati; phylum Pseudomonadota; class Gammaproteobacteria; order Oceanospirillales; family Oceanospirillaceae; genus Litoribrevibacter; species Litoribrevibacter albus. The sequence goes on along the minus strand of NZ_BSNM01000027.1, from coordinate 307,927 downwards.
TGATAGCGATCGGTACGGAATTCACGTAGTAACGTATTCAGCCGCTTGCTTTCAGGAACAAAGTTTACCGGACGAAGTATGTCTTTGATGTTAAAGCGATCGAGATTGTCATTCGCCAAATACGGAAGGAAATCCTTCGCCAGCAATATACCCAATACTTCCTCATTGCTTTCGCCTAATACCGGGAAGCGTGAGTGTTGGGATTCAATGATGGTCGGCAAAATATCAGAGGGAGACAGTGACGCCTTAATGCAGGTCATCTGAGATCTTGGCACCATGATCTCTCGCACGTGCATGTCACCTACCTGGAGGGCGCCTTCCATGATGGACAGCGCTTCTGCATCACACAGGCCCCGGTCGTGAGCACCGCGTAGGAGCTCTTTCAAGTCTTTACTCGATTCCGGTTCGGAAGATTGAGTAAAGGATTTGGTAATTTTTTCAAGCCACGAGGGCTTGGTACTGTGACTGTCGTTTTGTTGGTCTTCGTTCATTATTTTAAGTTGACGAATTGAGGTAATTCGAATCCTAGCTTGTTCGGGAATCCCTTGGCAAGACCAGATTAATTATATTTCCTGATAAGGGTCTGGAATTTCGAGCTGAGAAAGAATATCAATTTCCAGAGATTCCATTTCCTCAGCCTCACTTTCTTCAATATGATCATAGCCCAGTAGATGCAAGATGCCATGAATGATCATATGTGCCCAATGATGTTGAAGGGGCTTACCTTGTTCTTGGGCTTCTTGCTCCACCACAGAAGCGCAGACGACCAAATCGCCAATCAAAGGGAAATCTGGCAGGTTGTCCGGTGCTTCAAAAGGAAAAGACAATACATTGGTTGGTTTGTCTTTGCCTCGGTACTGGTGGTTCAAAGACTGACTCTCATCGGCTTCAACAACTCGAATAGTCAGCTCCGCATCCTCTTTTCGACCTTTGAGCGCACTGTCCGCCCAGAGTTGAAAATCATCTGCTGTAGGCAGATTGGATTGGTCACACGCGATTTGAATATCAATGTCTGTCATGTGATTAGTCTGCCTTTCCTTGTGAATTTCGTAGGGCGAGAGCTTGTTCTCGTTCGGCTCTGCGCTGCTCTTTTTCTGCTTTTTCTTTGGCTTCCTGGATGGCTTCAAATTTCTCGTAAGCTTCCACCACTCGTTGTACCAATGGGTGACGAACGACGTCTTTAGATAGGAATTGCGTGAAGCTGATACCTTTGACGTCCTTCAGGACGTTCATTACGTGAATCAAGCCAGAGCTGGAACCTTTCGGTAAATCGATCTGGGTGACGTCCCCGGTAATCACGGCCGTTGAGCCAAAGCCAATACGGGTCAGGAACATTTTCATTTGTTCGCGTGTGGTGTTCTGACTTTCATCCAGAATGATGTAGGAATTGTTCAGGGTACGACCGCGCATGTAGGCAAGAGGGGCTACCTCAATCACATTTTTTTCGATCAGTTTTTCAACGTTTTCGAAACCAAGCATTTCGTATAGCGCATCGTACAAGGGGCGTAGATACGGATCGATTTTTTGAGACAAGTCGCCTGGTAAGAAACCTAATTTTTCACCTGCTTCCACAGCAGGACGGACTAACAAAATACGACGGACTTCGTCATTCATTAATGCTTCAACCGCACAAGCAACGGCTAAGTAAGTCTTACCTGTACCGGCCGGGCCAATACCAAAGTTGATGTCATGCTTGCGGACACAGTCAACGTAGTACTTCTGATTCTTACCGCGCGGTTTAATGTGCGCTTTAGGGGTTTTAATGACATCGGAAGAAAGTGCCTGCTTATCATTTTCGATCATGTCCATGCCGCTTTCCTGAATGAAAAGGTGGATCAGATCCGGTGTGATGTCCGTGCCGCTTTGAGCTTCTCGGTAGAGATGGTTCAAAATTTCACATACCGCGTGAACCGGTTTCTCTGGTCCGGCTACCTGAAATTGATTGCCGCGATTTCGAATGGAAACGCTCATGCGCTTTTCGATTTGCTTAATGTGGCGATCAAACTCACCGCACAGGTTGGCTAGGTGTTGGGCATTGTCGGGTTCAAGAGAAAGGTTGCGCGTTTGAGTACTCAAAGTGGCTCCTCTAGGAGTAATTCAATCAAAAATCGAGAGTTCTAAATAAAACGTTCTATGGATAATTATAGAAGCTATCCATTTTGATTGACTAGCGAGAATTTCATTCAAGTGAAAAATAAAGCCTGGAGGCGTCCCGAATCGGGGCTGTCAGTATAGAGGAGGCATAAAAAAGGCCATGTAGTTGACATGGCCTTTTGAGTCGTTAACCGGAAGCGATTAACGAGGATTACACGGCAGAACCAGATCACCGCGTAACGAGTTTGGCAGCGCTTCCGTGATGGTGACGTCGACGAATTTGCCAATCAGGCTGTGGTCATCGGTTCGGAAGTTAACAACACGGTTGTTTTCGGTACGGCCCTGAAGTTGGCCAGGGTCTTTCTTGGACAGGTCCGTCACCAAAATCGTTTGTGTGGTGCCAACCATACGACGGCTGATTTGATGCGCGTTCTGAAGAATGCGGTCTTGAAGGATTTTAAGACGCTTTTTCTTTTCTTCTTCAGGGGTTTCATCCGGAAGGTCCGACGCTGGCGTGCCTGGACGCGCGCTGTAGATGAAGCTGAATGAATGATCGAAGCCGATTTCTTCAATTAACTTCATGGTTTGTTCAAAATCGAACTGGCTTTCGCCTGGGAAACCGATGATGAAATCTGACGACAGACTGATGTCTGGACGGATTTTACGCAGTTTACGAATCTTGGACTTATATTCCAATGCCGTGTGGCCGCGCTTCATTTGCATCAAAATGTGGTCGGAACCACTTTGTACTGGTAAGTGAAGGTGACTCACCAACTCAGGAACTTCTGCATAAACGTTAATTAAGCTTTCGCTGAATTCCACTGGGTGTGAGGTGGTGTAACGAATACGATCAATACCCTCGATTGCCGCAACGAAGGTAATCAGCTCTGCCAAATCCGCAATACGGCCGTCGTGCATTTCACCTTGGTAGGCATTTACGTTTTGACCCAACAGGTTAACTTCACGAACGCCTTGGTCTGCCAAACTGGCGATTTCAGCGATTACGTCATCAAACGGGCGGCTTACTTCTTCACCTCGAGTGTACGGCACGACGCAGAAGGTGCAGTATTTTGAGCAGCCTTCCATGATGGAAACGAACGCGGTACAGCCTTCTACTTTTGGTTCCGGCAAATGATCAAACTTCTCAATTTCAGGGAAGGTAATGTCGACAATTCCGACGTCGCCGTCTTTGGATGATTCGATCATTTCTGGTAAGCGGTGTAGGGTTTGAGGGCCAAATACCATATCCACAAACGGTGCACGTTCCTGAATCGCATGACCTTCCTGGCTGGCAACACAGCCCCCCACACCGATGATAAGATCCGGGTTTTCCGATTTGAATTTCTTCCAGCGACCTAGCTGGTGGAATACTTTTTCTTGCGCTTTTTCACGGATAGAACAAGTGTTTAACAGCAGTACATCCGCTTCGGCTTCGTTATCCGTTAATTCCATTTCGTGGCTCTCGCCCAGGAGATCTGCCATCCGCGACGAGTCATACTCGTTCATTTGGCATCCGTGGGTTTTAATAAACAGCTTTTTCGTGGCCATGAAATTTACCTATCGCTAAGAAACTCAATTGGGGTAGTTGGCAATTCGTGTGATTAAAAAACGCACAGGAATTTTAGGCGCGACATTGTACTTGAGGATACCGATAAATCCTAGTAATTCGGTCAGTATCCTGTCTGAAAATATGCTACACTCGCCGTCCGCTGACATTGGGGTGATATCAAGTGGTTTGGTCTGATGTTCCGGTCCATTGGATTGCCTGACAGAACGACTCCCTGCAATGTTACGCATTTTAATGATGTTTGAATGTGGATAATGAAGTAACCATGCAAAATAACCCAGTTTATAAAGTCATATTTGTGAATCAGGATCAGGTGTTCGAGATCTTTGCGGCCAAGATTTATCAAAGTGATCTTTGGGGCTTCATTGAAGTAGAAGAGTTTCTGTTTGGTGAGCGTAGCCAGGTGCTGGTGGACCCAAGTGAAGAGCGCTTGAAAGGTGAGTTCGCGGGCGTGAAACGCAGTTATATTCCAATGCAATCCATTGTACGCATTGATGAAGTCGAAAAAGAAGGCTCGGTAAAGGTTTCAGAGGCGAAAGGCGGAAGTGTCAGTCATTTCCCCGTGCCAGGAGCACCGAGTGGATCACCTAAATCCTAAGATGTTTTTCTAACATTCCTCTCAATATACGGTATATTCAGAGCATCTAAAATCAGTGGACGACTTTAGGTGCTCTATGCGCAAACTCTTTTATTTCATTCTTGTGGTCTCCGCCTTTTGCTTGTCATCGTGCGGAAAGGAATCCAATTCTTCGGATAACGCCCAGCCATCATCCGGGCCCGTCAAAACGTTTCATCCTCCCCGTGATCTGGTTGAGATTAAATCCTCCGGTGTTTTACGGGTGCTTTCACCTAATTGGGATCAATACCAATACCTACCCAGAGAAGGAACGCCGGCCAATCGATATCGGGCTATGATCAGCCAGTTTGCCGATAACTTAGGGGTCACCATCGAATGGGTGTATGTCGACCGATTTACTGAGCTGAACAAGCAGTTGCTGTTAGGGAAGGGCGACTTGGTTGTGGCCAATATGACGGTGACCGAGCGTCGAAAGAAGGATGTCGCTTTTTCTGTGCCTATTGAGCACATTGAAGAATGGCTGGTAGTCCGCCCTGAAGAAGGCATGAATGAGGTAAATGATCTGGGGTTGGCAAATATCGTTATTCCTCAAGATTCGGCGTTCAAGGTTACGCTTGAGAAGGCCGCAAAACCCGACTGGAATGTGGTAGAGAAAGCCAAGGAGGCCAGTCCGCAAGCGCTGGTGGAGGATGTGCTTAATGGTCGATATACCGCCACCGTTGTCGATTCTAATGTGGGTGAGTGGTTACTTACAGGCCTGAATGTGAAAGTGCTTGGGGCATTGGGTAGCCCTCGGGATATTGCCTGGGCGGTGCATCCTAAGTCAGATATGCTGTTGGCGGCATTAAACCAGTTTATTTATCAGTTTCAATTGTCTGAAACCCAGCAAGACCATACCGACGATTGGGCGGAAATAGTCGAACGTAAGACGCTGAGAATGATTACCCGAAACAGTTCGGACTCCTACTTTATGTGGCGGGGTGAGCTGATGGGGTATGAATACGATTTGATTAAGAAGTTTGCTGATCGGAACGGACTCTATCTCGATGTTGTGGTGGCGGATGGTCAGGACATGATTGATCTGCTGCTTCAAGGCAAGGGTGACATCATTGCCTCTTCTCAGGCGCGATTGGCGTCTCGAAGGGCGCGCGGTGTTGAATTTACCCGTCCTTATAATGTGGTGGATGAAGTGTTGGTTGGGCGTTCGGGTCTGGAATTGACATCACTCGATGAATTGTCCGGTTTTACGGTAATGGTCGAGGCGAACTCCTCTTATCGGGAAAGCTTATTGGCATTAAAAGCCAAGGGCATTGATTTTCAGCTTATGGCACCTGGTGATCTGCACATTACCGATGAAGTTGACATTATGGGGCTGGTTGCTGATGGTGTGGTGGATTTTACGGTTGTGGATAACCATCTGGCGGCCCGGGAATTACTGGATATGCCGGATCTTCAGGTGTATGCCTCTGTGACTGAAGGTGTTGGTCATGGCTGGGCCGTTCGTAAGGAAAATGCAGAGCTGCTGAAGCGACTCAATAAGTACATTAAACAGCATTATCGCGGACTGTTTTTTAATGTGACCTGGCAGAAGTACTTTGATACGCAGCGGGGGCAATTCTTTGGTCGAGATCCTCTTGAAATGTCGGGCCAGTTGTCTCCCTACGATTCGATTGTGCAGCCTGTGGCAGAGAAGAAAGGCTTCGACTGGCGAATGATTACGGCTCAAATGTATCAGGAAAGTCGATTCAACCCCAAGGCGCGTTCCAACATGGGGGCCCGTGGTTTGATGCAGGTGTTGCCCAAGACAGGGAAAGAGCATGGTGTCGTGGATCTCTTTAACCCTGAGGCGAATATTACCGTTGGTGTCGATTATTTGGACTGGGTTCGGGACCGTTTTCCTAAACAGTTACCTCCTGGGGAACGTGTGCTCTTTGCTCTGGCCGGTTATAACGCAGGGTACGGCCATGTGCAGGATGCAAGGCGGTTGGCTCGCAAGAAGGGATGGAATCCGGATCAGTGGTTTGGCAGCGTAGAGAAGGCGATGGTGTTGTTATCTCAGCGTAAATACTATCGTTCGTCGCGCTTTGGTTATGTAAGAGGGCGGGAACCTGTGGAATACGTTCGGCAGATTCAGCGTCGTTATCAGGGCTACCAAGCGATCATTCCTTCAACTTGAGTTATCTGTGTAATTGGTTTTGTACTATTGGTTTGTATTAGAGGTTCCGTGCTAGCAAGCGCGCTTGAGATTGGGATATGTCATGGCCTTTTAAGGCGGGTTTGGTATTATGTCGCGATATTTTTTAGGTCGTACAGGTTGGGGTGAAAAGCCATGAGTGCAGAACAAATTGAAAACTATGCAATGATCATCGGTGTTTCGACGCTGATTGGTTTTATGTTCTTTATCATGTGGGATTTAGCGAAAAACTCCAATGCGGGCAAATTCGGAACTATTATAATTTTTACCGTATTGGGGTTGGGTATTTTTGGTTTCATAATCAAAACTATCATCGTTGAAATGATGGATATGTAGGAGTGAGCTGAGATGCACGCTGTAGCAAGGAAGTGGTTGGTCGCGAGTGGAGTGTCGGTCGTTCTTTCAGGGTGTGTCATGATGTCGGCCCCAGAGTTGGATTTTAAAGGCATCGTAGTGAACAAAAAGGAGCCGCCGGAAGCCTGTGCACCGAAAGGTAATCTGGTGGCTACCGCAATCGCAATGATTGAATCCATTGGTGATGATCCGGTGGCTCTTAATCGGGAAGCCATGCAGGATTTAATCAATCAGGCTGACAGAGCGAAGGCGAACTATGTCTATGTGGCGGATCATCGCCAATACAGCAATAATCCTCGTAAAAATCTGGTGTCCCGTGTCGTGATGAAGGCAAACGCCTTCTACTGTCCGTCACTGGATATTGCCAAAGAATAGGATCTCATCGAAGGAAGGTCATAATGTCAGAGCGTTCATTGGAAGAATTAACTACGGTAGGGTTCGGCCCTCGAGTTGGTGCCACTCTGATTGATACCCTATTGTTGGGATTGATTACCGATACCGTGCTTTTATGGGCCTTTGGTCGTTTATACTTTGTAGATGCCACGCTTGCTCAAGAGAGCTCCTTCGATGAATTCATGCTGTATATTTTCCCTATGCTGGTGGTGATTGGTTGCTGGATGAAATACGCCGCGACACCGGGGAAAGCGTTATTAGATCTACAGATCGTGGATGCCCGAACCGGAGGGCAGCCGACCGTAAGCCAGTGGATTATCCGTTATTTAGGGTATTTTGTGTCTGTGCTGCCATTGGGGCTTGGTCTCTTCTGGGTAATCTGGGACAAAAAGAATCAAGGCTGGCACGATAAGATGGCGAAAACGCTGGTGGTTGAGCAAGACGGTTTTGAGGCCCTGAATCAAGAATTGAACAAGGCCGTATCTGACGCATAGTTAGGTTGTTATTCCTTTCTATTTCTTTCCTGCTACTTCCTGAATGGAATTCAGAATGCCGCGCAGCATTCGCAGTTCTTTTTGTTCCGGACGAACTCGATTCGCCAAGCGAATAAGTCGATTCATCGCTTCCCCTTGGTGAATGTCATTCAGAAACCCTGTATCCCGCAGGGTTTCTTCCAAATGCTGATTGAATAATTCAACTTCCTTTACACTAGGATAAACGACGTTTTCTTCCGATTCCTCTTTGACTCTTAGCGATTCGCCGTTCTCATACTGCCAAATTTCATAACACAGAATCTGGATGGCTGAAGAGACATTCAGGATCGGATAGTCAGGGTTGGCCGGAATTTCGGTATGAAAGTGACAGCGTTCCAGCTGCTTACTTTCCAATCCCATGCGTTCGCGTCCAAATAATAGGGCAACCGGTCCCTGATTTGCTTCGGTAGCGAGTTTTGCTGCGGAATCTTTTGCGCTTAAAACCGGACGAGGGAAGCTTCGTGAGCGCGCACTGGTGCCAATAACTAACGAGCAATCTTCGATGGCTTCGTCCAGACTGCTAACAACGGTTGTGTTTTCCAGAATATCTAACGCCCCAGCGGCTCGCGATGTGGCTTCATCGTCTGGAAAACAACGAGGGTTGATCAGGTAGAGTGAGCTTAATCCCATGTTTTTCATGGCGCGTGCGGCTGCACCAATGTTGCCGGGGTGGTAGGTTTGATCCATGACGATACGGATGTTTTCTAAGCTCATTTCGTCTGCCTTTTAAATTGCCTGAAGTTGAGTGGCGGCATGGTATCACAAGTCGTTAAAAAGGTAGGAGAGGCTGTCATCTGATGGTCACAAAAGTTTAATAGTATGCCTCATCAGAATTTCTTGCCTTTGACGGATTCAATGGCGCAACAGACTATGAGAGTGTGAATGATGATTCGTTTATTTCTAGTAATGATGATCGGCGTAGTGTTATCAGGGTGTTTGGCGACAGGTGGTCCCATTCATTATTACAAAGGGGAGCCTCGAGATGAGTCCAAGCTGGCGACTATCATTCTTCCTGAAGAGATTGACGTTGTTGCGGTGAATAACCGTAAGCGAGCGTTACCGCTGGTGCGCGGAGAAACCTATGAATTGAAGTTGTTACCAGGCTTAAATGAATTGGTGTTGGAATACGATACTTTGTGGGAGTTGGATGCAGATACCCATGAAACCGTAACATCTGACGTGGTCATGATCAGTCAAGTGCTTAAAGCGGGGGATGTGTACAGTATCTCTGTGCCTAAGTTTGACTCGTTGAGTGCAGCCAAGCAGTATGCCAAGAACTTTAAAGTTGACATGGTTAAGAAAGCGACAGGTGAAACGGTCGCATCAAAACCGGCGCGTTATGGTGTTATGTCGAGTGTGCCGATGAGCCGTGTAATGAGTAACCTGGAAGCCGGTGTTACTGGCGAGTCTGAAGTTGTGGTGCATGGTTCGGAGGATCGGGCGCATCAGGCGGCAGGCCTATATTCTCCGCTACAAAATTTACGTTACTGGTGGAAAGAAGCCTCTGAACAGGAGCGTGAACTCTTTGAAGATTGGATGGCAACGGTCGAATAGATCATGCATTGAGTGCATCCGGGCACTCTCTTTTCCAATCGCTTTGCTATATAGTGCCCCTTCATTTTTTAGTAAGGAAAGTGAAGGGGCTTTTTTATGCGTCACACTACGAGTTTGGCTGTACGTGGATACCATTTAGATGTTTATGGGCATGTGAATAACGCGCGTTATTTGGAGTTTTTGGAAGAAGCACGCTGGCGCTTTTTTGAAGAGCAAGCGGTCATTGAATCTATCACCGGCGAAGAATTGGCAATGGTAGTTGTGAACATCAACATCAACTATCGTCGAGCGGCCCTTATTCATGAAGAATTGGAGATCGCTACCGAAGTGACGCGAGTGGGTAATAAAAGCTTCGTGATTCATCAGGAGATTGCGGTAGCAAAAACCGGTGAGATGATCGCAGACACTGACGGAACATATGTGTTGTTTGATAACAAGCTAGGTCGCGCTGTTGTCATTGAAGGCGAATACAAAGTGTTGTTGGATAAGTTGTGTGGCTAGCGAAAGCTAGTTCACGCTACTCTTTGTCAGAAATGATACATTTTTTCGGGAATGGGATTTAACGGTAGAGCTAGCTATTAATGCAATAGTGGTAGCTACAAGATAATAAACACAGAAAATTAAGAATATCTAACTCGGGAAAGGCTGTTGGTAGTAGTGAGTTAGAAAAGAAATGGGGTGGACGATGGGATTTGAACCCACGACGACCGGAATCACAATCCGGGGCTCTACCAACTGAGCTACGCCCACCACATCATCACTTTAAGAAAAAGTGATGGCTCCTCGAGCTGGACTCGAACCAGCGACCAATAGATTAACAGTCTACTGCTCTACCAACTGAGCTATCGAGGAACAATGGCGGAGGAGGAGAGATTCGAACTCTCGGCGGGCTATTAACCCGCGCCGGTTTTCAAGACCGGTGCATTCGACCACTCTGCCACCCCTCCGCTGAGGTCGCCTATAATATCTAGTCAGGAGAATCTGTCAATAACTTTTTTTGAAAAAATTAAATAATTTTTAGGGTTGATTATTCTTTGAACGGATTTGGTCGGGTTTGTGGGTTTTTAGAGAATAATCATGGGATTGGCAAGCAGAACTGCGTCTAGCTGCTACTCTAAAATGAGTGGATTCTATAACTGCGAATCTTAACTTTCGCAGGTGTTTGGAGGTAATAATGTCAAAACTCACGATTGCACAGGCGACGAATTTGTTTGATGAGTTTGTGGTGGTGCTTGAGGATGTCTATTGGGAAGCAAATACACTGGTAATTAAGGATGAGGTTTTTGCACTCATTCGTCTATTGAGTGCTGAGCTTACTGAATTACAAAAAGTCAGTTTGCAGGATGATCATTATGATTATGAGGTAATTAGTACCAAGCCATCAGTGTTGCGGGACAGTGTCAAAGGGGTGCAGGAGAATGTGGTGCCTACGATTTTAAGGCTTCAAACCTTGCAGCGGCTAAGTCCTTATCTTGATCAGGCGTTGGAGGCATTCGCATAAGCTTTTCGGGAAGTGTTTGATATTCAAGGTGCTTTCCCTTGATTTTATCAGGTTGGCTGTGGTGATATGGGTTCTTAAATGTCAAATGGAAGAGTCAATGTCAGTCAGCCAACTTGCTAAGATTCGTATCAAAAATCTTCGCCTTAGAACCTACATTGGAATCAAGGATGAGGAAATCAAAAATAAGCAGGATGTCGTAGTTAATGTGGAGCTTCATTATGTTGCCAAGCGTGCAATGCATTCCACTGAAATTGAAGATGCCCTGAATTATCGTCCTATCACCAAATCCATCATTCAGCACGTTGAAGAAAATCGCTTTGAATTACTGGAGCGTTTAACAGCTGAGTTGTTAGATCTTGTTAGTGCGGATGCCCGAGTGACCTTTGCTGAGGTTGAGGTGGATAAACCGCATGCTTTGCGTTTTGCAGACTCAGTATCCATTGCCTTGTGTTATCACAAAGATTAAGTCGCTTTTGATTTGTGGTACAGGCAGAGAATGGCGCTGGATAGAACACACCCTATGATCATAATGTAGAGTGTTGTTTGCCAGCTCCATAGCTGAATCCATAGTCCTGGTAATATTGAGCCTAAGGCTCCGCCCGTATAATAAAAAGTTAAATATGTTCCGTTGGCGAGCCCGGTGTACTTGGTCTCGTTTTGATTGACTTCTGTGCTGCAAATGGAGTGGTTAGCAAAGATTGCGCCTGAGACCAGCATAAAACCAAGGCAATACATCAGGAGTGAATCAATACTGAAGCTCCATAAGCCAAGCGCAGTAATAGCCAGCCAGAATAACCCGCCTTTGAACTGTAAGTCTGATACCCGTTGACGCATATTGATGGTGGCTAAGGCCGTGCCGATCGCGACGATATAAAAACTGTATACCAGTAAAATTGGCCAGTAACTTTCAGTGTTAAACGCCTGCATGATTCTGAAGGGAATGAAGTTCAGAATGGCGACCATAGTGAAAAACTGCAGCATGATGAACGGAAATAAATAACGGTTACGACGATGCTTGATGCAGCTGAATACTTCTTTGGGATGAATTGGGTCTCGGTGAGGGGGTTTGTAGTTAGGTAGCTTTTGTAGGGGCTTGATCAGTAAAAGGCTGGCAACCGCTAGAATAATGAAGGTGGTTCGCCAGTCAGCATACTCGGTTAGTAGCATGCTGAGCGTTCGCCCGCCCAAGCCGCCGACGATGGTTAGGGCGATGTATATAGAAAGCGTGGTTTGAAGTTTGTCTCCTGGCGTTGTACGGGTGAGTAACGTCATGATGGAGGTTAGCATGACTGGCAGGGTCATGCCTTCAATGGCTCTGATGGCAACGGCCTGGTTGATGTCGGTGATGTTGGCGAATGCAACATGGCAGAGTGCCATGGTTACGCATGAGTAAGTTAAGCCTGCTTTGGCGGAAATTTTCTCTAATAGGAAACCATAACTTAGCGGTGCAATTGCTAATGGCAGCATAACTGCGGTGGTAAGGAGTGCTGCCTGATTGCTAGAGCTATTAAACTCACTGGCTAATGCTGGAAGAATAGGTTGTGGTGCGTAAAGGATGCCGTAGGCGAGGAGCGTCAGGAGATAAAGTAAGCGATGATCGGGTTGTATCATAAAGTCTTACCTTATCTCTCTGTGATCATGGTTATTAACTCTTGCGGTTAATGGCAAGAGCTAGGACGGCCTCCATGGCGTTGGTGTGATCATTTTTCGGCAATTTGTTCAGAGCGGTTTGGGCTTTATCTGCTAGCTCATTTGCTTTCTGTTTGCAGTAGTTCAATGCGCCGGAACTGTGGACAATTTCCTGAATCTTGGTGATGTCTTCCAGGCCGCCTTTGCGAATCGCTTGCTTGATCAGTTGAACTTCTGCTTCTGTTCCTGCTTTCATCGCTTGAATCAAAGGAAGCGTCGGTTTGCCTTCTGCCAGATCGTCACCGACATTTTTACCCATGGTTTCAGCGTCGCCTTCGTAATCCAGGATGTCATCCATAATTTGGAAGCCCAATCCTAAATTTAGACCATAATCCGCAGAGGCTTTAATCAGAGTCTTGTCATCTGTGGAAAGTAGGGCGCCACACTCTGTACTGGCTTCAAACAGCTTGGCGGTTTTTCCGTAAATGACGTTCATATATTGTTCTTCCGTCACGTTAGGGTTCTTAACGTTCATTAACTGAAGAACTTCCCCTTCTGCGATCACGCAGGTGGCGTTGGAAAGGATTGCCATGACATCTAGATTTTTGGTTTCAACCAGAATTTGGAAGGCGCGAGAGTATAAGAAGTCGCCGACCAGCACGCTGGGCTCATTGCCCCATTTAGCGTTTGCGGTGGTTTTGCCTCGACGCATGTCGGACGCATCTACGACGTCATCGTGAAGCAAAGTGGCTGTATGTAGGAATTCAATAACGGTGGCCAGCTTGATGTGGTTATCACCCTGGTAGCCCAATGCGTTTGCTGAAAGCAGGGCCAGCAGAGGGCGCATGCGCTTTCCGCCAGATTCAATGATGTGGTGACCAATTTTTACAACGAGCGGTACATCCGAGTGCAGTTGGTTGAGGATAAACTGATTAACCGCATCAAAGTCGGTTTGAACTGACGAGTATATGTTGGTTTTTTCCATTGAGCTTGGCTCTTATACAACCTGTATAGTTATTTGAAGTAGCAATTTATTTAAGCGTGGAAATTGCTGAGCTTAGAAAGCGACCTAGTATAACGTCTTTTTTTGAGAAATGTCTCTAATCTGTAGTTATTCAAAGAGTTAGCTTTGTATGTGTTTTGGATGATGATTTTTGACGTCGGTCTATGCGCAAAAAAGCCATTAGTTATGGGATTTGTGCTTGAATTGTTGGGCGGTTGCTCATAGAATAAGCGCCCCTGCGAACTCGTCCGCAGGATTTAAGCTCCCTGTAATAGGGGTTTCAGAGTGAACTCCATAGAAACAGGTATGTAAGAAGCTTCAGTATTCGACGAGATATTTTGGAGTGTATTTCAATGCATGCAGTTTTTGTTAGCGGTGGTAAGCAGCACCGTGTTCAAGTTGGCGAAAGCATCAAGCTAGAAAAGCTTGAAGTTGAAACTGGCGCATCTATCGATTTCGATCGTGTATTGCTAGTTTCTGATGGTCAAGACGTTAAAATTGGTGAGCCTGAGCTTAAAGGCGCGAAAGTAACTGCTGAAGTAGTTGCTCACGGTCGTCACAAGAAAGTAAGCATCATCAAGTTCAAGCGTCGTAAGCATCACATGAAGCGTATGGGTCACCGTCAGTGGTTCACTGAGGTGAAAATCACAGGCATTAACGCGTAATCGACCTGTTATTTTCAGGTTAGTCGATTTCAAAGTTAACTAATTAGGAGTAGCGTCACATGGCTCACAAAAAAGCTGGTGGTAGTACTAGAAACGGTCGCGATTCGGAATCCAAACGATTAGGCGTTAAGCGCTTCGGCGGCCAAAAAGTTTTAGCTGGTAACATTCTTGTTCGTCAGCGCGGCACTAAGTTCCATGCTGGTACAAACGTAGGTTGTGGTAAAGACCACACTTTGTTTGCGACAGCAGAAGGCGAAGTGAAATTTGAAATTCGTGGTCCTAAGAATCGTCAATACGTTTCTGTAGTTCCTGCGTAATTTCGACTGACAGGCCGTTTGGTCATGTTGGTGAAAAAAGCCCCGCTTGCGGGGCTTTTTTATTATATATTGTCTGTGTTTGCTTTTTTTGAAATGGGATCGCTGTTAAGCGTCATACCCAAGGGGGTGCTTGGTGAAGTTTGTTGATGAAGCTCAGGTTTATGTTGAGGCGGGTAACGGTGGTAACGGTTGCTTAAGCTTTCGCCGAGAGAAGTTTGTGCCTCGTGGTGGCCCTGATGGTGGTGACGGTGGTGACGGTGGTTCTGTTTATGTAGAGGCGGATTATAATCTGAATACCTTGATTGATTATCGTTATCAGCCGAAATATAAGGCTGAGAATGGTCAGGGTGGTCAGGGGCGAAATTGTCGCGGTAAAGATGGTGGCGATGTCGTTTTGAAAGTGCCTGTAGGTACAACGATTATTGATTTGGATACTGAAGAGACCTTGGGTGATCTGCGTGATGCGGGTGATCGAGTGATGGTGGCCAAGGGTGGTTATCATGGTTTGGGTAATACCCGTTTCAAATCTTCGGTGAATCGTGCGCCGCGCCAAACGAGTCCGGGTAAGCCTGGTGAGTCTCGTAATCTCAAGTTTGAATTGAAGGTGTTGGCGGACGTAGGTTTGCTGGGATTGCCAAATGCCGGTAAGTCGACCTTTATTCGTGCGGTGTCTAAAGCAAAGCCTAAGGTGGCGAATTATCCGTTTACCACTCTGGTTCCTAACTTGGGAGTGGTTAGTCCTCAGCCGCATAAAAGCTTTGTAATTGCTGATATTCCCGGGTTAATTGAAGGGGCGGCAGAGGGTGCTGGACTGGGTATTCGATTCCTTAAGCATCTGATTCGTACACGTTTAATGTTGCATATTGTGGATGTGGCGCCGTTTGATGAGTCGGATCCAGCAGAATCTGCGTTAGCGATTATTAATGAATTGGAAAAATTCAGCCCTACATTGGCATCTCGTGATCGTTGGTTGGTGCTGAATAAGTTGGACTTGATTCCTGAAGAGGAGCGTGAAGCTCTGTGTGATTCAATCATTGAAAAGATGAATTGGGATGGTCCTGTTTACAAGATTGCGGCGATCAATGGTGAGGGCACTAAGCAAATGTGCCATGACATCATGCAGTTTGTGGATGATTTGAAAGCTCAGATTGATGAAGACCCAGAGGTTGCTGAACAGGAGTTTGCTATTCAGGAAGCGATGGCAGAAGAGGGTCGTCAGAAAGTTGAGGCGCTTCGTGAAGCTCGTCGCGCTGCGAGAAAAGCTGCTAAAGAAGGTGGCGTGGATGATGATGACGATTGGGATGATGACGACTACGACGTAGAGGTTGAATACGTTCGCTAAGCTGTTGTTTATAAATCGGATTGCTTGTAATCAGATTATTAATAGATCGTCTTGTGTGTAATTGTTTTTTTTGGTCGGCGCTTAAAGAATGGCAATGAAGTTTGACAGTCGTGAGTCGCTTGGTCGATCTGATCGTTGGGTGATTAAGATCGGAAGTGCGCTTCTTACTAATGATGGTGAAGGGTTGGACCGAGTCGCAATCGCGGGTTGGGTTGATCAGATCTCGGCATTGGTTCGTTCTGGGATTGAGGTGGTGTTGGTTTCTTCTGGTTCTGTGGCGGAAGGAATGAAACGTCTTGGTTTGGATGCTCGACCGAAAAATATGCATCAGCTTCAGGCGGCGGCAGCTGTCGGGCAGATGGGGCTGGTTCAGGTTTATGAAGAAAACTTCAAACGACATGCTCTGCATACTGCTCAGATCTTGTTAACGCATGATGATTTGTCGGATCGTCAGCGTTATTTAAACGCTCGAAGCACGCTTAAAGAATTGATTCGTCTTGGTGTTGTGCCGGTAGTCAATGAAAACGACACGGTTGTGACTGATGAGATTAAGTTTGGTGATAACGACACTTTGGGTGCGTTGGTGGCAAATTTGGTTGAGGCGGATTTATTGGTGATCCTGACGGATCAGCAGGGTTTATTTACCGCAGATCCTCGTTCGAATCCGGACGCTACGTTAATTTCTGAGACGCTTGCCAGTAATGAATCGTTGGATGAGATGGCATCTGGTGGTGCAGGTGTGTTGGGTCGTGGTGGTATGGCGACGAAGGTTCGTGCGGCGCGTTTGGCGGCTCGATCCGGAGCACATACGATTGTTGCGTCGGGACGCCTTGAGGATGTGTTGTTAAAGGTTTCATCGGGGAATCAGGTTGGTACTTGGTTTCAGCCGGATGCTCAAACGCTTGATGCCAGAAAGCAGTGGTTGGCCGGGCATTTGCGGGCTAAGGGTGAATTGGTGTTGGATGCTGGTGCGGTGCGTGCGCTAACGGAGCAAAACAGAAGTTTGCTTGCGGTTGGGGTAAGGCAGGTGTCTGGAGTTTTCAATCGTGGTGAAGTGGTTGTTTGTCGCGATGAGTCTGGTCATGTAGTTGCACACGGTTTGGTGAATTACGATGTTGATGAGGTGATTAAAATCCTCGGTAAGCCCTCTGAAAAATTTGAAGCGGTGCTGGGTTATCTGGCTGAAGAAGAGTTAATTCATCGGGATAACTTGGTGTTGATGTAGGGCTGAATTTGTTGTTTTATGATGAATTCGAGCAAAAGGTCTTGTGATGAAAATCCAAGGCCTTTTTTGTGGCTGCTGCTTGCTAGTGTCTTATTTTGGTGGTGTCTTGTTTTGGTGGTGTCTTGTTTTGGTGGTGTATGATGAAGGGTGCTTAGGTAAAATTTAGGCACAAAAAAACCGGCTTGTGGCCGGTTTCGCTTAGCAGCTTAACTGCGGATTAGCTGTTAAGTGCTTTAATCTGAGCGCTCATGCGACTTTTAATACGAGCAGCTTTGCTCTTAGCAAAAATATTTTTTGTAACCATCTTGTCGATGATTGGTTGAGCAGTTTGGTATGCAGTAGTTGCTGCAGCATGGTCGCCAGCTTCGATTTGCGCTCTCACTTTCTTAATGTACGTGCGTACCATAGAGCGTAGGCTTGCATTGTGTTGGCGGCTCTTTTCTGCTTGGCGAGCACGTTTTTTAGCTTGTGGAGAGTTAGCCACTTGTCTGACTCCTGAGAATTTTTTAACTGAAATTTTTAGACGCGCAACTATGCCTCTATTCATGCATGGTGTCAACTATAAATTTAAAGATCGGGCTGATGTTGTATACTTGCCGGCCTGGTGAATCCTCTACTTATCAATGTTCGAATGGAAAATGTATTTTGTCAGAAAAGGGAAATCCAGAATCCAAGGGTTCTGTTGAAAAAACAAACAAAGTTAAGGTGTCAAAGCCTGGACTTTTAAGATCCAGTGCGGTTGTGGCAGTGATGACCATGTTGTCACGTGTCTTGGGTTTGGTGCGAGATGTCGTGGTTGCTGTCTTCTTTGGGGCGTCAGCCGGAGCGGATGCGTTTTTTGTCGCCTTTAAAATTCCCAACTTTTTCCGCCGCTTATTTGCAGAGGGTGCGTTTTCGCAAGCCTTTGTTCCGGTGCTGACTGAATATCAGCAAAAGAAAAGTCATGAGGTGGTTCAGGATTTGGTGAATCATGTGGCGGGGACATTGGGTGGGGTCTTATTGTTTGTGACCTTGCTGGGGGTGTTGGCAACGCCTTTATTGGCAATGCTCTTTGCGCCTGGGTTTGTGGGGGATGAGTATAAATATGCTCTGACCTCGGACATGCTCCGCTTTACCTTTCCTTATTTAATGCTGATTTCCATGACAGCTTTTGCTGGTGGCATCTTAAATAGCTATGGGCGGTTTGCTGTGCCTGCCTTTACGCCTGTGTTGTTGAATTTGAGTTTGATTGCTTCAGCTATTTTTCTTGCGCCTTATTGCGATGTGCCTGTGATGGCGTTGGCTTATGGTGTTTTGATTGCCGGGGTGGTTCAGTTGGTATTTCAGTTGCCATTTTTGGGTGGGTTGGGATTGTTTCCTAAGCCTAAGTATAAAAGGCAGCATGAAGGGGTTAAGCAAATTGTTACTCTGATGATCCCGGCATTGTTTGGAGTGTCGGTTAGTCAGATTAACTTGTTGCTGGATACTGTGTTGGCGTCATTTCTTCAGACGGGCAGTGTGGCGTGGTTGTATTATTCGGATCGTTTAACTGAGTTACCGCTAGGGGTGTTCGGTATTGCTATTGCGACGGTGATTTTACCGTCCCTTTCTCGCAAACATGCCAATGATGACGGGAATGCTTTTGCTCAAACGCTGGATTGGGCAGTGCGGATGGTTTTATTGATTGGTGCACCGGCGATGTTGGCTTTGATTCTTTTGGCGGAACCGTTGATCTCTACCTTGTTCTTTCATGGTGCGCTCAAGGAATCGGATATCCCGATGATCAGTGCCAGTCTGCGTGCTTATGCACTCGGGTTATTGGCTTTCATGTTGATTAAGGTGTTGGCGCCCGGGTTCTTTTCTCGTAAAGATACCAAGACGCCGGTGAAGATTGCCATTCGTGCGATGATTGCCAATATGGTGTTTAACTTGATTCTGGTCTGGCATTTGAATCATGTGGGGCTGGCCTTGGCGACGGCCTTGTCATCCTGGATGAATGCAATCTGGTTGTATTTGGCGTTGCGTAAAGAGGGTGTTTTCGTGTGGCAGCCAGGTTTGTTGATGTATTTTGGTAAGCTGCTGTCTTCCTGTGTGGTGATGATGTTGGCTCTGTGGTGGTTGATGCCGTCCGAGGCAATCTGGTATCAGGGGTCAGTGATGGATCGGGTGTTGTGGCTGGCATTGTTGGTAGGTGTTGGTGTGGCCAGTTATTTCGCTATGTTAATCCTGTGTGGTTTCCGGCTTAAGCACTTTAGATCGGCATCTTAAGTTGAAATGGCGTGCTTTTAACTTGGGTTAAGTAAAAGTCGGGTGAATTTTATCCAGATATTGGCAATCCTTTGGGTTTGTGGCTGTGCAGCGCCTCGCCGCTGTAATATAATGCCGGCTTTTGTTTTTGGGGTTAGGTGTAGTTGAATGCGCGTAATTCGTGGAATACATAATCTCCGTCCGGAGCATCGGGGATGTGTGGCGACGATCGGTAACTTTGATGGCGTGCATCAAGGGCATCAATCGTTGTTACGTGCGTTGAAGTGCCGAGGTCAAGACTTGAACTTGCCGGTAACGGTAATTATTTTCGAACCTCAACCCAGAGAATTTTTTGATCGTATTTCCGGTCAAAATAGTGCCCCGGGGCGTATTACTCGCTTCAGAGATAAAGTCCAACGTTTGTTTTTGGAAGGTGTTGATCAGGTTGTATGCCTGAGTTTTAACGAGCGCCTGAGATCACTTACCGCAGGTCAATTCGTTCAGCAGTTGATCGTCGATGGGCTGGATGTTAAACATCTGGTGGTTGGGGATGATTTTAAATTTGGCTGTGATCGTTCAGGGGACTACGAGTTTCTTGTTGAAGCGTCAAAGCGTTTTGGTTTTGAACTGGCCAGTATGGATACTTTTTCTCTGGATCAGGAACGCGTCAGTAGTACGCGTGTCAGAGAAGTATTGAATGCAGGTGACTTTGCGTTAGCCTCTCAATTGCTGGGGTGGAATTATCAGATTTCGGGCAAAGTTGTTCATGGTCGTAAGCTAGGGCGTCAGATTGGTGTGCCAACGGCGAACGTCCAGTTATCGAATGTGAAAGCGCCGTTCAGTGGCGTGTTTGCCGTGGAAGCCAAGCTGGGTGATATCATCATGCCTGCGGTGGCGAATTTAGGCGTCAAGCCAACGGTAAATGGCATTGCACCTTCACTGGAAGTGCATGTGTTGTCGAATTTGGTAGACTCGGACCTCTATGGCAAGCGATTGTCGGTTGAGTTTAAACAGAAAATTCGAGACGAAAAAAAGTTTGATGGTATCGATGCTTTGAAGGCGGCCATTGAAAAGGATATTGAAACAGCAAAAGCGTATTTTAAGCTGGGCTGATCAGTATCGTTTGATAAAGTATTCATTTGACTGTGACTCTGAGTCCTTAATTAGAAATTGAAGTGTTGACTTCAGTTCTAACTACCAAGATGTCTCAGCAAACATAAAAATTAAGATAAAGACCCAATAGGTTTTGGAAAATAGTATGGCTGATTACAAATCCACATTGAACTTGCCTGATACAGAGTTTCCGATGCGAGGCAACTTGGCGAAGCGTGAGCCTGAGTTGTTGAAGCGTTGGGAAGAAAATGGTCTGTATCAGAAAATTCGCGAAGCAAAAGCGGGTCGCGACAAATTCATTTTGCATGACGGTCCTCCGTATGCAAACGGCGATATTCATATTGGTCATGCGGTTAACAAAATTCTGAAAGACATTATTGTCAAAGCTCGTACTTTGAGTGGCTTTGACGCGCCTTATGTTCCAGGTTGGGACTGTCATGGTTTGCCGATCGAACATAAAGTGGAAGGTTTGATCGGTAAGGCGGGTGTGGCTGTTGATCCGGCAACCTTCCGTACTGAGTGTCGTAAATATGCGATGTCTCAGGTTGATGGTCAGCGTAAAGATTTTAAACGTTTGATGATTCTAGGTGATTGGGATAACCCATACCTAACCATGAACTTCAAAACCGAAGCCGACATCATTCGTTCATTGGGCAAAATTGTAGAAAACAAGCACGTCACCAAAGGCTTTAAGCCGGTTAACTGGTGTATGGATTGTGGCTCTGCCTTGGCGGAAGCGGAAGTGGAATATCAGGACAAGAAGTCTGTATCCATCGACGTGAAATTTGCTTTTGCAGACAGTGCTGAGCTGATCAACCGTTTTACACCGGTAGACGGTGTTGATGCTGATCTAAGCGGTTTGACTGCGAGCATTGTGATCTGGACCACGACGCCTTGGACGCTGCCAGCGAACGAAGCTGTGTCTGTTCATCCTGAATTAGAATACTCATTAGTGCTGTTAAAAGAAGCGAATGAGCTGATCATCTTGGCATCTGCCTTGGTTGAGGATGCATTGGGTCGTTATGGCATTGATGCAGAACAGGCCCAAGTGGTAGCAACGGCCAAAGGTAAAGACTTTGGTTGGGTTGTTGGCGAAGCTCAAGATCAGCAGTTGTTGGTTCAGCATCCGTTCATGCCATCAGATTCTGATGCGAATGCGCCTAAGTTTGTTCACGTGATCACAGGTGATCATGTTACCGCTGATTCGGGTACGGGTTCTGTACATACGGCTCCATTCCATGGCGCGGATGACCATAATGTCTGTAAAGGTTTCAACATCGACTCCAAGCAAATGTTGGTGAGCAGTGAAGGTAACTTTATTTCTAATGATGCCTTGGAAGCGCTTGAGCTAACCGGCTTGTCGGTTGCGGATAAAGGTAACTTCCGGGTGCTTGGCATCTTGAATGAGAACGGTGCCTTACTGAAGAAACAAAATCTAACGCACAGCTATCCGCATTGCTGGCGTCATAAATCGCCAATCATCTTCCGTGCGACACCTCAATGGTTCATCAGCATGACTGAAAATGGTCTGCTGGAAAAGGCCATGAAAGAAGTGAATGAATCGGTTGAATGGCGACCAAGTTGGGGTAAAGCACGTATCGATTCAATGATGACCGATCGTCCTGACTGGTGTATTTCCCGTCAACGTACCTGGGGTGTGCCGATTGCCTTGTTCATCCATAAAGAAACGGGTGACTTGCATCCTGAAACTGCCAACTTGATTGAACAGGTTGCGTTGAAAGTTGAAGAAAAAGGCATTGACGCCTGGTTTGAATTAGAAGCCTCCGAGTTGCTGGGTGATGACGCCGAGAACTACGACAAGGTTACCGATACCTTAGATGTTTGGTTCGATTCTGGCGTAACCCATTACTCCGTTCTTGATCAGAATGATCAGTTGGTATCTCCTGCTGATTTGTATCTTGAAGGCTCGGATCAGCATCGTGGTTGGTTCCAGTCTTCACTTTTGACCAGTGTAGCCATTCGTGAAACTGCACCGTACAAAACGGTACTAACGCACGGCTTTACTGTGGATAAAGACGGTCGCAAGATGTCTAAATCCCTAGGGAATGTGATTGCGCCTCAGGAAAAAGTAGATCAGTTGGGCGCGGACATTCTTCGTCTTTGGGTTGCTTCAACGGATTACTCCGGTGAGATGACGGTTTCCGATGAAATCTTGAAGCGTACTGCCGATTCTTATCGTCGTATTCGTAATACTGCACGTTTCTTGTTGGCCAACTTGAAAGGTTTCAACCCAGAAACCGACATGGTTGCACCAGAGAACTTGCTATCACTTGATGCCTGGGCAATCGCTGAAACTGAAAAGCTTCAGAAAGAAGTGATTGCAGCGTACGACGATTACGCATTCCACAGCATTTACCAGAAAGTACATAATTTCTGTGTGATTGAGTTGGGTGGTTTCTATCTCGATATCATCAAAGATCGCCAGTACACCACGAAAGCGGATAGCTTGGCACGTCGTAGCTGTCAGACTGCTTTGTATTATGTGCTTCAAGCGATGACTCGCTGGATTGCACCGATCCTTTCGTTCACTGCAGAAGAGATGATTGAGCTTACCCCTGGCGAAACGGTGGAATCCGTGTTCCTAACCGAATGGTTTGAAGCGTTCCCTGAATTGCCAGAGCAAGAGTTGGGTGATGACTTCTGGCGCCAGGTGATGGACATTAAAACGGAAGTGAATAAGTCCATCGAGCAAGCGCGTAATGATAATGTGGTGAAAGGCAGTTTAACGGCTGAAGTGACACTGTATTGCAGTGAGTCTGTGAAGGCTGTGCTTGATCGCTTGGATGAAGAATTACGCTTTGTATTGATCACCTCTGCAGCGAAAGTTGAATTGGGTGAAGGTGGTCAGCCTTCCGGTATTGAAGGTCTTTCCGTTGCTGTGGTTAAGACTGAGAAAGAGAAGTGTGAACGCTGCTGGCACCACAGTGATGATGTGGGTTCAAATGATCAACATCCTTCGCTTTGTGGTCGTTGTGTTGAAAATGTGGAAGGCGAAGGAGAGCAGCGTAAGTTCGCATAAGCGAGCTTACGTCCCATTGTATGGCATTGGAATTTCATCAGAAACGCGCGGTTTGGTTGTTATTAGCCGTTGCCGTTATTGCGTTTGATTATCTTACTAAACAAATTGCCTCTTCGGCTCTGACCTACGGCGTCTCTGTTGAAGTGATGCCGATGTTCAATTGGACCTTGCTTCATAATTATGGGGCAGCGTTTAGTTTTTTGTCTGATCAAAGTG
The DNA here is from genome assembly GCF_030159995.1 of Litoribrevibacter albus. Classification (NCBI taxonomy): domain Bacteria; kingdom Pseudomonadati; phylum Pseudomonadota; class Gammaproteobacteria; order Oceanospirillales; family Oceanospirillaceae; genus Litoribrevibacter; species Litoribrevibacter albus. Next base: position 284,384 of record NZ_BSNM01000027.1, on the reverse strand, counting down.
GTTGGCAGCGTTGGTTTTTTGCTGGTATCGCTTTGGTTGTATCGGCTGGCCTGGTCGGATGGCTACTGCTTGGGAAACAAATTTCCCAATGGGAAAAAATAGCCATTGCACTGGTGCTGGGTGGTGCGTTGGGCAACCTCTATGATCGCATGGTGTATGGTTATGTGATCGATTTTATTCATGTGTATTATGATGTTTATCACTTTCCCGCCTTTAATTTCGCAGACACTGCAATTTCAATTGGTGCGGCAATTCTGGTGATAGATTCGTTGTTTATGGCTCGGAGATCTCAATGACTACCAACACCACTACAAATACAATCGCTGAGGGCATGGAAGTCACTCTAAATTTTGCCATCATGTTATCAGACGGTGGCGTTGTGGATTCGAATTTTGAAACTAAGCCTGCGACCTTTGTGATGGGTGATGGAAACTTATTACCTGGTTTTGAAGAGGTTTTGGTTGGATTGACTGTGGGTGACGAGCAGACCTTCACTTTGTTGCCAGAGAAAGCGTTTGGTCAGCCAAATCCAAACAATGTGCAATCCTTTAAAAAAGATCAGTTCGCGGATGTGGATTTAGAGCCAGGTTTGATGCTTTCCTTTGCTGACGCCAATAAGGCTGAACTGCCTGGTGTTGTGAAATCTATTTTGGAAAATGAAGTCATCGTTGATTTTAACCATCCGTTGGCTGGTGAGACTTTGGAATTCAAAGTTAAGATCGTTGATGTTCAGCCTGCTCAAGAACAAGCAACGGCTGCAAACTAATAATTGCCTTTGGGCAAAGGTGTTGTGATGAAAATTAAATTGGCAAACCCTCGTGGCTTCTGTGCTGGCGTTGATCGGGCGATTGAAATTGTTAATCGTGCGCTGGATGTCTTTGGTGCTCCTATTTATGTTCGTCACGAAGTTGTTCATAACCGTTTTGTGGTGAATGGCCTAAAGAGTCGAGGGGCTATCTTTGTTGATGAACTCGATGAGGTACCAGACGATAATTTGGTGATTTTTAGTGCTCACGGTGTTTCCAAAGCTGTGCAGGATGAAGCGAAGCGTCGAGGCCTAAAGGTCTTTGATGCAACCTGTCCTTTGGTCACCAAGGTTCATATGGAAGTAACCAAGTTCAGTCGGGAAGGTCGTGAATGTGTGCTGATTGGTCATGCGGGACATCCGGAAGTCGAAGGCACGATGGGCCAATATGACCATGATCATGGCGGCGAAATTTACTTGGTTGAAAATGAGCAAGATGCTTATCAACTGAAAGTGAATAACCCGGAGAGATTAGCGTACGTCACCCAGACGACCTTATCTATGGATGATACAGCCAAGGTCATTATTGCGCTTCGCGAGACCTTTCCAAAGATTGAAGGCCCTCGCAAAGACGATATCTGCTATGCCACTCAGAATCGGCAAGATGCGGTTAAAGAGTTAGCGTCTGATTGTGATCTGGTGTTGGTGGTTGGCTCACCTAACAGTTCGAACTCAAATCGCCTGCGTGAGTTGTCTGAGCGCATGGGGTGCTCTGCCTATTTAATTGATGATGCTGAGCAGATCGAAAAAGCCTGGCTGGATGGTGTTGCTTCAATAGGTATTACGGCTGGCGCTTCCGCACCTGAAGTCTTGGTTCGTGGCGTGATCGAGCGCCTGAAAGCCTTTGGTGCTGATGCACCTGAAGAGCTGCAAGGCAAACCAGAGAACGTTGTTTTCTCCATGCCAAAAGAGCTTCGTATCCCGGTAACTGAGGTTTAGACCTCAGTTACTCCTCCCCCGTTTCCTTTCTTTTGTGATACTCATCACGTAAATATTCTCTGTAATTCAAAGCTTTACCACTCAGTCTGAGGATTTTGACCGCTGGTCAGCTATGGCTAAGTGATTAAATTGTCATTACGTATACTAAAATTATTACGAAAAACCTGACTGTGTATGTAAGTCCACGGAGAAATGAATTTGTTTTCAAAGAAAAATCTTGGATTTAGTTTGATTGAGCTTATGGTCGTTCTTGCGATTTTGGGAGTGATTCTGCTGATCGCTTTCCCTTCTTTTAAGAATATGATTCATGGGCAGCGACTAAAGACTCAAGCGAACGATACCCTTGCTGCCATTGTATATGCGAAGAGTCAGGCGCTAAAAATTCGCTCGGAAGTGACGATTTGTGCGCTAAAAACCAATGTTGAGAACCAGTGTGGGACATCAGGAAATGAATGGGCAAATGGTTGGCTTGTTTTTGTCGATTCAAATGGAGATGGCGTGGTAAGTGAAGACGAGTCTGTGTTAAAGAGTCGGGGTGACTATAAAGAAGTTACTTCTACAGCGTCTGTCACTGGTTTTATTTTCAATGGAGAAGGGATTGCTAATACTAGTGGAGACATTCATTTCTGCTATGCCGAAGCAAATGGAAATAAACGACGCCGCCTTTCTTTGACTCCTGCCGGGAATCCATTGTTAACATCTTTGCCTGACTGCTGATAGAGGTCTTCAAATGTCTAAGGGACAAGTAGGTTATACCATCATTGAGGTGATTGCTGCTGCCGTTATTTTAATGGTTTCGCTCCTTGGGATGGGAGTGCTTCAAAGTACAGCAATGAAGCGAAATACGAGTGCGATGAATAAGGTCTATGCGATGGAGGCTGCTACTTATATAAGTGACGCTATTAAGTCTCAGGTGTCTTCAAATCCTACCTCTAATCAAGGCGTTAGTGCTCTTTATGATTCCTTTTCTGCTGACTTTTGGGGATCGCCAAATTATCAAGCAAATCTCGTGACTGATTGTGGAACTGGCTGTGCAAGAACTACGATGATTCGTCATATGCTTGCGGAATGGGAAATGATGATAGGAGAGTCCCTTCCAAAAGGACAAGGTAAAATTGAACGTAAAACAGACAGCTTGAAGGTTGAGGGTACTGGTGTTCAAACTACATATTACGAAGTGACTATCATGTGGGATGATCGCCAAATGGCTCAAAATTCTGATGGCTCTGATGTTGAGTTAGGCACGAAATGCAGTGGAAATCCTAAAATTGATCTTACATGTATGAAAACAATAGTTCGACCATAGTTGAGGCAATCATGAAGAATCGTATTCACAAAGGGTATACGTTAGTTGAGGTACTGGTTGCTGTTTTAATTGCCTCAGTTTTAATGGCTGCAGTTGTCCGTTTGTTTACCAAAGTAGGCGAGACATTTGAGTTAAATGCAGATGCTTTGCAGCTAATGGAGTCAACTAGGGTTGCACTTAAGTTTGTCAAAAGTGATTTGACTCAAGCTGGGTATATGGGATGTGTGTTTACCGATATTAATCCCAAAAAAGCTGATGAATCTCTAGATAAGCTGATTAGAACAGCCACATCGTTGGTTCCTGATAGCTATTGGGGCGTTGCGGGTCAGGATGGTGGGAGTAATCCTGATAGTTTGTCTCTGTTCTATATGCAGGACTTAGATGTACGTGTGATATCTAGAGATACGATTGGGCAATTCTTTCCCGAGCCTGCATTTTTAGTTGATGCTAAGAATGTATTTGATAGCAATGGCAATTCTCTAATTTCAAAAGGAGATTGGTTAGTTGCTTCTAATTGTGAGAATGCGACTTCGTTTATTCTGACTAATGATCCGGAGGTTCTGAATGCGTCAGCATTTGATCTTGGTGGCTTAGATGATGGGATTGCAGATGGCTCTGTAGCTAGGTTGGATTTCTCTACTGGGGAAAGCTTTGATGGTTTCAGTAATCAACTTAATCTAGGTGACTCAAGAGAAATTTCTGCTTCATATAATGCTTCAGCAAGTGGCGGCGCTACGTTCATTGGTCGTTATTTCGATGTGAGGTATGTAGTCGCTGACTCCGAAATAGATGAAGGAAGTACAAAGTCTTTATTTCGACTCATTAATGGTGAGACCCCTTCAACTTCCAATGAAATTGTAAGGCTAGTTGAAGATTTTCAGGTCTTTTATGGTGTTGATGATGATAATGATGGAATCACTGATTGGTTCGTAGATAGCCTTTCAGACGTAACTGGTCGCAATAAACCTGTTCAGATTAAAGTCTCTATTACTATTCAGGGAGGAAATACCTCTCAAGAGCTTGTAAATATGGTTAAGGTTAGGAATAAGGGGTTATAGGTTATGTCAACGATAAAACGTATATCTCTAAAATATCAATCAGGCAATGTTTTGCTTGTTTGTTTGGCATTAATGCTAATTATGACGCTTTGGGGCGTATCAACGACCAAGAATGTTACCTTGACACTTGAATCTAATTACAACGCGAGAATGAAGCAACTCTCCTTTGAGGCTGCCGAGTTTGCAGTAGCTCAAGTTGGTGAGCTTATAGAAAATCAAATTACATCAACACAGTTAATTGCGTCATCTTTTGACGGTAGTGAAGGTCGGTATAGTTTGGTGTTTGATGCGGCTAATGAAATTGATTTCTCGTTCCCCGCCGATGGAGATTTTGAGTATAAGAATGAGAAAGCTTGGGATACAGGTCGTTCCGATATGAGTTTTATTGAAATTGAATATGATGCTTCTTTTGAAAAGCAACCATTGGCAATTGTTGAATATTTAGGCCGAACAGAAAGCGACGATGATGGTCCCCAAGGTCGTTATGCATTTAGAGTCACTGCTATTGGTTGGGGAGTTGAAGGATTAGCTTCAACAGTCATCCGAACACATTATGCATTCAGCATTTAAGAAGGTACTAAGTATGATCACTAAAAGGTTATCCAATAAGATTTATTCTGTGGGTTTATTGATGATCTCTTCTTACATTTATGCTGCCCCAGGAGTGATTAAAGATCGTCCTTTGTTTCTTGGTTTTAGTGTTCAGCCTAACATTTATTTTGTAATGGATGATTCTGGCAGTATGGCGTGGGATGTCACAAAAACTAAGGAAGCAGAGGATGCACATCCCAAGGGTACATATTACTTTAGCTATGAATACTGTAAAAAAACCGATAAACAGGGGCGGTGTAAAGAATCAGCGTTTTTGACGGATAAATATTATTTACATGATGATTATGAAGAGTATTTATTCAATAGTGGACATTTACCCAGCAAAATCTCAACAACTAAGACGCCTTTATATCCTTCAACTTTTTATAGTTCAACTGAAGAGCTTGATAGCCAAGGATATTTAATTGATGACATTCTTCAAATGTGTGCAGGTTATAATTCCACCGCTTATGATTCAAGTATTGAATACACTCCGTGGGCTGGGAGCTATAGTCAAAGTTCAGTTAGTTTGAATAGTGACTATGGATATGTACCCTGGAATGATTTGGACCATGACGGGTTATACGATAAGGGGGAGTGTTCCACTGAGTATTCAGATATTGTTCAATACACCTCTATGTCCACTACTGAGAAACAGAATTTTCGTAATTGGTATACCTATTACCGAACCAGAAAGAATGTTGCTAAAAAGGCTGTTGGTGAAGTGATAGAAAACTCCGAAGCTAGAATGGGAATGAACACTATTTGGAACCGTGTTCGCTATTCTGTTTCTGATATGAGAGTCGAAAGCAACAAGACTTCATTACTGTCCAGTGTTTATAGTGTTGGCTCGAGCAGCGGTACTCCTTTAAGAAGTGCTTTAGAAGAGGCGGGGGAGTACTTCAAGGGAGGTAATTCTCCAATTCAAGCACAAGATAAAGGTGGCTCTTGTCAGCAAAACTATACCATTCTTATGACCGATGGTTATTGGAATAGTGATACAGACTGGACAGGCCCTGGTGATATTGATGGATTATCTACCAATGAATATGTCAGGGCTTCAGACCGAGATAGCTATTCGAATACTTTAGCCGACGTAGCATTGAAGTACTATGCTACAGACTTCTTTGAAGATAATGTTTTAGCTGATGAGGTTCCCACTATTGAAGGGGTTGATGAAAACCCTGGACAGCATATGGTGACGTTTACTGTCGCATTTGGAGTGAATGGTCAAATTGTCCCAAATAGTTCTGTATCTGGTCAGGAGACAGATGAAGATGGAATGCCTTTATATCCAGATAAATCCTTTAGTTGGCCGAAACCCGAATCTAATAAAAGCTCGACCATTGATGATATTCGTCACGCCGCATGGAATGGCCACGGACTATATTTAAATGCAAATAACCCTCAATCGTTAATTGAATCTCTTGAGGCATCTATTGATGAAATTGAGAGCCGAACAGGCACCGCATCTGCATTGGCTTTTAACTCAACAAGCTATCGTACTGACAGTAAATTCTATTATGCACAGTTTACCTCTGGTTCCTGGGGAGGCGAGCTGATAGCACAGCAACTTACCGGTGATCTTCAAGTTGGAGATGTTGAATGGAAGGCATCAGAGAAGTTGGACGCTAAACAGCCCGATCAACGTAATATTCTAACTTATGACGTTGACGCGGGGAATGCGGTAGCGTTTCGTAAAAATAGTCTTCCTAGTGCTCATTTATCAGATCTGAAAACTTTATATAATTCTGACTATATCTCGTTTTACCAGAATGCGGGTAAGGGCGAAAACGACTTCATTTCTGATGCGGTTGATTATCTTCGTGGAGAGCGGTCTAGAGAAGGGGCAAGTGAAGGCGCTTTCCGGGATCGTTCTACTGTATTGGGAGATATTATCAATTCTGCACCTGTATATGTATCTGGTGCTGCTTCAAGTTGGCCTGATTATATTGAGCCTGGTTATATTTCCTATATGAGAAGCCTGTTTTCTCGGACACCAATGCTCTATGTGGGCTCTAATGATGGAATGTTACATGCATTTAATGCTTCGAACGGGGAAGAACAGTTTGCATTTATACCGGCAGGAGTTGTCTCTACTGAAGCAGATCGGGGTTTACACTATCTTGTAGATAAATCTTACAATCACCGGTATTACGTTGATGGGACTGTAGAAGTTGCTGATGCTTACATTGGTGGTGCATGGAAAACTCTTCTTCTTGGTGGTCTGGGTGCCGGTGGGAAATCTATTTTTGCTATTGATGTCACCGATCCAGAAACGATAACAGAAAGTACCTCTAATAAGGTTTTATGGGAGGTGTCACTTGATTCTCTTGGGCTGACGTATCCCCAGGCAAAAGTAGCCAAAATGAATGATGGATCTTGGGTCGTGCTATTGGCGAATGGATATCATAATTTATTAGATGGTAAAGCTAAGATCTTCATGTTGGATATCGCAACAGGAGCTCTTCTCAAAACCTTTGATACTGGTGTTGGGGCTTTGTCTTCGGGGCAATGTCTTGATGCCTGTAACGGTATGTCTAGTATTACTGTTAGAGATCTGGATGGTAATGGTACTGGAGATTTTATCTATGCTGGAGACCTGAAAGGAAATGTTTGGGCGATAAATACTTTCTCAACAAATCCATCTGAGTGGGTATTTGATAGTCAAATAACTTATGATAACGGAACGCCAAAGTCATACAGTGGTTCTCAGATTACCCCCGTGTTTATAACGGAAGGTCAAAGACCTATAACAACTGAACTGGTGGTTGTTGATAACCCCGTTGTTTTTGACGTTAAAACTTGGCCCAATCAGTTACTGTTTTTTGGAACGGGTCAGTTTCTTGCTGAAGGTGACCATGACTCAGCCGATGCCGAGTATGTCTATACGGTCATGCATGCCAACTCGAAATATAATCTCTCTATAAGCTCCGATTCCAATTTATTTGCTGAGCGCGTTATTAAAGTGTCTAGTGTTCTGGTTGATGGGGAAACAATTGCAACACGTTCAATTGAGCCTGCTAATTCGTCTGAAGCAACTTTTCTGTATGGGTATGAATCTGATGAATCGGGAATATCAAGAAAAATGGGATGGTATTTGGCCTTACCTGCTTCCGGAGAAAGAATCATTCATAATCCTTTAAGGGCTTCTGATTATGTGATCTTCAATAGTCTTATACCTGAAGTTGATCCTTGTACCTTTGGGGCTTCCGGTTTCACCATGGCAATTTCGTTATTGTACGGCTCTAATCCAGGGCCAATCTTAGACTTTAATCGGGATGGTGAAATAAATGAGGAAGATAGTACGCTTGCGGGTTACCAACTTAAGAGTCCTCCTGCTGGGTTAACAAGATTAGGAAATGACGGTATAGGCCAGTCAACGTTTGAAAAACCTATTATTGAATTGTTTTCACCTCATACAAATGAACCGAATAAAATTTCATGGGAGGAACTCAAATGATAGTTGGGCGAAGAGGCATAGTTTACTTTCTTGCGTTACTAACTCTAAGTGGCTTTGCTAATGCAGTTGAGAGTGATTATAGATTTGTTTCAGGCACATTAGATGATTTTTCAAAAAATAGTATTGTTATTTCTGACCAAGCATTTTCAGTCTCGTCATTAGTGACTTGCTATGATCGGTCTGGGAAAACTTTAGTAGGTTGTTCAGGGCTGAAAGGGGCTCGTTGGGTCGAGGTTTCTATTGACTGGGAAAGTGATGAAGTTATAAAAATTAGAAGATTAAATAAGTCCGATCTTCCTAGGATATTAGATAATGATTAACCAAAATATTTCACGATCTAAAGGATTTACCCTGGTTGAATTAATGGTAGTTATTGCCATTATTGGCATTATTGCGGTTATTGCCTTTCCATCGTATCAGGAGTTTATTCGGACCGGGTATCGAGCTGATGCTATGGCGACAATGATCGAGCTTACTACAGAGATGGAACAGTATAAGTTTGAGCGCCAGACTTATAAGGGGGCTGCTACTGGAGGCGGCGATACAGGTGTGCCTGATGAAAATTTGTTAATGGCATTGGATGAGGGGGTGACAAATCACTATGTTGTAACAATTTCCAGTGCCTCCCGAGATGGTTATCTTCTAAAAGCTCAACCAAAAGGATCTCAAGAAGACGATGCATGTGGTGTTATTACTATAGGAAAAACTGGGGTATTCAATTATGCGCCTTTAGATGGCTCTGATCCCCCAGATTATTGTGAGAAATAACCCTAATCTCTTGTAATAGCTTTTAATTTCCAACCACTTTCGTAGTTACTTCCAATACTACTCTTTATATATTTGCTCCAACGGAACTGATCAGTCACAAGGATGTGATGCATGTTACGAAAGAGTGGATTTTCTCTTATAGAACTTCTCGTTGCTTTGCTGCTAATTTCGATTACGTTGTTGGGAACGGCGCGTCTTCAGATGGCAGCTCAACAGCAATTAGATCGCGGCTTTTACACCGCACAAGCGCTTGCTTTAATTGAGGAAGCATCCCGTCGGATTTATCTCAATTATGACCAGCGAAATGCCTACCAGGTTAATGATCTTTCGAATCTTTCTTCTGTGACCTGTAATCCTTGCTCCCCTCAAGAGTTAGTTCGTTTGGACTTGTCTCATCTCTCTGAAAATCTTCACACATTATTTCCTTCTGCTAATGCCAGTATTCGACGGTGTGAGAATACTTTGTGTATGTCGGTGGCATGGTTTGGCGCGGGTACGGAGCATTGTGATCAGGAACAAGACTGTATTGAGCGATTCTTGTTATAGGCAGTGGTTATGAAGCGATCGGGCTTTTCTTTGATTGAGATAATGATTGTTCTGTTGTTGAGCAGCTTGTTATCACTTGCCTGTGTCGAATGGTTTGTCTCTATTGCCAGGTTTTATCGTAGTCAGGCGTTACAGATAGAGAATCAGGAGGTTGGTCATTTCTCGCTTACGTATTTATCGAAATATTTTGTACGAGCGGGAGCTGGGTTAAATCAATCCGAGCCATCAGTTCAGTTCTCAGATGGTTCCGTTTTCATTCGATATAACCAAGTCTTACCAGATATAGGTGTTTTAAAGAACTGTCTTGGAAATAGTAGCCGAAGTTCAGTAATTGAGGATGCGTTTGTTGTACAAGATTATATTTACGGTGGTAACGAGTTGAAGTGTATTTCTTCAGGCCGAGGTGATTGGTTGACAGAGGGAATTGAACATTTGGACTATCAAGTGGCTGTGGATCAAGGGGCATTTGAAGAAGGGCGCTTTCTGCTGGGGCAATATGATGGGGTACCTGATGCTTATGTCTCTGCTGGAGAATTTGATGCTAATTCAATGAAGGCCTTGGCAATTCGCGTATCCGTCATGACTTATCGGCCGGATCAAGTAAATAAAGTCCATGTGGATTATTGGAAAATGGAATCCCGAGATAATGCAATTACCGAAAAATTTACGACTTTGGTCATACTCCCAAATTCCTGATCGACAGAATGGTCTCATTATATTCTGGGTGCTTTTTCTTCTTTTGATTGTTTCAACCTCGTCATTAGCGTTAGCCAAATACACTCTATCTCAGTGGAGTTTGGTTAACTATTACGAGAGATATTACGAAAAACAGAGAGCGCTTCGACAACTGGATAAGCAATTAACCGCTTTATTATTGAAGGAAGAAAACTATAACGAATCGTGTCTGAGCGATAGTGATAAGTATACTTCGTGTTCATTTATGCCATTAGATAATAACGTATGGGGCTTGTACGGGCGCTCGTTAGATGAAGCAGAAGTGCAGTCGATTGAGAGCCAGTGGTTTGGCTCGGAAGATATCATTTCTCCTATTCATTGGGTGTGCTTTGAGCTTAGAAATACCGGGGACAGTACAGTGGTATCAACCTTTCTTTATCGACGTTCGGTAAGTCAGCTGTCAGAAGCCTTAACTGTTTCAAGAGAGTTAGTATGGCCTCGATTGTAAAACACATCGGCTTTACGTTGATCGAGTTGTTAATTGTTCTCGTGATCATTGGTCTTCTGTGTTTAATCGCATTCCCCAGTTATCAATCGTTTATTCAGTCAGAACATCGGACTTTGGCTCAACAGTCTCTTATGACGTGTGTTACTAATTTGGTTCAACAAAAAATTAAGTTAGGTAGCTTTTCAGAAATCTATCAACTTTATTCCGGTAAGAACCTGGCAACGCTTTGTAACCCAAAGGTCCCTCAACAAGGAAGTACTCATTACCAGATCAGCATCAAGGCGTTTAATGGGAAAAATGAAATACTGTTAGAAGCGACACCTGTATCCAACTTGGCAGAGGAGGATGGAATTTTAACGCTTTCGAATCATGGTGAAGGATGTCGAATCACAGGGAGTGATCACTGTCTTCCTTGGTAATCTGTCTACGCCGCGTTCGTGCCACAACTGACAGGATTTCCTTTACTGCCGTCAACAATACCGTCTTGGTTCCAGTCTTTAGCAAGACGAGCTTTTCCTCGACGATTAATGATAATTTGACGGGCCAATTGTGAATCACCGTTGCTAGGGCAAATGGTGTATCGACCGTTCTGATTATTTGTCAGTCCGCCTGGCGTCATTTGTAAGTATCGATGACTGCCGAACCAGGATTCAGACTTGATATAGCCTTCCAGGTTCAAGTTTTCAATACGGATTAATTCTTCATCGGTGTTTAGTGTTCTGTCTTTGTTTGAATCTTTAAAGATCATCAATGCGCCTTGCCAGTCTTTGGAGCAATGTTGATGATCTGAGGTAGGACATAAAGTGATAGTGCTGTCGGTTTCTATGGCGGTGTAACGTGTGAAGTTAATAGCGTCCATCAGCGTAGACACTGCTGCTTCAACATTGTGTTTGTTCTTCCACTGATAGAACGACGGCATCGCCAAATAAGCCGTAATGGCCACAATCGCAATGACTACTGTGAGTTCAACCAGAGAGAAACCGTGTAATGTTTTTTTCATATCCAACCGACGTTATATTTTTCTTGTTTTTATTATGATTTGGGTTGGATATTTTAATGAGTACTGGTTCCAATTTTAATATTAATAAACGTAGGCTTTTGCAACATTGTGTAAATAGGGTAAGGGAAGTAGAACTTATAGCTGAGGCTATTTGAATTTTGTTCACTTAAATGAGTTCTACTATTCCATTTCCAGTTTTTTGAGTTTGTATCGTAGCGCCCGGAAGGTAATGCCCAGTCGCTTGGCTGCGGCTGTTTTATTCCAACGTGTTTCTTCCAAGGCTTGTTGAATTGCTTTCTTCTCAATGCTTTCCAGATAATGATCCAATGACTCAATTTCTGTGATGTCGACTTCCGACGCGTCGTTCATCGTTTTGGATTTGGTGGTAGGCAGTTGTAGATCTTCTACACGAATCACATCATCTTCACATAGGGTGTAAGCCCGTTCCAATATGTTCTGAAGCTCTCGAATATTCCCAGGGAAGGGATAGTTTTGTAGCTCTGCCATTGCGGAAGGATCAAGCTCAATCTGGTCCATTTGCCATTCTGAGGCAATTTTATCCAGCATGTAGGAGGCCAATAACGTGATGTCTTCTTGGCGTTCTCTCAGTGACGGTACATTTAAGTTGATCACGTTAATGCGGTAGAAAAGATCTTGCCGAAAATGTCCTAGATCCACTTCCGCACTGAGATCCTTATGGGTAGCACTTAGGATGCGCACATCAATTGAAATTTCCTTTTGCTCCCCAACCGGTCGAACGGATTTTTCTTGCAAGGCTCGCAACAACTTCACCTGCATGGCTAGTGGTAGATCGGCCACTTCATCCAAGAACAGCGTACCGCCATTGGCAGCTTGGAAGAAACCTTCCTTATTTTCGGTTGCGCCGGTGAATGCGCCTTTTTTGTGACCAAAGAATTCACTTTCCATCAATTCGCTGGGGATGGCCCCGCAGTTGACCGCAATGAAGGGGCCTTCTGAACGGGGACCAAGATCATGAATCAGTTTTGCAGCCAATTCTTTACCGCTGCCTGATTCCCCGTGGATATACACAGGCGCTTGGCTTCGAGCGAGTTTTGCTACTTGTTTGCGAAGCAGTTGCACGGCCTTGGACTCACCCAGAATTTTTGAGGTGGCGGCTGTAGGCTCTTGGGTAACATGCTTCAAGGTCTTAGTGTTTTTTTCACTTGATGGTAGTTTGAGGGCGGATTGAACCAAATCTCGTAAGTGTTTCAGGTCAATGGGTTTCGAGACAAAGTCAAAGGCACCGGCTTTTAGCGCAGTGATGGCTGTTTCCATACTGCCATAAGCGGTAATCACCGCTACTGGGGTATCTGGGTAGTGCTCCTGGATATGTGCCACCAGGTCAATGCCGTTGCCATCCGGTAGGTTCATGTCGGTTAGGCAGAGATCAAATGATTGAGCCTGGAGGTGTTCTTTTGCCTGTTGTACGTTTTCCGCCAATGTGGCATCCAGACCCATTCGCATCAAAGTGATATCCAGTAGTTCACGGATATCCGGTTCGTCATCAATAATTAATACATGCTGGTTCATATCAAATAATCTTATCTGGATGGGCGAAAGTAATTCTAAACTGGCTGCCTTTGATCGGGTGCTTACTGTAGTCTAGGTTGGCATGGTTCAGCTCGCAGAGTTCTTTTGAAATGAACAGTCCCAACCCTGTGCCTGCACTGTCAGTGGTATAAAAGGGCTCAAATACTTTTTCTGGATCGGATTCAAGAATGCCTGGACCGTCGTCGATGACATCAAGAAAGGGAAGACCTGTTTTCTGATCCACATCGGTCAGCAGTTCTACAGTGGCTTTTCCTGTTGTCTGTTGGCTGTATCTTAAACCATTGGTAATTAAGTTTGTCACCACTTGTTCAAGCTGACTGTCCACAAATTGAGCTACAACATGTTGATTGAAGGTTAATGTAACTTCACTTTCGATGTTGCCCTGTTGAATGGTTTCCACCAGGTTGGGTAGCCATTCACTTAACTTTATGTGGTCGGCTGAGGCCACACGCTGTTTGGACAGCTGTAAAACATTCTCGATGATGCGGTTTACCCGCAGGCAATGATTTTGAATGATGCTGGCCAGTTTAAGGTCTGCTTTGTCTAGGTTCTGTGATTCCTGCATCAATTGCGAGGCATGACTGATAGCGCCCAGTGGATTGCGAATCTCATGAGCGATACTGGCGGTTAGTCGTCCCAGAGAAGCAAGCTTGAGTTGCTGTGCTTCCCGTTTTAATTTGGATGCGTCTTCCAGAAAAATCAAAATTTCTTCAGAGTGTGCTGTCAGTCGGGCAAAGCTGCATCGTACTTCAGTATGGCCGCCAATGGAGGAAAAGGTGGCAAATTGGTGCTTCAAACCGGATTTCCAGTCGGATAAATACTGACAGATAAGCGGCGGCAAAATGTGCGGTGATGATTGAAGCGCGTTATGTGAACTGTCACTGGGCATTAAGGCTTTGGCTGCTTCATTAACAAGGTGAACTCTACCTCCTTCAGAACAGACAATGATCCCCGTTCGCATACGTTGAATGATCATCTTGTTGAGATGCTCGAGATTGATAATCTCGCGGGCCTGCTCTTTGGCAAGATGCTCACTTTCATCAATTCGCTTGGTGACATTTTGAATCAAAATGGAGGTGCCAAAATACATCAGCCCTTGCAGTCCGGCACGAACATACCCGGATGAAGCACTACTTTGCTCCAGTTGAAGGTAAAACTCCATATATAAGGTACTGATGGACGCAATAGCGGCGAACAAAAGCCCAAAGCGTCCGGTGGTGATAATATTTCCACAGGCTACCGCAATGATGATGAGATTACCGAGGCCGCTATGGATACCGCCGCTGGCATACATCAGGATGGTTAAAAAGGTAATATCGAGTGTTATCGTGGCGATGATGTGGCCAATCCGGACTTTGCGTAACACCATCAGCAAAGCCGTTAATACCAAGGCCGCAAACAGGTAGCTATAACTAATGACTTGATAAAGCTTAAAGGTGGTGTGCAGTTCTGTTTCTGCTTGAGCGCCAAGCACTGCACTCATTGCTAACGCCAAACTGAGGGAAAGTAACAGGCGATAGTAGTTATAAACTTCAATCAATCGACGATTGGGTAGCCAAAGACCTTGTGGCATGGAATGTAAACATCCTTTGTAACAAAAAAGTACCTTGAATCGAGCAGTTGTCCAGCATGAGTTGCTCTGCATGTCTGAGTTTGCAAGATTAACACATGAGGCATCATATTGTGCTTTGATAAATGGTATAAGATTTAAGACAATACGCACCAGCATAAATACAGAGTTAAGGAACATTCATGGCAAAACTATCCGTTGTAATGGCACAAGTGAACCCTTTGGTGGGCGATATCGAAGGAAATACGCAACTGGTGCTGGATCAAGTAAGGCTTGCCCAATCTGAACATGATGCAGAATTGGTATTGTTTCCTGAGCTGGTATTAACCGGGTATCCGCCGGAAGATTTGTTGCTTCGTCCAAGCTTGGACAAGCGGATCAGTCAAGCTCTGGAACGCTTGAAAAAAGAGCTGCCTCAAGATGTATACGTTGTCTTAGGGCTGCCGCTTAAAGAGGCGAACAAATTATATAACTCTGCTGTGGTTCTGTTTGCTGGTGCAGAGTTGGCTCGTTATCACAAGCAAAAATTGCCTAATTTCCAGGTGTTTGATGAAAAGCGGTATTTTACCGAAGGTCATACAAAAGCGGTGGTGCTGGATATCGAAGGGATCACCTTTGGAATTACCATCTGTGAAGACGTGTGGCATGACTCGCCTGTTGCGGATGCGGTGGATGCCGGAGCCCAATGCATTCTGAACCTGAATGCTTCACCGTTTCATCAAAATAAAGTGACCGAACGCCATCTGTTGATTGAAGAGCATTGCCGTAAACATCAAATCAGCCTGCTGTACGTGAATCAGGTAGGTGGACAAGACGAGTTAATCTTCGACGGTGCCTCAATGGCAGTAGATGCTCAAGGTAACCGAGTGGTGTTGGCTCAACAGTATCAGGAAATGCTGGTGCCTTTAACATTAGATGCGGAGCATGATCGCGTAGTGATTTCGGGTGAAGTGGTTGATGAATTATCAGAACATGCCTCTGTGTATCAAGCACTGGTGACAGGTGTTCGTGATTATGTGAATAAAAACCATTTTAAAGGCGTTGTGCTGGGCTTGTCCGGTGGTATTGATTCAGCGTTAACGTTAGCTGTTGCTGTGGATGCAATTGGCGCTGAGCGTGTTGAAGCGGTAATGATGCCCTACAAATATACTTCTCAAATGAGTTTGCAGGATGCAGAGGCAGAAGCCAATGCATTGGGTGTGCGATACAAGGTGATTCCGATTGAAGCGTCCTTTAATGCGTTCATGACAATGCTGGAAGATGAATTCGAAGGCACGCAGCGTGATACCACCGAAGAGAATCTTCAGGCGCGTTGTCGAGGTGTGTTGCTGATGGCCATATCCAATAAGAAAGGTTATCTGGTATTAACCACCGGCAACAAATCTGAAATGGCGGTGGGGTATTCCACGCTTTATGGTGACATGGCGGGTGGCTTTGATGTCCTTAAAGATGTACCTAAGACTCTGGTATTTGCTTTAAGTCGATACCGTAATACCGTGTCAGAAGTGATTCCGGATCGAGTGATTACTCGTCCGCCTTCGGCAGAACTAGCCCCAGATCAAAAAGACGAAGACTCGTTGCCACCGTATGATGTGTTGGATGAAATCCTGCGACTGTATGTAGAAGAAGATGTCAGTGCTGATGACATTGTAGTTCAAGGGTTTTCAAAAGAAGATGTTTATCGGGTGGTGCGTTTGGTGGATCTTAATGAATACAAACGCCGACAGGCGCCGATAGGTATCCGCATTACTCAACGTGGCTTTGGTAAAGACCGACGCTATCCAATTACTTCCGGCTGGCATATTGGTGAATAAGACGCTTTGGTAAAGCTGGAATAGAAAAGGCCCAAATGAATGGGCCTTTTTTAGTTCCGAGACTGATTATTGATAGTCTCCGGGTGTAAGTGCACTAGTTGTAGTCGTAAAACCCTTTACCGGATTTACGACCTAACCAGCCACCACGTACGTACTTTCTTAACAGTGGGTGTGGGCGGTATTTGCTGTCCCCGAACTCGTCCTGCAGTACTTCCATAATGGCCAGGCAGACATCCAAACCGATCAGGTCAGCCAGTGCCAATGGGCCCATTGGGTGGTTTGCGCCCAGTTTCATGGCGGCGTCGATGTCTTCCGCTGAGGCCACTCCTTCAGCAAAGATTGCAATGCCTTCATTAATCATTGGAATCAGAATACGGTTTACGACAAACCCTGGTGCTTCTGCCACTTCAACAGGCGTTTTACCGATTTCTTCGGTAATGGACTTCACCTTACTAAAGGTGTCATCGCTGGTGGTGATGCCGCGAATGATTTCTACCAACTTCATGATTGGTGCAGGATTGAAGAAATGCATACCGATCACCTTGTCTGGGCGATTGGTGGCCGCCGCTACTTCTGTGATCGATAGGGACGATGTATTAGTCGCAAAGATGGTTTTTTCTTCGCAGACTGCATCCAGCTCTTCGAAAATACGCTTCTTGATGGCCATGTTTTCGACGGCGGCTTCAACAATAAGGTCACAGTCAGCTGCGTCTTGAATGTCCACGCTACCGGTCAGGTTTGCGCGAACCTGATCCGCTTGTTCTTGTGAAAGCTTTTCTTTAGCGACTAAGCGATCCAGATTCTTTTGAATACCCGCAAGGCCACGATCTACAAACTCTTGTTGAATGTCTCTTAATACAACGGTGAAGCCTTTGCTCGCAAATGCTTGAGCGATGCCGGCTCCCATCGTGCCAGCACCAATAACGCATACTTTTGACATAGTGACTCTCTCTTTCGAAGAAATGGAATGGACCTGTTAGGGGGTCATTGGGTTCAAAAACTGCGCGGAGAGTATCAAGAGACTGCTTTGGGGGCAAGTCTGCCTCCAAAGCAATAAGAAGAAGGGTTAGATGCGGTTGTTGATTTTCTTAAATAGTTCGATCAGGTGTTTAGTGGAGCTGTCCTGACCATTGGTCTCGTTCTCACCGGTAATAATCTGATAAATGTGTTCGCCCAGTTCTTTACCAAGTTCCACACCCCATTGATCGAAGGAGTTGATGTTCCAGATCACGCCTTGAACAAAGACTTTATGTTCGTACATTGCAATCAACGCACCAATGGTTCTTGGCGTGGATTTTTCAAATAAGATGGTGTTCGACGGACGATTACCGGGAATCACCTTGTGTGGAGCAAGCTCGTCAATTTGACTGTCCGTTTTACCTTGCGCTTTAAGTTCTGCTTTCGCTTCTTCAAGAGTCTTCCCTTGCATCAGCGCCTGGCTCTGGCTAAGGCAGTTGGACAATAGGAGGGCGTGATGGTCGCCAATGTGGTTATGGGTACGCAGCGGCATAATAAAATCCGCTGGTAGAAAGTGTGTCCCTTGGTGCAGTAACTGGTGATACGCGTGCTGACCGTTCGCGCCAGCCCCCCCCCAGATGATAGGACCGGTAGACCAGTCAACCGCTTCCCCTTTGTGAGTAACGCTCTTGCCGTTACTCTCCATATCCAACTGTTGGATATGGGCCGGTAATGCACGCAAGTAATGATCGTATGGCAGAATCGCATGGGAGTCGGCGTTAAAGAAGTTTGAATACCAAACGCCGAGCAAGCCTAAAATGACTGGAATGTTGTGATCCAGAGGTGCTGTTCGAAAGTGCTCATCCATATCGTAGGCACCGGCCAACAGGTTTTTGAAGTTCTCAATGCCGATGGTCAAGGCAATGGGTAATCCAATGGTGGACCAGAGTGAGTAACGGCCGCCTACCCAATCCCACATAGGGAATATATTTTCTTCTCGAATTCCGAAGTTATAGGCTTTTTGTTTATTCGCGGTAATGGCTACGAAATGTTTGTGGACATCTTCTTCCAAGCCGCCGTTTCGTAAAAACCAGGCTTTAGCCGATTTGGCATTCATGATGGTTTCTTGAGTACCAAATGATTTCGACGCAATGATAAACAGCGTGCTTTCTGGTGATAAGTGTTTGAGCTCTTCGGTGATGTGTGTGCCGTCGATGTTTGCCACATAATGCAGATTGAGGCCGGCTTTCCAATAAGGCTTGAGTGCAGCTGATACGACTTTAGGGCCAAGATAGGAACCACCGATACCAAGATGCACAATATCGGTGAATCGCTTATTGGTATACCCCCGCCATTGAGCACTGTGTATGGACCAAACAAAGCGCTCCATCTGGTTTAGCGCCGCTTTTACTTCCGGCATCACATCTGTTCCATCAACTTTGTATGGAACGGCTGCTTGATTACGAAGCGCAACATGCAGTGCCGGACGTTCTTCGGAGTTGTTTATCTTTTCGCCATTGAACATGGCTTTTATCGCAGCTGGCAGCCCGGCATCATTTGCCAATTGGGTCAGCAGTTTGATCGTTTCATCCGTAATCAGGTTTTTAGAGTAATCCAGGTAGATCCCGGCCGCTTTCTGAAAAAAACGCTCAGCCCGTTGCGGGTCTTTGCTGAATTCTTCACGCAAGTGGAGTTGTTTTACCTTTGCTTGATGTTCTTGTAGCTGGCTCCATATCGGCAGAGTGTTGGGATAATTCGATGTGTATGGAAGTTCTGACATGATATGAGTCCTTTGAGTAGGTGGATTCGTTCAATCCTTTTCGAACGGCACCTGATTACAACTAAATATTTAACGGTTACTTTATTCGATGGGGGCTATAGATGCAAAAGTAGGAGATGCAAAAAGAAGGCCTTTTGGCCTTCTTTTTGGGGGATAAAATGGTACGGTCTCGATTACGCGACTTGAACTGGAATCGCGTTAGCGCTGTGGCTGACTTCGTTACCTTCTTTCAGGTAGACCATTTTAGGCTTATGGTTAACCAGCTCTGCTTCGCTGAAGTTGCCGTAAGCACAAATAATCACTCGATCACCAGGAGACGCTTTGTGAGCTGCAGCACCGTTCATAGAAATGATGCCTGAACCCGCTTCACCACGAATGATGTAGGTCGTGAAACGCTCACCATTATCCAGGTTATAAATTTGAATTTGTTCGTATTCGCGAAGGCCTGTCATATCAAGTAAGTTTGCGTCGATAGCGCAAGATCCTTCATATTCCAAAACGGCATGAGTCACTCTTGCCTGATGCAGTTTTGCTTTCAGCATTATGGATTGCATGGAAAATCCCCTCTACTGGATACCGATGAAAATCCCGATCGTTACTTGATGGTGTCGGACGAACTGCAACAGAAAGCGCCTGACTAGTACTACGACCTGAACAAAGTGCGCGAAGTATGCCCGAAAGCGCTTGAGTGATCAATCTATGAACGAGCATATATTTGACCAATAGCGCCTTCAGTACAGAATCTTATTCTTCTTCGGCAGGGGTTAGTGAAATTACGATGTTGTCGATCAAGCGGGCTTTGCCTAGATAGGCCGCAGCTAATATCACTAACTCTTGATCTGAACGCAGTGCCGGTTCGAGGGTCTTAGCGTTACAAATGTCAAAGTAGTCTGGTTTGAACCCTGCCTGTTCCAAGGCATGGTTTGCTCGCGCCTGAATGCCTTTGAAGTCTGCCTGACCTGACAGGATGACTTCTTTGGCTTCTTGCAGAGCTTTATACAGTGCTGGTGCACATTGACGCTCATCGCTGGTTAAGTAGCCGTTGCGAGAGCTTAATGCCAGACCGTCTTTTGCACGGGCGGTGTCTGCGCCGATGACTTTGACTGGCAGGCAGAGGTCCTCGACCATTTTCTCGATTACCATCAGTTGCTGGTAATCTTTACGACCAAAGATCGCAAAATCCGGCTGAACAATGTTCAGTAATTTACAAACAATCGTGGCAACGCCTCGGAAGTGACCAGGGCGACTGGCACCGCAGTAAACGTCTGAGATGTTAGGGACTTCAACGACGGTATGGTTTTCTTGCCCGACCGGATAAATCTCTTCAACGCGAGGGCGGAATAAGAAGTCAACGCAGCCTGTGGCAAGGAGTTGAGCTTCATCTTGTTCCGGCGTACGAGGGTACGACTCCAGATCTTCGTTCGCCCCAAACTGCAGTGGGTTAACAAAAATACTGGCGACTACACAGTCTCCTTTTTCAGCGGCTTTGTGAATCAGGCTGATGTGTCCTTCGTGCAGATTTCCCATGGTCGGAACAAAGCTAATGCGTTCCTTATCGAAACGACGCATGTACAGTTCTTTACGAAGTTCTTGGATGCTGTGAATGATTTTCATAGTCGCAATTCTTATTAATCAGTGGATGTCTTAACAGATGACAAAGATGAAGAGATCGTCGGTGGTTGGGGGTGTGTTCTAGCCGTTATAGGAGAACAGACACGACCGGGGTGAATAACCCCGGTGTTTCTCTCTGAATATCTGTTCTGCTTACTTGAACGTATGTTCTTCGGACGGGAAAGCACCAGACTTTACGTCCGTAATATAGTTTTCAATGGCTGCCTGAATGCTGGTGTTGCCTTCCAGGAAGTTTTTAACAAACTTTGGTCGATGGCCTGTGGTCGCGCCAAGCATGTCATGAATCACTAACACTTGTCCGTCGGTTTGGTTACCCGCGCCAATGCCGATCACTGGAACATCAACGGCTTTGGTGATTTTGTCCGCAAGCTCGTAAGGAACGCATTCAAGCAGGATGATATCGGCACCTGCTTCCGCAAGCGCAACCGCGTCGGTGATCATCTTATCGGCTTGCTGATCCTGACGACCTTGTACTTTATAGCCACCCATCTTATTAACGGTTTGAGGGGTAAGCCCTAGATGTAAACAGGTCGGGATGCCGCGCTCACTCAATAAGCGAGTGGTCTCAACCAGCCAGTCGCCACCCTCAAGCTTGACCATGTGCGCACCGGATTGCATCAATACTGCGGCTGTTTCCATGGCTTGCTCTGGTGTGGCGTAAGACATGAACGGCATGTCAGCCATCAGAAGGGCACCTTGGTTACCGTTCGCGACACATTGAGTGTGGTATGCCATATCTTCAATGGTGACGGGTAAGGTACTGTCATTACCTTGCAATACCATGCCTAAAGAGTCACCGATCAGGATGACTTCTACACCGGCGCTGCTCACAAGTTGAGCAAAGGTTGCGTCGTAAGAGGTTAAACAAGTGAATTTTTCACCTGATTGTTTCATCTCTTTAAGAGTATTGACTGTTACTGCCATGGTGTTCGACCTAGCTGTTTAAGAAGTGCGCATGTTATCACACAGAAAAAGATAGTTAAGAGTTAAAAACGGCTTTTTGTGCATTTATGTATCAAAAAAAGCGGAGAAAATGTTGGATTGGGGACGAACTATGGCAGTGAAATTTCAGGGAAAGACTGGATGGCGTTCTCAGGACAGGCTTCAAGTAATTCAGGTAAACAGCTGCCATCAGGCAGTTGAAGATTTGGGGAGAGGTCTGAAAGCGGAATCAAAACAAAGTTTCTGAACTTCATTTGGCAGTGGGGAACGATCAAGCGTTCTGAGGATATGGTGTCCTGATTAAATAGCAGGATATCGAGATCCAGAGTACGGGCTCCCCAGCGAATCGTTCGAACCCGGCCATGTGCATTTTCAATGGACTGAAGTAGGTCCAACAATTCGATGGCTGACAGCCGAGTAGTCAAACGTGCGGCGGCATTGGCATAGTTCGGCTGATCTTGAGGGCCAATGGGCGTGGTGTTGTAAACCTGGGAGAATTCGATGCTCTCAATGTCGCTATGATCCAAAAGTGCCTGACTTGCGGATTTTAGTTGATCAATGGGATTGTCGAGGTTACTTCCCATTCCTATGTAAGCGACATTGATCATCGATAAGTTCTTCGCTAGTACGTCTACAGTTCTTGTGATTACGAATCTTGAGCCGGCTTAGGCTTTCGTGAGCGAGAGCGGTTCTTGTATCGGTTAGTGCCGGAGGGCTTTCCAGGGGCGCGCTTTCCGCCTCGACGAGGGTGGCCTGCTTTGCTGGCCATCTTTTGCTTTATGTTGTCGTCGCTGGATTGAAAATCCGTCCACCAGGCACCTAAATCATCCAGGTTTTCACCGGCTTGCTCGCGTAGCAGAATGAAATCATAGGCGGCTCTGAATCGAGGATGCTCAAGCATTTGGAACGCTTTCTTTCCGTTTCTTCGTTGCAGGCGCAGCTGTAAATCCCAGATTTCTTTGATCGCTGTTGAAAAGCGTCTAGGGATGGCTGTGATTTTTACTTGCTCATCCAGCACCAGTTGCGCAGCTTTAGTCAGTGCTGGTACGGGTGGCATAAATTCTTTCTGTTCTTGCCAGCGCTGTTGCACTTTTGGCCATAAGAACGCAGCAAACAAGAAAATTGGCGTGACGGGTTTGTCTTCGGCAATGCGTTTATCTGTGTTCTGACAGGTGCAAAGAATTAAACGCTCAACAAAACCAGAGGTATCCTGGTCTAGCAGTTCATCCGTTTCAGGAAAGAGGAAGCGAAGTAACTTATGTTCTCTCAATAAACGGAAGGATTGTTCAGCGTGGCCAGATTGGAACAACTTCAGTGTTTCATCAAAAAGCCGCGCTGATGGGATATTTAACAGCAGCTTGCCCATTTCTTGAATTGGCGCTTGGGTTGCTGTTTCAATGGTGAAGTCCAGTTTAGCGGCAAAGCGAATGGCTCTGAGCATTCGAACCGGATCTTCCTGATAGCGAACGGTAGGTTCGCCAATCATACGCAAAGTTCTGTTTGTGATGTCTTCCATTCCGTCGCCGTAATCATGAATGGAGAAATCAGAAATAGAGTAGTACAGCGCATTCGCTGTGAAATCACGTCGAGCTGCGTCTTCTTCCACTGTGCCATAGACATTGTCTCGTAGCAGCATGCCTGAGTTGCTGGTGGCTGACTTATGTTGGCCTTTGATGGTGGCAACTGGCGCAGCATCTTCAGGATGATTTGCTCTGAAGGTGGCAACCTCAATAATTTCCCGGCCAAAATGCACGTGAACCAGACGGAAACGGCGGCCAATCAGGCGGGAATTTCGGAAGAGTTTGTGAACTTGTTCAGGGTGCGCGTTGGTTGCGATATCGAAATCTTTGGGTTGATGATCAAGTAAAATATCCCGAATGCAGCCACCAACCAGATAGGCTTCAAAGCCGGCACTTTCCAATCGATACAAAACTTTAAGGGCGTTATTGCTGATCTGTTTTCTTGAAACAGGATGACTGTCCCGACCGATAGTCCTAGGTCCAGAATGCTCTGATGTACTGTCGGTTTTTCGGTTGAGAAAATGTTGGACGCGTTTCTTGATGCCCTTAAACACCATAATGTTAGATTACTTCTTTAATAAAATTGAATGATTGGAATGCGTTTGTGAGATACCGCAAGCGCTGAGATTTGTTTGGAGTGTACATGAGCGGGGCCGCTTACACAAAGGAAATGATAAAGCTTACAGGCGGTTATTATTTTTTTTGTGCCTGACGTTCCCTTTACCGTTCAGTTTAAACAAACCTAGGGCATCCTGCCCGAGTGCTTCACGTTAAATGCTGTTTGAGAGCGTTTTTATTTATATTTTTGCTTCATACTTTCTTGCCCCGTTTTTTATTTTTATTGTTGGGGCGTCTTTTCACCTGTTTTTATTTTTATTGTTGGTGATGGAAAGTACTGTATACGTTACAGATCTAATGCCAGTTTTTAAAAATCCATTAAAAACAGGTAGTTATGATTATTGTTCTGAAATTTGGGAGACTGTGTTTACATGGTGTGTTACGAAAACTTACTTTTGAGTGTTAAGTAAGGTAACAAATGGGGGGGTCTGAGGGTAACACAATAAAAAAGGACTCCTGGGAGCCCTTTCTGTATTTATGCTAAGTCGCTTAGGACTTTTTACGACGAGGGATACCCAATCGTTGTCGACGCTCCCAAAGGCTTTTACGGCTGATGCCCAAGGCTTTGGCTAATTCGGTTTCGCTCATTCGATCCTGATTTTCCAAGACGAATTTTTGGAAATAATCTTCAAGCGATAAGCCTTCCTGAGAGTTGTCAGGGCTATCGGGTTGCTCCGCCACTGCAGAGGTAGATTGTGGTGTTTCAGGCGCTGGAGAATCCAAATCGAGCGACAAAATCTCTGCTGTAATCAGATCGTCTTCGCACATGATTACAGAACGCTCAATGGCATTTTGCAGTTCACGCACATTACCAGGCCAGCTGTATTGCTGAATGGCTTCCATGGCATCGTCTGATAACAGAACTTCCTCGCAGCCCACTTTTTCACAGTGAAGTTTGAGTAACTCTTTCGCAAGCTCAAGAACATCACCTTCACGCTCTCTTAGTGGAGGCAGTTTCAATGAGACAACGTTCAAGCGGTAGTACAAATCTTCACGGAATTGTCCTTCACTCACCATGCGTTTTAAATCACGGTGGGTTGCGGCAATAAGACGAACATCCACTTTCTTTGATTGAACGGAACCCACGCGACGGATCTCGCCTTCTTGAAGAACACGTAATAATCGCGCTTGGGCTTCAAGTGGCAGTTCACCGATTTCATCCAGGAACAGCGTTCCGCCATCGGCGGCTTCAACCAAGCCGTTACGTGCAGCAGTTGCACCAGTGAACGCGCCTTTCTCATGACCAAACAGTTCGGATTCGATCAGGGTTTCCGGAATGGCCGCACAGTTAACCGAAATCATCGGGGATGTAGCGCGCTTACTGTGTTCGTGAATAGAACGAGCTGCCAGTTCTTTACCTGTACCTGATTCACCCAGAATCAGCACGGTGGTATCGGTTGGAGATACTTTTTGCAGACGTTTAAAAAAGGTCTGCATTGCCGTACAGGTGCCAATGATTTGAGTCGGCGATTTATTTGTCGATGCTTGAGGTGCGGCACCCGGTTTTTGAGAAACATGAGGGCGATTAAGAATGTCCGCAACGGACTTCAACATTTCCTCATGATCAAAAGGTTTCGCAATATAGTCGACGGCGCCCATCTTCATCGAATCGACCGCTGATCGCAAACTTGCGTAGCTGGTCATGATCAGTACCGGAACACCGGGGGATTGTTTGATCAGATCGGTCCCAGGCGCGCCAGGAAGACGAAGGTCACTGATGATTAAACTGTAATCCGCTAAGTCATAGGAGTCCGTCGCTTCCTGAACGGAACCGGCATCATCTACTTGATAGCCGTTTCGTTCGAGCAGTCGCTTCAATGCCGAGCGAATAATACCTTCATCTTCTACAATCAAAATTCGTTTCATGAATTTCCCTTAAAGCCGCAAGATTTCTAACGTTGCCTTTGCTATTCAGATGCTTCAGGTCGTTCTGGATCATCGTCATTATCATTATTATGGCGTGGTATAGTAATCGCAAACCGTGATCCTTTTCCAGTCTCAGGGTACGCGGGGCTGTCTACTTGTATGTTGCCATGATGTTCTTCGATGATGCTGTAGACCATCGCAAGACCTAATCCGGTTCCCTCACCAGGTTCTTTGGTGGTGAAGAATGGATCGAAAATCTGATCGATCTTTTCTTCAGGAATTCCGTGGCCTTCATCGATTACCTCGATCACGCAAGACAGCTCGCTAGCTGTCGAGCGCACCACAACGCTGGTGCCATCCGGTGAGGCATCCCGTGCATTACCAACCAGGTTTACGAACACTTGCACCAGACGTTGGGCGTCACCAATGACTTCTAGCTCCGGATCACAATGGTTAATAAATTCGACATAGCGCTGATTCTTTTGGCTAAGCGTCAACAGGTTGATGGCTTCGTTGACGCACTGATTAATATGAACCGGACCTAGTGAACGCTGGCTTTTATGTGTACCTGCGTGAGCAAAACTGACCAGAGTTTGAACAATGTTCGATACTCGCTTGGTTTGTTCAATAATCTGCTCGGCCATGTCCTTCAATTCAGGGTTGTCGGTTTCGTACTTAATGTCTTGTGCCAGACAGTTAATCCCTGTAATCGGGTTGCCTATCTCGTGAGCAACACCTGCTGCAAAGCGACCGATGGAGGCCAAACGTTCACTGTGGATCAGCTCTTCTTCCAGCAGTTGCGTATCGGTCAGATCTTCAATCAGAATCACGATGCTACCGGTGTAGGGCGAATCAATTTGTCGATCACGGAAGATCACCGCTTTATGAAGATTGAACCAATGCGTTCGGCCACCAAATTCAACGGTTTTCTTATGATGATGAGTGGACTCATCTTCAGTAAAGGTTTGCAGAACATCGCCCCAAGGGTCCGGCACCGTACTAATGTGGGCGCCGACGATTTCGCGTTCGTCCACTTCGGTCAATTCAGAGATCGCCCGGTTCCACATCAAAATTTCACCATCACCGCCAATGGAACACACGCCCATCGGAAGGTTTTGCAATGTCATTCGGTGATAACGGCGCAGGCTGTCTAGCTCAGCGGCCAGACCAGTCATCTGTTGGTTGTAGTTTTCGATACGGCTTTCAATAAAGTGAATGTCGTCGAGCGCACCGCCCACAGGCGTTTCTTTGTAAGGGATGTTGCGATCAATGATGCTTTTGGCAAGCACGGGCCCCATTAATCCCGATAAGTTGGCTTCGAGTTGATCCCGTAAACGACGTAATGCGTATGGCCTGTCTTCATGCAGCGGCAGTTGGAGATCTTTCAGCGCCCGATCAACTTCCCGAATCGCGGTTTTGGAGCCCAAAGGTTTGGCGAGACGCTCGCGAAATTCCTCTGCACTCAGAATATCAAGCTGACGGCGTTGTGGTGTGGTCAGTGTATCTACGGCACAGGCTTGAGCCGTGGCCTGTTCGTCCTCATTGGTTTCGGTGAGCACGCTCACCAGAATGAACAAGGTGACATTAACCACAGTGGCGCCTAGCGCAATCAGATAGCCGGATTGCTGGCCAGCAAAGTTGTAAGTGAAATCATAGAAATCCAATACCGAATGGCCTGAAACCAGGGGTACCAGAATTCCGATAATCCATACCACGATGCCACCAATCAGGCCTGATAGGAATCCTTGACGATTACCGGTTGGCCAGAACAGCAATCCCATTACGCCCGGCAAAAACTGCAGTGTAGCGACGAAGGCGGCCAAGCCTAAATCGCTGAGATTTTGATCGGTGCCGATGGCGAGGTATAAGAAATAGGACGCGGTGACAATGGCAATGATTAGAATGCGGCGAATCCACAAGACATTCTTATATATGTTGATGCCTTCACGAATCGGCAGTGAAGGCAGAATCAAGTGGTTTAGACACATCGCTGATAGGGCCAGCGTCACCACAATAATCAGACCGCTTGCGGCTGCAAGCCCACCGATAAAGGTCAGTACTGTTAGCCACTCGCTGCCCTCATGAAGGCCAACGGTCAGAGTGAAGTAGCTTGGAGAGTATCTTAGCCCCAGTTTTAAGCCAGCCCAGAGAATGATCGGAATGGGAAGACTCATGATCAGCATCAAGACCGGCATGCCCCAGCTGGCGGTGTTTAATGCTCGACGATTCATATTCTCAGTGAAGGTCATGTAGAACATGTGCGGCATCACAATGGCGCTGGCAAAAAACATCAGCAGCAAGGCATGCCAGGGCCCTTCATTGAGGGTGGTGTGCATGGTGCTTAGCAAATCTTTATTCGAGGTCAGCCAGTCTTCCATGTCGTTGGGGCCATCAAACACATAAAAGATGCCATAGAAACCCACGGCTAGAATGGCGATCATCTTAATGATGGATTCAAAGGCAATGGCTACCACAAACCCTTCGTGCTGGTTTCGGGTTGAGGTATGGCGGGCACCAAAAATAACAGCAAAGACTGTCATCAACAGACAGAAGGCGATACCAATAATCTGAGCGGGTTGCTCGTTGTTGGTCATGATCAGTACGGTATCGACCACCGTTTTAATTTGTAAGACCAATAAGGGCAAAACCCCTATGGTCATAAACCCGGTGGTGAGAATGCCCGCCCATGAACTGCGGTAGCGGAAGGCAAACAAGTCGGCTAATGAACTGAGTTGGTAAGACTTGGTTAGCTTGAGAATGGGCTGCAACAGCACGGGCGCCAACATAAAGGCTCCGGCAATACCGAGGTAAAAGGCCAGGAAGCCAAAACCGTATTCGTAAGCGAGCCCGACGCTGCCATAAAATGCCCAGGAGCTGGTGTAAATGCCCAGTGACAAGACATAGGTCAGAGGATGCGAGATTAAACGTCGGGGAAACCACCCCTTATCGGTAATGAACGCGATACCAAACAGGAAGAACAAATAACCGATGGCAATCAGACTGATGGAGGTGAGGTCAAAAGTCATCGTCACCTCGCTGTCGGCTCAGCCAGAAAGAAAGAATGATTACAAAAAACCAGATGATGTAAGGGCGATACCAAGAGCCACCAGGCTCTAACCACCAGTTCATAATGATGGGAGAGAATACATAAATCCCTAAAACCATCAGAAACAACAATCGATAGACGTACATTCGAGGTTATCCAACCCATTTTTATTTTTAAAATGAAGCGAATGCCAAGCCTATCATCGGCTTAGCAATAAATCCTTAGCGACATTGTAATGAAAGTCGCTCCGAATATCGTGGTAGAAACTCAAATCCAGACAAAAAATTTGATTGGGTGGCGTGAATCGGGTTTTAAGCGCTTTCCTGAATGCTTTCAGATTTGATGCAATCAGGGAGTTTCTGCTTCCACTGTTTGCAGCCGAATTCAAGAAACTCGGTTAAATTATCAGTTTCTGGAGTTTCTAAGCCGAGATAACGATAGACCTGTTGAAGATTGCTCAGTGCTAGCTGGTTATCAATGGCCGGAGCGAAGTTCTGCTTGCTTAACTTTTGACCGTTTTCGGCGACGATAACCGGGAAGTGCCCAAATACAGGGGCTTGATAGCCCAGTGCTTGATACAGCAATAGCTGTTTAGGCGTGGAATCCAACAGGTCGTATCCACGGATGACATGGCTGATGTTTTGTTCGTGATCGTCAACCACGACCGCCAGTTGATAGGCGAAGAGTTGATCCCGCCTTTTTACCACAAAGTGGCCATCGATGCCCTGTTGAAGCCCTTGGTATAGATCCTGATAGTCATAATTGCCAGGTTTTGCCCGCAACGCATAGGGTGCATTAGGGTTTAGCGGCTGAATGCACTTTTCTGGATGAGGTAAGACATTAGGCAGTTGTGCGTTAAACTGAGAGCGTTGTTCGTTAAATTGACTCAGTTGTTTACGAGAACATTGGCACGGATAAATGGCTTCTTGTGCGAGTAATTGGTCGATAGCTGCCTGATAGGCGTCATGGCGTTGGCTTTGATACCACACCTCTTGATCCCAATACAGGTGATGAGCTTCCAATGTTCTGAGGATGCTATCGCTTGCGCCCGGTTGTTCTCTGGGGGGATCGATGTCTTCAATACGAACTAACCATTGACCTTGGTGTGCTTTGGCATCAAAAAAACTAATGACCGCAGCCAATAAGGAACCCATGTGTAACGGGCCGGTAGGTGAGGGGGCAAAGCGTCCGATGTACATACAGTGGAGTACAGGCTAGAAAACAAAGCAGGAGGTCATGATATGACCGCCTGCTATGTCTGAGGATGAAGGGATTAAAGACCGGTAGTCTTTTCTTTCAGCTCAGCGAGGGTCTTACAGTCGATACATAGCGTCGCGGTTGGGCGAGCCTCTAGGCGGCGAATACCGATTTCAATGCCGCATGCATCGCAGAAGCCGTAATCGTCTTTTTCAATCAGCTCGAGAGTTTTCTCAATCTTCTTGATTAGCTTACGCTCACGATCACGAGTGCGAAGTTCAAGACTGAATTCTTCTTCCTGAGTCGCCCGATCACTTGGGTCAGCGTAATTTTCTGCCTCATTTTGCATGTGATGCACAGTGCGATCTACTTCTTCCATTAACTGCTGTTTCCAGTTGTTAAGGATTTGAGTGAAGTGCTCACGCTGAGCTTCATTCATGTACTCTTCACCCTCTTTAATCTCATAAGGAGTGAAGGTTGATAGCAGCTTTTCTTGGTTCTCTGGCATATAGGTGCCTCTTTAACTACCCATCCTGACATATATAGTGTTATCTGGCCTGGGAATAGTCCTTCCCCGTCCAAGCTGGGAGACATTACCAGATAAATTTCTTTTATGCCATACTCTTCGCGCTTTGAACGAAACCAAGTCATTAACGCTTGATTAATATGGCTTAAAAGCAGGCTAATAGGTAAGTATAGCTCAATGAAATATTCTAGTAAGTTAGAGTCAGGACGTTGGATAAAACGTTATAAACGGTTCTTTTTGGATTTAGAAACAAACGATGGCGTATTGACCATTCATTGCCCTAATACCGGCTCGATGAAAAATTGTGGTTCGGAAGGGGATATCGTGTGGTATTCACTCTCTGATAACCCTAAGAGAAAGTTGCCCGGAACCTCTGAAATTGTTGAGTTATCAAACGGTCATAAGATCGGCATTAACACCCATTTGGCTAACAAGCTGATTAAAGAAGCGCTCGAAAATAACGTGATCACCGAGCTGTCGGAGTTTTCATCCTGGAAATCCGAAGTAAAGATCGGTAACAGCCGCATTGATCTTCGGGGCGAGAATGAAGCTGGTGAGTATTGTTATGTGGAAGTCAAAAGCATGACTTTACTTGAAGAGCATGGCTTAGGCTGCTTCCCTGATTCCGTTACTGAACGAGGTCAAAAACACCTTAAAGAACTTACCGAATTAGTGCAGTCGGGCGTCCAGGCGGCCTTGATCTTTTGTGTGCAACATACCGGAATAGAAAGAGCTGCACCTGCTGATCACATCGATCCTGAGTATGGGCGATTATTGAGAGACGCTGTAAAAGCAGGTGTAAAGGTCCTTGCTTACCAAGTCGCGTTTACCGAGGACAGCGCAGACGTCGTTAAGGGCTTACCTGTGGTTCTTTGAGTCCACTCGGTTGAATGACAGTCAATAAAATCTTATTGCTCATCCAAATAAATGCCATCCTCTTCGATGTGGATGGCAATTCTTTGTAGCGTTTGGCCATTACATGGGCCACTAATACACAAACCACTTTCAATACTGAACAAGGCACCGTGCATAGCACATTGGATTAACGTATCCGTGCTGTCCAAAAACTGATCCGGTTGCCACTCCAGATTGACCCCCAGATGCGGGCAATAGTTTTTGTAGCCATACACATGGTCCGACTTTTTCACCAGAAACACCGATGTGTCATCGTCCAATTCAAAGCCTTTACTTTGATTGTTTTCAAGATCTGAGAGCTTACAAAGGTATTTCATACTAATTGCGAATAGATGTCGAAAGAAGGACGGAAGTATAACAAAAGAGAAAGCTCAAGATAAAAGGACTTGTTGCAATGAAACATTATCTGGGATGGATACTGTGCTTTTGGTTATTTATGCCTGTCTCGTTATCCGCTGAAATCTTTACCTGGAAAGATGACAGGGGAACCACTCACTTCACCAATTTACCTTACAGCGTTCACCCGGGGGCTCAGGTCGTCACGTTCGGCGTGATGAACTACATGCTTGCGGTGGATGTTGATACGGTCGACTGGAACCTTCAATCCAAGAAAACCAATCCTAAAGCATCGTTTCTGGACGAAGTGAAACAATGCAACCAATGGCGGATTGAATTGGTCAATCTCAAAGACAAGTTAAAGAAAGGTTATACCCTGAAAGAAGCTAAGCGTTTGAAGGCTAAGAAGCTCGCTTTGAAGGATCAAATCTGGCGGGAGTGTCGGTAGAAGCCCTGAGACAAAACAGGGCTTCTGTCGACCTAGCTACAAAGGCCAAGTACTCGTTCCATCAATAGCCACCGCCGGTTTATCAAACCCTTTACAGAACTCAGTACCTTCCGATGCGTAGAAGGTTTTGTTCATTGCGGGTAAGCCAAGTGCGGTCACTTGTTGTTGCGCTTTGGTGCTTGGCGGGAAGCCCCACATCGTTAGGTAGCTGTCCATCGCCAGTCCTGTAACTTTGCTGAGCGCAATGTTCAGCCAATCATTTTTATTGATCGAGTTGGCTTCGGCCAAGCTGTAGGTAGAGAAACCCAGCGCAGTTTTATTGGCATCCCAGGTAGTTTCATCGCTTAGTGCTGAACCGAACTCTCTTTCTACTATGTGTAGTCTTGGTAGCAGCATCCAGCCGTCTTGTAGAACGCCTTGGGCTTGTGAGGCCATCATCATTTGAATGTAGATCGCCGCGCCGTGCGACCAGTCAGTAAAGCCTTGATCGATCATGTATTGAGTCGGATCGGCTTGTGATTGCGCGGCTTGTAACGCATCGAACAATTCTTTGAAAGGTAACGACTGGCAGTTAGGTTCGTTCCCTGTGTCTTGATAATAATGGGACTTTGAATGATAGGAGTACGGATTGGTACTGGCGTGCGTTGGCCAGCCTTCAAAGCGGAAACGAGAACGTTCCAGCCCATGCCCTAACTCATGAATGTCACCATGACCGATTGGCGAGAAATCCCAGCCAGCATCATACGGGTTGCCCGAGCAGCCCCAGCCACAGGTGGGTTGATCGGCATTCATGTGTTTCACAATGTCGATATTGGTTACCGTAAAGCCATTATCATTGGCAAAGTCATGAATCTCTGGGATGACATCAATGCCAGGGCCTTGGAAGCCTGCCAATACATGAGGCAGGTTCGAGACATAGCGTTCGGTGGCGAGAGCAACGTCCGCAGCGGTGCCTCCCCAGTTATTCATTGAGTTCACCATTTTCGAGGTACGAGAGTGCACTTCAAATCCGGCTGTGGATAACTCTGCCCAGTCGAAGTCATTAGCACTTAATTGTTGCTCAAAGCTTTGGTTGTCTTCGCTGCCGTTCCAGAAGGGGTGAAGACCAATGCGTTCGAAGCGGAACTCGACCGTGTGACCATTTTCTCCGAACTCCAGCTGTATTGGGCCGCCGTATGGTGAAGTGATAGCGAGGGTTTCTCCTGGCTGGATTTCAATATGGGTACTCTGTAGATATTTCGGGCGATTGTAGGCTTGGTTTTCGCCAAACCAGTGAGTAGAGCCGGAGCGAATACTGTTTACAAACACCTTGGTGGTGACGTCGCTGCTGTCTAGGCGGGTCACTTGAACGGTTTGACCTGGCATTGCATAGACACCCGCTGCACGGAAGTAGCGTTTGGTGGTCATGCTGATGGTTTTATTCGTTGGTGTAATGTGGCTGAAATCGGTACGGCTAAAGTTGCCTAAATCCGTTGGGACAGGGTTAACCGATCGGATGTTATAGACCGACATGTCGGCATACATCGCATGAATGAAATCGCTGGTGCTGGTTTCGCCTCGTGTCATTGGGTACTGAATGGATTGACGATAATGATCCCCAAGCAGTGCCAGCAGTTTTTCCAGTTGGTAACGATCGCTGTTGGCGAAGATATTCGTTTTGTTTTGATCCAATTTGGACATCATGCTTCTGACTTCATTGGCACCGTCGAGGACATCGGCTTGCAGATTTGGCATCGCAGAGCAATCATCATCAACGCACTGACTCCAGTCGAAAGTCGCTGTAAGTTGGGCCGAGCTTTGCGATAAGGTTTGCAGTAGCGTTTCTATTTCGCTGATGTGTTCAGGGGTCTCCTCAAGATAAGCACCCATGTTCTGTGCGCTGAGGTAATACTTATCCCAGTAGTTGTCTCCGACAAACTCCACATTAAAGTGGTTAAGGATTGCGGTGCCCAGCGTTTCCATGTGGCCATCGGTATGTAGATAGAGAACGGCTGTGCCTTGAGCCTGGGCTTGTACAATAGCATTGGTGATCACGCTGGTGGATAAGCCGTCTAACTTCTCTTGAGAGATGATCAATAGATCCGGTTGCTCCTGAACACAACTCAACAGTGCGTTGCCGTTACAGCTGTCAGCCACATTGTATTCCACCTGACCAGGGTAATAGGTGTCCAGCCAGTTGCGGGTGGCGCTTTGATCGGGGAAATAATAACCATCACTCATGTGAGCGATACGTACTTTCAATGGCGTTTCATTAAAATTTTCTCTGCCGGTCAGCCATTCAATGCTGTTTTTTAGCCACTGATGCATAGCGTCATTGATGTCGAATCCGCGTTGCCAGGTCCGCATTGGATTGCTGCCTAATACCATGTAACGGCTGGTGATCGAATCCTCTGCTTCTTGGCCGATGATGCCAAAGGCTTCGGAACCAGCGGTGCTGTTTTGGCTGGCATTGCTGATCAGTAAAGTGTCATTAACGCCGAAGGTTGCCTTTAGCTGTGCCGCATCGTGAGTGACATCCCAGGTGAGGTTAGTCAGGCTTGAGCCATCCTGTTTTGCTGAACCGTCTGTGTTCAACTGAAGCAGTTGACGTTTGATGCTGGAATACTGTGTCCGATAGTCATCGATGGTATCTAATGCTGCATTAACCAGTGTGATTGATTGGCTGACTTCTCTTGCGTCCCCTGTTCTTAGGGCCTTTTCCACTTCCGTTTCTTCCGCCGGAGTGACTGAATTATTGTTTTCCGTGGATGAAGAGGAAACGTTATCACTACCACCACCGGAGCCGCCCCCGCATGCCTGAAGTAGAAAACAAACGCATGAAACGAAGAATACACGTGCCAACATACTGCTATCTCATTGATTGTTATTGTAATCGGGGGATCATACGACATCGTGTAGTAGCAGCGGGAATGCCTTTTTGTATTCTTTCGAGTCCAATTGTAACGGTTTTGCGCGATATGACTGGGTTCACAGAAAGGTGTTGGTGTGATTTGCTGGTGAATCCAAAGAAATGGATGATGCTGAAAAAAAGCGCCCCTTCCAATGGAAGGGGCAAACCGTGATTAGCTTGATGAGGAGATAGAAACCAATGAGTGTGTTCGTTGATTTCTGTCTCTAATAATAATCATTCTCATCTTTGTGTCAACTAAATAACAATGATTCTCATTAAAATTTATTGGAAAGTTGTTCGGGTTTCCATAAATGACTTATTCACAGGCGTTTAGGCCGTGATCATCTCGTTCATGGATTTAATTTTTCTGGCCATACTTTCAATGAGGCTGACGCAAGTTTTCGGGTGGTATTGAATCAGGTTCACAAACTGGTCTTTCGGAACGGCCAATACGTGGCATTCTTCGGAGGCCACTACGCTGGCACTTCGAGGGGAGTTGGTAAAGGCCGCCATCGCACCAAAAATTTCTTCGCTGTAGATATCCCCGACCTTTTTCGACTTCACCATGACATCCGCATGACCGGAGAGCATGGTATAGACTTCAGCGGACTCGTCTCCTTCCTTGATGATCAGGTCGCCTGCTTTAAAGGTGAGGAAGCCTGTTTGGGGAATCGAGTGGATTTGTGCCAAACGGGAATAGGCATCTTTGAAGAAGGTCGAGAGGATTAACAGGTATTGTGCCCAGTGAGGTTTGTTGGATACATGATCGGCAAAGATTTCTTTGTTGATTGCGATAACGGTAACCGGGTCCGGGCTGGAGAGTTTTGGTGACGGGATATCCAGCGTGTTCTGAAGGCCGACTAGATCTCCCTCTTCATAATAAAACACCACGCGATCATTGCTTTCTACCTGAATGGTGCCGGATTGAAGGTAAAAAAGTGTGTTGGTATCGCAGTCCTGATACAGGTCTTCAATCTGGTTTAATTCTCTCGGAGGTAAATCATTAATTAACCCTGATACCAAATACTTGCTTAGCTCTTTGAGTCGAGCCGCCATGCGTTCTATGTGGTCTGGATGTTCACCAAGTAATAGCATTAGGTGTGTCGCCTTATCACGGAGCATTTATTCTTCGTTGAATCGTGTTTAGAGTATAGTCAAATGTGTGACTTTGCCTTCAAGTAAATAAATGTTACCCCGAGGCCTGTGTCTCATTTTAAGTATCTGACTCAGCAGTATTATTATTGAAATAATTTAGTGTTTTTTGGGTGGCTTATCAATTATCTATACCCTTATCTGTTATCTATACTAGAGTGGAAGGTACTGGCTTTCGATTAACTTAGGCTCAAGCAGGAGCGCCCAATGCCCTTTAGTCGTGTTTCTTTCAATGGAAAATCTCAATCTCCTTATCATGGAAAAACCGTTTTAGTAGTAGATGACAGTGACATCTCTCGCCTGATGTTGAAGGCGATGATTGAGGCCATCTGTGGTAGCCTTGTCGTTCATGAGGCCAGGGATGGAGATGAAGCCATCAAGATGGTTGAGAAGTTTAAGCCGGATTTGATTACGCTCGATGAAGAAATGCCCAATAAGAACGGGTTGGATACAGTACCTGAGTTACAGAAGATCAATCCAGGCGGTCGAATTGTCCTGATCACGGCCCATAAAGAAGAAAACGTAAAAGCAAAAGTTAAAGAACTGGCCATTGAGTATGTTGCTAAGCCAATTACCGAAGCAAAGGTGATTAATCTATTAAGCTAACTCCTTGGCTTCATACTAAGGATGTCGTTGATTTAATGTCTCAAGAGTTAGAGTTAAAACTGGAATTGAGTGAAGATGCTGTTGCTCAGTTCTTGAATCTTAGTTGGTTTCATTCAAATCCTGCCAATGTTCGTCAGCCAGATAAAACTCTGGAAAATATCTATTTTGATACACCGGACCTGCAGCTTTTAAAGACTAAGGCGGCGTTGCGTATTCGGAGATCAGGCAGTCAGTATTTACAGACCTTAAAAACCAAAGGTAAGTCCGTCGGCGGTCTGCATCAACGCGGTGAGTGGGAATTCAAAATCGCCGATACCGATGCTGATGGTGATGGTGAGGTTGAGCCACGACTGCAGCCGGAGTTATTTCCATCGGATGTTTGGCCTGCGGAATTGAATGTCGATCAGTTGATGCCCGTCTTTGAAACTAATTTCACGCGATCCGGTTGGTTGTGGACATCATCGAAAGGTTCTCGAATAGAGGTGGTGTTGGATCAAGGGCAGGTAATTGTCGGAGAGCAAACCACGCAGCTTTCTGAGCTTGAGCTGGAGTTGCTGGAAGGCAGCCCCGAGTGTGTCTTTGATCTTGCCGAGGCACTAAGTAAACAGGTGCCTATGTTGGTGTCTGATGTGACCAAGGCTCAACGTGGTTTTGAACTTTTTCAGCCTGGCGTGTGGCAAACCAGTCGAATTACGTTGGAAGATGCTAGGGAACCGGCAAGTCGATTGGAATGGGCGATTCAAGGCGTTATGAATCCGTCTGAATTGAATGATCCGAAGTGCCTTGCATCCGTGCTGGAAACCTTGGTTGACGATGGTTTGTTGAATGAAATGGACGTCAGACCTTGGTTATTATTTGGTGATGTCAGTACACTGAATCCGCTCTTGAGAGGACAATGGTTATTACGTTTGGCACGGTATGCCTGGCGCCATTCTTCGTGACATTGCAGTGACATTACAAGCCAGAGATGCGGAAATCGATCCGGTAGATAAAAGAAAAACGGCAAACAAAACAGCAAAAAGGACATGGTGTGGATATTAATAAACTCTTAGGCCGAAAACTCACATTACGTGATTTGGTGGATATCCTGAAGTCGCAGAATCGACTTTCAGCGGAAGACGCTGCTGAATTGTTTTCGAATGTGGATTCGTCTAAGAATCATAGCCCGATCGAACAATTGGCTGCGCTACGTCTCGCTGATAAGCAAAATTCTGAGCGGACGTTGGATTCTGCGACCATTGCTGAGTTGTTGGCTCGGGTTTCCGGGCAACATCATTTCCACATCGACCCGTTGAAGGTGGATGTGGCGTCCATTACCTCTGTGATGTCCTATGAGTTTGCTCAGCAGCACCAGATTCTGGCTTTGGAGGTGACGCCTACCGAAGTGATCATCGGCTCCAGTGAACCCTTCATTGATGATTGGGAAAGCGGTTTGCGGCACGTTTTGAGAAAAGAAATTAAACGTGCGGTCGTTAGCCCGGAAGATATTCGTCGTTATACGGTCGAGTTCTATAATCTGGCTCGCTCAGTGAACAGTGCTGCCACTGATCGTAAGGGCCAGACGGAAAGCAAAGTTACCAACATGGAGCAGTTGTTGGAGCTTGGTCGTAAAGGTAGTCACGACGCCAATGATAAGCACATTGTGAATATTGTGGATTGGTTGCTGCAGTACGCCTTTGATCAGCGGGCCAGTGATATTCACCTGGAACCCCGTCGAGATCAGGGGGTGCTCCGTTTCCGTATTGATGGTGTGTTGCACGCGGTTTATCAGTTCCCGGTGCAGGTGGCGATGGCCGTATTAAGCCGGATCAAGATCTTGGGACGGATGAACGTGGCAGAAAAACGTAAGCCTCAGGACGGTCGTCTCAAAACCAAAAGTCTGGAAGGTAATGAGGTGGAGTTACGTTTATCCACAATGCCAACCGCCTTTGGTGAAAAGCTGGTAATGCGGGTATTTGACCCGGATGTGTTGCTGAAACCCTTCAGTGAGCTGGGGTTGATTCAGGACGATTTTAAACGCTGGAATCAGATGACGTCTGAGAACAGTGGTATTGTGTTTGTGACCGGGCCGACGGGTTCCGGTAAAACGACGACGCTTTATTCTACCTTGAAAGCGCTGGCTACCCCGGAAGTAAATGTGTGTACCATTGAAGATCCGATTGAAATGGTTGAGCCGGCATTTAACCAGATGCAGGTGCAGCATAACATCGATCTGACCTTTGCCAGCGGTGTGCGTTCTTTGCTTCGTCAGGACCCGGACATCATCATGGTGGGGGAGATTCGAGATCTGGAAACTGCTGAGATTGCTATTGAGGCAGCGTTGACCGGTCACTTGGTGCTTTCAACGTTACACACCAACGATGCTCCGACGGCGGTAACTCGTTTGCAGGAGCTGGGTATTCCTCCGTATCTGATCAAAGCTACTGTGTTGGGTGTGATGGCCCAGCGTCTGGTGCGTCGATTGTGTCCACACTGTAAAACTTCACAACCCTTGGATGAAGGCGCTTGGGAACGTTTGACGAGACCTTGGCGTGCGGGTGTGCCGACCGAGACCTATGGGCCAGTAGGATGTTTGGAATGTCGGGATACGGGCTATTTGGGGCGTGAAGGGATCTACGAGGTGATGCCAATGAGTGAATCGCTCAAAGAGTTTGTTCACGAACAAACGGACTTATCCCAGCTGCGGGCTCAAGCCTACAAGGAGGGGATGCGTTCCTTGAGAATCAGTGGTGCCCAAAAAGTAGCGCGTGGTATTACCACCATTGAAGAAGTCATGCGAGTGGCCCCACTGAACTAATCGGGGCCATTCGTTTAGTTTGGCTTGTTTGTTTAGATGTGCTTGGTTCTGGCTTTCAGTATATGGCTGAGTAAAGGCGCTCTTAAAAGGACTTAGTAAAGCAGCTCGAATTCCACATAGGCAAAGCCATCAAACCACGGGAAGAGCAAGAACTCGGCACCGAAGTGTTCGTTACCCACGTACATCATCGGGGCGATGGCGGGAAATATTTTGGATTCGTCGTCTTTGTAGGAAGTCCGCTTTTTGGTGATCATGCCTGCTATTTTGGGCACCACCTTTAGGTGTTCAAACTGGTAGGCTTTACCCCAGGTTCTTCGCACTGCCCAGGCGGACTCATCGTAAGAGTCGGTGAATACAGTGGCGGCCCAGTCTATTTCGGTGTTGTCTTCTTCGTAGAATCGAACCAGACCACCCACCGTGTTGTGGGTTTCATTAAAGTCTTTCTCGTTGCCTGCCTTGTCTTTAGGTTCTTCACTCCAGTGATAAGAGAAACCACCTAAAATCACACCGTATTGTTTGTCTGTTTCTTCATTGGCGAAGGTAATCAAAGGCAAAAAAAGTAGGATGTAAAAGGCGGACGTCAGCTTTTTCATTGAAACTCCGTAGTAATTATTCTTAAAGCCACTCTATAATTTATTCTTTGGAACTGTTTAGAGCAGTGCTAACTCTAAGGGCACGATTAGCGTTAAGCAAGAACGGAATACCTGCAGGCGGCTTTCATCATGCGTACTCCTTTGGTTATGATGAGCAAGTAAGAATGTCTGTGTCCAGGTCGGAGCCTTGTTTCTGGTATTGAGATATCTGGATGTTTTTATCCGCGTTGATGTCTTATTCGCACTGATAGTTTATCGGTGTGGATTGTTCAATGTACTCGTTGAATCACGTAGGTGGTTCAATCAATTCAGAATGGTTAATGTCGTTTCCGGCATTGATGAACATTGGAAGTTGATTTGATTCGTTTGTATGGCCTTACCAAATTCTCCCTTTGAACGGCGATCTCGCTGGTATCGGTATCTCAATGAGCCGAGTCTTGAAAATAAGGTGTCAGTCGCGATTTCTGTATTTATCGCTACCGTCATCGTTTTGAATATCATTGAAGTGATCATCGGTTCGATTCCTCAATACGGTTTACAAATGAAGGAATGGTATTGGGTGTCGAGCCAGGTTTTGGTGGTGTTTTTTGCCATTGAGTACGGGATGCGTATTTGGGTGGCGGCGGAAATGCCCCATGAAAATAAGATGCGAACCGAATGGCAGCGGCGGCGAGACTATATCTTTTCGTCGATGGGGCTGGTGGATCTATTTGCATTCCTGCCTTTTGCTCTGATTTTTGTTCTGCCCAGCTCTGAATTTTCTGACTTACGAATCTTGAAGTTGTTTGCGATGGCGCGCTTGCTCAAGTTAACGCGCTACTCGACCTCATTAACAATCCTGCTGCGTGTGTATCAAGAGAATAAACGCATTCTATTGGCGGCATTGTTCGTGATTTTGTCGCTGACGTTTGTGGCCGCAGCGGGTGTGTATATCTTTGAGCATAAAGCCCAGCCAGTTGCTTTTGGCAGTATTCCCGCCGCGATGTGGTGGGCGTTAGTGACCTTAACCACCGTCGGTTATGGTGATGTGACTCCGATTACTTTAGGTGGCAAGATCTTTGGCTCGTTAGTGATTGTGTGTGGGGTGGGGGTTGCTGCAATGCCTGCCGGTATTTTCGCCTCTTCGTTTGTTCAGTTGATTAAAGAACAAGAGCGGCAGCGGCGCAGAGAGCGGCGTGAAAAGAAGTATCAG
This sequence comes from Litoribrevibacter albus, assembly GCF_030159995.1. NCBI lineage: Bacteria > Pseudomonadati > Pseudomonadota > Gammaproteobacteria > Oceanospirillales > Oceanospirillaceae > Litoribrevibacter > Litoribrevibacter albus. The sequence goes on along the minus strand of NZ_BSNM01000027.1, from coordinate 242,756 downwards.
GCGGTTGCTGATCGAGCAAAGGCGGGTGTGACGGAGTATCCACAGTTGCATTTGGAGTTATCCAGTTCTGAGCAAATTGAGGTGGACTACTTGATGAAAGAGTTTGATTTAACTCTGGATCAGGCGGTGGGTGTGGTGATTCATTTCAGGCATTAATCGGTCTAACAAAAAGCACCAGCTAACGCTTTAAGCATTCACGAATCATTTAGATATTAAAAAGGCTCCATTCAGGAGCCTCTTTCATTGCTGTAGTGTGAGTGATGAAGGTTATTTCACTTCTCGATAATACGAGAAGATCTCTTCCAAACTGCGCCCTGGCTTCCACTTAAAACTCTCTCTGAATAGAGAGCCGTCAATGATTACCGGGTATTTGAAATAATTCACCAAATACTCAGGGAAGGAGCGGGTGTTCATGAATTTCGCAACAAATTTAGGTAGCGATGGTGGAATCGACAGTATCGGTAAGCGATTACATCCACATTCCACCAAAGCATCCTGATACGAAACCCAGTCATCGGGGGCGACGTTATATATACCTGGCCGATTCTGACTGAATGCCGTGGCAATGGCTTCTGCCATGTCTTCCACGTGAATGAACTGCATCAATGGTGAGAAACCAAACAGAATCGGTGCGTACTTTTGAGAAAGTAGCATCGAGATGGTGTTTCTTACGCCAGGCCCAACAATGTTGCATGGACGCAGAATTGTGATGTGCAAATCCGGGTGTTTCCACTTGTAAATGGTGGATAAGTTTTCAAGCTCAACGGAGTCGACCAGATCCTGGGTTAATTCTGAAGCTTTCAGTGGGAAGGTCTCGTCCAGCAGTGCCGGATTATAGGCGTCCGCACCGTATACGTGGTGAGTAGATAGCACTAATACCTGATGTACGTTGTATTTAAGGCACAGGTTGAAGAGTTTCTGTGTGCCAAGTACGTTCATGTTGTAGCGACGGGTACGGTTTGCTTCGTGCAGACCCATTCGGCCCAGATGCAGTACGCCATCAAACTCATAGGTTCTGAAAATATCTTCGAAGCCACGTTTGTTGAAATCCACTTTGTAACTTGGAATGTCTTCACCAAGTTCTACGCGTCTACGGAAATCTACAGCAACGATTCGGTATTCGCGCTTCAGAATGGAAATCACATGTTGAGCAAGTGCGCCGCCAGCTCCTGTGATCAGGATTTGCTTGGTTTGATCAATGGAGGCGCTGCTTTTTGGTACGTCTAATTCTTTCTTGCTTTTGGTTGTCATGGTTAGAAGATCCGTTTTCTTTCCGCCAAACCTTTGTTAATCAAACCGCGAATAGCGGATTTGACTTGCTCTACTTGCTTGGTTACTTCTTGTTCTGTGATTTCTCGACCGGTTTCATTCTGGTCATGATTGAAATGCATTGGCTTGCCGAAGTTTAGATGAACTTTCGCCGGGAAAATAAACGGCAAGGCAATTGGAACATAAGGAACATGAAGAAGCTTGGCGAGGGGCTTAACATTGGCGATGGCCGGAATGGTTTCTTCACAGCCGACAACACCCACAGGAATAATCGGGGCGTTATACTTCATTGCTAAGTGCATGAAACCGTTACCAAAACGCTGTAATTGATAGCGCTTGTTGTAGAGCTTTCCTGACCCTCTAATCCCTTCCGGGAAGACAATCACGGCTTCGCCTCGTTCTAGCATCTTAGCGCAATTAAGAGGATCGCCAATGACTGCACCAACGGAGTTAAGTAGGTTTCCAAGGAAAGGAACGGTTGGAAAGAAACGCTCGATCATGGCTCTTGGAGCTCTTGGAGAGTGAGGGTTCATCTCCATCGCAATGCCGATAAGCGTACCATCCAGAGGTAACTGCCCACTGTGGTTGGCGATAATCAGGCAAGGGCCATCTTTTGGAATATTTTCTAAACCGTCGGCTTCTACTCGGAAGTAGTGATCGTAAAGCTTTTTGAAAAGAGCGACGCCAATCTTGTTAATGTCGCTGTTAAAACCCCAAGCATCGTAGCCTAAGGAACCGACTTCTTTAGGCATTTTGTCGATGTGTGACTCTAGATCCTTAGAGACCACAAGGCTCTTAATGAGTTTTCGCATCATCCTGATATACCATTACTGCGGTGATTGAGAACTGCTGGATGTCGTATGAAGGAGTAATCGCATCATTGATGAAATGGCTGTGCGACTACATTCTTCACTAGATAGAGTAATAGCTCTATTTTCCATCTCTTAAGTTACTAAGCTACTGACATTGACATAGATATTCAAGCAAATTTTTGTGAGAATGTAACAAAATGTTTCAAAGTGTTATTTCTGACACAGTTGTCTTCTTTATTCATAGATTGATAATACTTTTACAGGTGGTTGAAACAATTCTTTGATAAAATTGATTGATACTTGTGCTGTTTTTGTTTTCAGGGATGCTTTCTATGCAGCAGCTTTCTTCTCTTGACGCTTCGTTCTATTTTCTAGAAACAGAACATACACCAATGCATGTTGGTGGTTTGTACCTGTTTGATAATAGTGAAACCGGTCAGGATTTTACGTTTGCCCAGTTCAGAGAGCTGATTTTATCTCGTCTCCATATCGCGCGTTTTTTCCGTCAGCGCATCATTGAAGTACCTCTCAAACTCGATAACCCTTATTGGGTGGATGACCCTGATTTTCATGTGGATAACCATCTATTACATGTTCCTCTGGGGAAACCGTCGAATCGTAAGAAGTTGGTCAACATGGCAGCGGCGGAGTTTGCAAAGCCGTTGGAGCGTGATAAACCGCTTTGGGAAGCTATATTTGTGGATGGTTTCGATGAGGAAGAATTTGGTTCGCATCGTTTTGCCGTCATATTTAAGCTTCATCATTGTGCCATTGATAATATTTCCGGTGAGGAGATGATCAGTGCGCTTCTGGATGTTGAGCCTAATTTGTCCCGTTCCGAGATTGCGCGGGAATGGAGGCCGGAAGAACTACCAACGGAAACTGAGCTTCTTTTGAAGTCCTACAAAAAGAAAGCATCCCAAATGGCGCAGTTGGGGCAGTTGGGGCAGTTGGCGCGGGAGTTTTTATCCAATCTTACCAATACCATGTTGAAGAAGCGTTTGGTCGAGAGTTCTGGAAATCAACCTGGTTTGTTCAGTGCGCCGCATACGCCGTTTAATGGTTCGATCTCATGTCGTCGGGTATTTGGTCATAAAGCGCTAGATATGAGTCGTATTAAGGCCGTTCGTGATGCGGTAGATGGTGCTACCGTTAATGATGTGATTTTAACGATTTGTTCAGGCGCATTGCGGCATTACCTGAACTTTAAGCGAAACCTGCCGCGTAAATCCTTGATTGCGTTTTCACCGCTGTCAGTCCGTTCACGAACCATTCATGCCTCTTTTGGAAATCAGATGTCTGCTACTTTGGTGCGTCTTGGCACGCACATTGAAAATCCTGTAGAGCGACTTCTGACCATTCATAAAAGTGTTTCCAGCTCCAAGGTATATAACCACGCGATCAGTGCCGACAGTTTGACGGAGATTATTCCGACGACAACGTTGGCTTTGGCCAGCCGGTTGTATTCCGGTCTGCACTTGGCGGATCGTCATTCTCCGATCTATAACTTGTCGATCACTAACGTACCTGGGCCGCAAAGACCTTTGTATCTTGGCTCGGCGAAGTTGGAGTCGCAAAGTAATTCTGCACCTTTATTTGATGGCTTAGGATTAGTGATTGTTGCTTTAAGCTATAACGGTGTTGTCGACATTGCTGTCACCTCTACACCGGAAGTGATGCCAGATATGCAAATCATGACGGATGCCATTGGTATTGCGTTGAATGATTTGGAAGTGGCGATAGAAAAGTCGTCAGTGACATCAGTGGATTCAGATCCTACTGAAGGACGTTCGGAGTTGCCGGTGGTGTTGACGAAGAGTATCTGGGATGAGGTTCTGGAGAAGGCCAAAGGTGCGGTAGGGCTAGACAGTTCTCAATAATGATCAAAGGGGCTTAACGCCCCTTTGTTCGAAATGTCATCAATCTGGCTAGTGTCAGCTAGCTAACAGTGATTCGACTTTTTCAATGTATGCCTGCTTGGCAATGTCTCTATCCATGCCTTTCTTTCTGTTCCAGGCATCAAACTTATAACGATCTGCAACTTTGGTGATGCCAGGGCGTTTGCCTGAGATATCGCCAATGGTGGCTTGCTTATACAGGGCGTAGAGCTCGCCTAATGTCGCGTTGTCCGGTTTTGATGTCAGGGTCTTGATGTTTTCTGATGCATCTGAAAATAGTTCTTCGAGGCTAGGTTTAGCGGGCTCTTGAGGTGCAGGTACTTCGCTGGATGTTTCTTCTTGTGCTGTTGTCTGTGTTGGAGTTTCGCCGAGTGCTTGTTCTCCAATCTCAATCAATTCATTAAGCGTGTTTTTAGCGTAATCACGAGTTTTGATGGCTAAACCAATGCCTGCGTAACCAGCCAATTTTCCGACCTCTAGGACTTGTTCTGCTACTTGATCAATAGGCGCAGGAATGTCTTGGTTTAAGGTGGGTGGTAGCAGATCAGATAACTTTTGGGGGATAAGATCAAACAGTTTCATGCGATGCTCTCATTGGGTGGCAAGCGTTTAGGCTATCAATGTGCGCGTACTGATTACGTGAAATAGATAGCCATAAGCTTTTTGGAAAATAAATTGGCTGTAAGCATGCAGAAATAAATTAGAAAAGACTACCTAGTAATCCTTTACCGGTCATGTCCGTTAAATAAGTGTGAGCTACATGGTAAGTAGTTTGGGAAGTGTTCAACAAAGCTCCTTTGAAGGAATTTACATTTATAGGTGAGCGTATCTGAAACCCCTTTGAATGATTTTAATGCTTGCGTAATGATGGTTTTTGGGGTGTTTTCTCCTTCTTGCTCTGAATAGTTGAGCAAAGCAAATTCGGTGATTTTTTCCAGTAGGATATTTTGGTTGAGGTCGGACTGAAGGTGTTGAAGAAGTGCTCCTTCCCGTAATAAATGTTTTATCTGTTTTTGGCCGCATTTGCCTTCAATAATAGTGGCTCTGGCGGCTAACAGTTCGAGTGTTTTAGTGGTCCAGCCGTGAGTCTGAAATACTCGGTTGAGATCTTCTGTTAGTGATTTTTCTTTATGGAGGTCGGTGCTGGATAAGAAGTGTATCAGCATTGGAATGTGGGCTTCATTCTTTAGTACCAGTGGGATTAATATGTTGATCCCAAAAAAAGAAGAGCTATCAGACCAAAGTGGTCGATGATTTCTGTTGTACTCTGTTATGGTGTCACACAGAGTGCTGAGTGCTGTATCAAACTGATTCTGTCTGGTGAGGATATCAAAGTAGAGCAGTTCTGAAGTTACTTTCTTTTTGGTTGAGTAAGTGAGTTTGAACTGTTTTGGGATTTTAAATTCTAAGAAGTTTCCTTGATTGTCCAGCTCTCCGAAACGTAATGGTAAGATGCCTTGTGCAGATGTGTGATCTTTTACGATGGATGTGTGTTGGCTTAAAAGCTTGGCGATATGCTCGATGGTTTGAGCAATAGAGTATGGGTCGTTGAGATAAGAGATTATATTCATAGGGTAAAGAGTGAAGCCAATGAGAGTGCTGATGAAATCCAGTGGTTTATCCAATGGTTTTCTTCAATCTAGACACTGAAAATCTCTATTACCAATGAATCTGTGTTCACCTGTCGGGTTTTGATGTAAATAAGTGTAAATGTGTGGCATTTTAAGTCGAACTCTTGACTTGATATCTCTCGAACGGAGCTATAAATCTGATAGCTGTTTGGTATTTTGTGTCCTTCTTGTCTAGTTTGGTTAATGCGTGTGGCTTTAACCTGCGTGGGTGGGGTAATCGGTTTATACTAAGATTAAGGATGACTCGGGGCGGGACGAGATTGGTTTACCCTTTTCAAGAAAGTAACTAATGAAGAAACTATTTATTTCAGTATTGCTAATGCTCTTTTCAATGAGCGTTTTGTCAGAAGAAAAAGTGGTGTCTACGCGTGGTAAGGATAAATCAGCTACGGCGAATATCACCATTGAAGATCTCAAAGAACAGAAGTTTGGTGTTAAGACCAAGTTTAAGAAATCGCAGAATATCTATCGATCTCAAATTGCTAAGCACTGGCCGGAAGTGTTAACGACGGACACGACTCACTGGGTTAGCTATTCGCAGGATTGGTTGATTCGACGTCAGTTGGACTATAAAAAATCCCGTATTGAGCTTTCTATCCAACACAAAAAACTGGATGGTTTGGATGTCTCGGGGATGGGCTTGCATACTGCGTTGAGAAAGCATGCGGAAGAGCAACTGGATGAGATTCTGCGTAAGACGGTCATGGAAGCGTTTGCAGAAGATCCTTCGTTTAAGGAATTGTTTGCCAAGACAAAGCCTCGTGGTAGTAGTTTATTGATGGGGGCGCTCTTTAAAACGGCTAACCCATCTGACCGTACCATTAATAAAGTAAAAGCAAGTTTGCTTTCCAAGGCGTATGTGCGTTACCCGACGGTAGCGTCCTCTGTTCCTTCTGTGAAATTAGGTGGTTTGACTACTGATTTTATTATTCCACTTCCTCAGAGATTCAGGTCTTTGCCTGCTTGGTTGTTGAATGAATTTAAAGAAAGTGGCTTGTCTTCTAAGAGTGATCAGCAAGTGATGCAAGCCATTTCATTTGCAGCGACTCGTAACAATATGGCGGCGGCCGATGGAGAGAGATTTGGCTTGTTAGGTTTGTCTCTTGATAGTGTGATGGCTGTACAGCCTGAATTATTGCTGGATGAAGAATCTTTCACGTACTTGTTGGATCCTAAAGATAATATGGATTTGGGTGTTCGCTACTATCTGTGGTTACTTAATGAGTTTGGTGGCGTTAGGAAGGGTTCTAAGCGGCGCTTTATTGTCGCAATGGCATTTTACTTGGGTAAAGATCGCTTGATGGATGCGCTCAATGAAAATGGCATTAATGCGTTAAATAAGTATTCGATTAAGTCTTTGTATTCGGAGCTTATGGGCAGTGGTGTTTTGACTGAGAAAGAGCAGACTTACCTGGCTGATCTTGTCGACTATAGAAAGCGTCAGGTGATGGGGGCTTAAACGTCTAGGGTCTGAATGCTGATATCCAGAAAATACCAATAAAAACGTGAGAAGAAGCTGGGGTTAACCTGGCTTTTTTTATGTGCGTACTTTTAGTTTGATGATGCTTGAGTGTCGGGAGATAAATATAAGAGAAACGTTAAAACGGTGGATTGTTTTGATGTTGGAGATAAGAGAAGGAAAAAAAGATGGCAGGGGTAGCTGGATTCGAACCAACGCATGACGGGATCAAAACCCGTTGCCTTACCGCTTGGCTATACCCCTGTAATGGTGCGGAAGGAGAGACTCGAACTCTCACGCCGTGAAGCACTGGAACCTAAATCCAGCGTGTCTACCAATTTCACCACTTCCGCTCAGGTAGCTTGTTTTGGGCTGTTGCCTTAACAAGTGGCGCTCATTATACGAAGAAAAAAAACGTTGTAAACCCCTTGAATGAAAAAAATAAAAATATTTATATAGATAGCCTAAATAAAGGTTTCTAATCAGGAAAAGTCATGCGTAGGTTGTTGTGGGGAATTTCTATTGGGTTGCTGTTCGCTTTCGGTGTGCAGGCAAAAGAAAGTGCTTTGGTCGAATGGCAGGGGAGCTTCAAGCAAGGGGCTCTGTTGATTGGTCACCTTACCTCAGATGAGGTGGTTTCCATTCGCACTTCCAAAAGAACGTTGATTATTAATGGCGAACGAAGCTTTGGTCTTGGGCTGGGACGCGATTTTGGTCCAACGCTGGATTTGATCTTTAAAATGAAAGATGGGCGTGAAGTTGCTCGTCAGTATTCGGTTGAGGCGAGAGAATACAAGATTCAAAAAGTCGAAGGTGTACCGCAACGGACTGTTACACCAGATCCCGAGCATTTAAAGCGGATTCGGGCGGAAGCTGCCAAGGTTCGTAAGGCTCGTGCTAACTCTGGTGATATGTCGCATTATATGGAATCTTTTATTTGGCCTGCGAAGGGATTAATCAGTGGCGTGTATGGCAGCCAGCGCTTTTATAACGGAGAGCCACGCCGACCTCATTTTGGGTTAGATATTGCAGCGCCGGAAGGGTCTCCGGTGATTGCTCCAGCTTCGGGGGTGGTTGTCCTGGCTGAAAAGGATTTGTTTTTTTCAGGCGGTACGGTCGTAATTGATCATGGGCATGGCATTAGCTCTAGTTTTCTTCATATGAGCAAACTGGATGTAAAGGTTGGGCAATCAATCAAGCAAGGTGAGAAAGTCGGAGAAATTGGATCAACCGGCCGTGCCACAGGCGCACATTTGGATTGGCGAATGAATTGGTTTGATCAGCGAGTGGACCCACGGTTACTAATGAAAGAATCGGTTCCACCTAAAAAATAAGCATAAAAAAGCCCAGTCATTGACTGGGCTTTTTAGTATTCTGGTGCCGGCACCAAGAGTCGAACTCGGGACCTACTGATTACAAGTCAGTTGCTCTACCAACTGAGCTATGCCGGCAACGGAGCGAAATAATAGCGATGCCTTTTTTGAGAGTCAATAACTTTTTGTCATAAAACTGAATAATTTTTTCATGAATAAAGAGTCATCTTTGAAGATGAACTAGCTCACAATTTAAGCAACTTTTTGTAACTGCTGTTTAGCAATGGTTAGATTTTGTTGCTATAGTTCCAAATACGATAACTATAAAAACAATAATTGGAACAGGGTAAACCTGTCGGAGGATGGTAATGAACCAGCCTAGCACTAAGGAAATGAATGCGTTTCAGGCTCTGGACGTGTTTCACTCCAACAATGAATTCTCAGCTTCTAAAACTTCTGAATCCGGTCGTGTAACTCAGCTAACAGAGCGAGTGTTCCCTCGTTTACGCATGAAAGCCGAGTACCAAGTCTGTATTGGATTTGATCAAGTATTCTCAAGCTTACCTTCTATGGAAGATGGATGGTGTTCAGAAGACACAACCTCTTCTGATCCTCAAATTCATCAAATGTCTGAATCCTCTGAAGGCGATATGTTGCGATTCTCTTCCTATGAAGAGGTGATGGCAGATGTGGCGCTTGAGAAATCGGAAGTGGCATCTGTTGAGGTGATTGATGTCAGTGCTGGTGGTTTCTGTTTGGAAATCGATCCCCGTAAGGCGGGCTATCCAAAGATTGGCGAAGTGATGGGCGTACGTGAACATCAGAATGCTGAATGGAAAATCTGTGTTATTCGTTGGTCCAGACCTTCCTCTGAGGGCGCACAGATAGGGGTTGAGTTATTAGCTCCTTCTGCCTTTAAGACGTTATTGAGAGATCCTTACACCGAGGCTGTTCAGTCTCCGGCTGTGTTTATTCCTGGTATGCCTTTGGTGGGCGTTCCTGATTCGGTATTACTTCCTCAGAATCGTTCGGTTACAACTGGTGATAAAGCATTAGTTCGACGATCTGGCGTGGATTTACCGTTTTTAATGGATAAATCTGGTCTGATTACTGGATCGGTGAAACGTTTGTTCATTTCTGCTGTAGAAGCGAATGACAGACAAGAGCGTGTGGATATCGCAAGCTCTGACATTTGGGCTTCCTTTTAGGAGATTCGTCGTACCCAAGTGACCTGAAAATTGTGAAAAGATGACTGCAAATGAAGATGCCCGTCAACTTAAACGCTGACTATTAAAAGTGTTTAAGTTGATGGGCGTTTTTGTGTTTATCTAACTATCTTTAAGAGAGCACCCTCTTTAAGGCAGTACCTTCGCAAGTTGGATGGAGAGAATAAATAATAATTATATAACGGAGATAAATACTATGAGCCGAATTGCTCAGGCCCAGTTTAAGTCAAGGCTGGGTAACTTACTTATCAATAAAGGTCTGGTTACTGAGCAGCAACTTGCTCAGGCGGTAGATCATCAAAAAGTATCCGGTTTGAGACTGGGTGAGGCCCTGGTATCTCTGGGTATTTTGACCGATCGTCAGATCTCTAAAGCGTTGAGACGTCAAAGTAGTATTCGTTTTGCGGCTACATTAGCCACTGCGATGATGATGCCGTTTCAGGTGGTTAAAGCGGATGCCGCTCGAATTGAAAATGATGAGCCGCCTGCACAAGAACTTCAGAACAAACCAGGAATGGGGGGCTTAGAGCCGCTTAATGAGCTGGAAATGGATGTCATTACCGCTCAGGGGCTACGCGAAGATCTTCTGGCGTTGATTGATAGTCCGGAAGATGCGGATGGTTATCAGACGATGGAGACGGTGGCTAAGATTGCGTTGCCTGTTTTGGCGATGATGGAGGCAGATACCTATATCGAAGGTGTGGAGTATGATGGTTCTCCTACCGCTAAGATTCATGACGACGGTTCCATTGAGTTGGCTGTTCCTACGTCAATTGGGGAAGTGCGTTATGAGAATCTGCGGGTTGCCGGTGCGCCGAAATCACAAAGCTTTGGTGATATCACTTTGAAGAATATAGATTTCTCGGGGACTCGTTTGGTGATTCGTCCTAGAACCTAATAGACAGGTCTCGGGATTTGTTCTAACAAAAAAAGGCAGCTTAAACAGCTGCCTTTTTTGTGTGTCTTAGCTAAATAACAAAATATGAGTTGTAGTCTAGCTGCGACCTTCTGCTTGTTCGACCAGTTCAGTTGCTTTGTCACAGAGTAGATCGTTCGTTAGATATAAGGTCTCACACAGATCACTCGAAACGTTCTTTAACCGCCGTGTAGTGTGCGCGGCCAAGCTCATTCCGAAATACGGTTGTCCCTCAAGCAGCAGTGCCAGCCCTTCTAGTTGATCTGGCAAACGACGCTGCTGCTGTTGCAGCACTCGATTGCTTTTCTGTTGATAACGCTGGATGGCTTCTTTAAGAAACGTAAATTCTCGCTTGATCATCTTAAAATCTAAATTCTCCTGCTTGAATCTTGCTATACAAGGTTGGGTCAACCTCTGTATAGGCTTGCTCGCCAGGTAACAACACCCACAGTTTGTCTGAAACTTTCTCCGGGTTAAATGCTTCGTCTTTGAGCGTGTGTTTCTGGTATTTAAAGGTGCCCGTAGTTTGTAGCTGTTGCTGTTCTCGAATAAAGACAGGTACAGCATAGCTCGGTAGTTCGCTGTTTAGATGAGACATCAGCTTGTTTGGATCAAACGCAATGTTCTCATGCGGTGTCACGGCGACCATGCCAGCTCGGCCATTGGTGTCCTGAATTTCAACACCGTAGCAGACGCTTTCGGAGACATCCGGATGTTCGTTGAGGATGTGCTCGACTTCTGTGGTGGATACGTTTTCCCCTTTCCAGCGGAAGGTGTCTCCCACGCGATCAACGAACTGAGCGTGACGATAGCCCATGTGTCTCATCAGGTCGCCGGTATTAAAATAGCGATCGCCTTGTTTGAAGACGTTTTCGAGAATACAGGACTTGGTCTTCTCCGGGTCGTTGTATCCGTCGAACGGTGCTTTCGGACAAATCTCACCAATCAGTAAGCCAACTTCACCTTTCTTGACCGGTTGAAGGAAGCCTTTGCTGTCACGTATTGGCTGGTCTGCTTCTTTATCGTATTTAACAATGGCGTATGGCACGGGAGAGAAGCCCACAGTACAGTCAAAGTTAAAGATGTTGGAGAAGCCGACATTACCTTCACTTGAGGCGTAAAGTTCAAAGACGTTTTGAATATTGAATCTTTGTTTGAAGTCTTTCCAGATGCCTGGGCGTAGGCCATTACCGATCATTTTGGTGACGGAATGATTTCTGTCCTCAGCAGACGCCGGTGCATTGATTAGGTATCGACATAATTCACCCACATAACCAATCGCAGTTGCATCGTATTTACGACAGTCGGACCAGAATTGGCTAGCACTGAATTTTCGGCGGATTGCAAAGGCAGAACTGCCAGCCAACGCTGATCCCCATAAAATCACCAGGCCGGTCGCGTGGTACAACGGCAATGTGGAGTAGAGCGTATCGTCTTTGTTCAGTCGCGCGATGATGAACCCAAAGGTGCCAAAGGCTTTCATCCATCGACCATTCTTAAAGATGGCGGCTTTCGGTAAGCCTGTGGTTCCAGAGGTGTAGATATAGAACAGTGGATCGTCGCGTTTGACGCGTTTCGACGTGTCCGGATTGTGTTTTGGCGAATTACTGGCTTCCTGTGGAAGATGGCGATAGCCAGGAATCTCTGAAACGGTATCTCCGTCCGGTACAAAGAAAAATTGATCTTCAGACAGTGGAAGTTCTGCTTTGATGTCATCAATGGATTGATGCAGTTCCGATCCGACGATAACACCTTTAGGATTAACGATCGAAATACTGTGCGTGAGTACTTTGTGTGTCTGTGCGGTATTAACCATCGCCGCCGCAACACCGATTTTTGCCAACGCCGCAATGGTAATTAATAGCTCGGCGCGGTTATCCATCATCACTGCGATGGTGTCACCAATCTGATAGCCCTGCGCTTCCAGGAAGTGTGCGATTTGATTGGCTCGTTGATTAAATTCCCGATAGGTGATGTTGCCCTGATCGCTTTTAATCGCAATACCATCCGGATTACGTTTAACGGCTCTTTCGATACACCATGCAAGCCCGTGATTCTTTTCCGGATTGGTGTTGTTTGCCAGTACCAGACCTTTCACTACGTTATGAAGGTTTGCAAGCAATGTTGGTACTCTAGGCAGGATTTGTTTGAACTGAATAGTTTGTTGTACTTCTGACATAAATTTCCCTTGTTTTCTTTATTCTGTTGTCTGTCGTTTATGTCTCTTTGGCCTTTTCTTTCCCTTCGGAAGGAAGGTTCTCCCTGAATTAGCTAGCTGGGAGATCCTATCATAAGATAGCCAAAGTGGAGTGTTTGTGCAGGACAAACATAGCGCTCTGTCTTTACGATGTAAAGATTTTAGAGGTTTGTTGTCTGGGTCTACTATAAAACTGAATTTGGAAGAATCGAATGGCCGAAATGAAACCAATTATTAGCATTACTTACTGTTGCCAGTGTCAGTGGTTATTAAGAGCCGCGTGGATGGCTCAGGAACTGCTTTCAACGTTTTCTGACGATCTCGGCGGTGTCACTTTGATACCAGCTACGGGTGGGGTCTATCAAATTGAAATTGATGGTCAGCTTATCTGGGAACGAAAGCGTGATGGCGGGTTTCCTGATGCTAAACTGATCAAACAAAAAGTTCGTAACTACGCATGGCCTGAACGGGATTTAGGACATGTGGATAAATAGTAATAATCAGGAACAGCGCAACGTAGCGACGGCGATGGTTATTGTGTACAGGGAATATAAGGCGTTGGCTTAGTGTTAGTGACATTCAGGGAGGAAAATATGGTGAAAGAACAGGCATCAACCTTAGTATCGAAAGTTGGACGAAGATATCGATCAAATCGAGTGGACGCGCTGGTCGAAGCATCAAAGATTGATCATGTGGTGATTGGTTCCGGTATCGGTGGGCTCAGCTGTGCGGCGAGCCTGGCTAAGATGGGACGAAAAGTTCTGGTGTTGGAACAGCATTACACGGCGGGCGGGTTTACTCACAGCTATGAACGAAATGGCTTCGAGTGGGATGTGGGGGTTCATTATGTTGGGCAGGTGGGGAATCGCCTGACCGGACCGGGCGCATTGTTTCATTGGATGTCAGAGGGACGACTGGCCTGGGATAGTCTGGGCGAGGTCTATGATGAATTTATCATTGGCGGGCAAACCTATCGGCCGCCCTTGGGCAAAGGCGCTTATCGTCGATTCCTGGAATCACATTTTCCAAATGAGACTAATGCCATAAAACAGTACTGCCACTACCTGTTTTCTGTTGAGCGTTGGCTACCTTTATTTTTTGCAGGAAAAACATCGTCATTCCCGGGGGCTGCCTCCATCGGTCGAACCGTAAGTAAGCTTGTGCCCTCGTGTTATTACCAGACGACGGCCGAAGTGTTTAATCAATTAACGGATAATGTGGAGCTCAAGGCTGTATGGTCGGCACAATGGGGTGATTTGGGATTGCCGCCAGGTCAATCTTCTTTTTTTCTTCATTGTCTGATTGCCAATCATTATATGAGTGGGGGCTGGTATCCTCGGGGGGGCTCTTCTGAGATTGCTCGATCCATTTTACCGACCATCGAACAGGCGGGTGGATCTGTCATGACCTACGCAGAGGTGGCTCGCATATTAGCGACTGACGGTGCAGTGACCGGGGTAGAAATGGCGGATGGTTACCGTATCGCATGTGATTCGGTGATCAGTAATTGTGGTTGGTTTAACACTCAATCCTTGTTGGATTTACCCTCGGCTAAGCGTTTCAGTAAACCGATGGAAGAGAAGGTGGTTGAGTCGTCAGCCTGTCACATTTGTTTATATCTTGGTTTTGATGTGGATATCTCCGAGTTAGGTGTTCCAAAGGGAAATCGTTGGCTTCATCACTCTGCGGATTTTGATCAAGCTCTGACAGCCTTTGAAGAGGATTCAACGGCTGACTTTCCTTTTGTGTATGTCTCCAGCTCTGCGGCAAGAGACTCCACTTGGCCTGTTCGTCACCCAGGAAAGTCGGTGATGGAGCTGGTGAGTGTAATTCCGAAAACCGAGTTCTCTCAGTGGTTTGGTTCTCAGTGGGGAAAACGGGACACTGACTATGAAGAACGAAAGACCTATTGGAGTGAGCGGTTATTGGCCGTGTTGTATCAGCAATATCCTCATTTAAAAGGGAAGGTGAGTTATTACGAACTCTCTACGCCTTTGTCGACGCATCATTTCATGAAATACCAGGACGGTGAAATTTACGGTTTGGCTCATACGCCCCAGCGTTATCTGCAAAAAGGGCTGAAACCAAAAACGGAAATTGCTGGATTGTTTCTAACCGGACAGGACGCTCTGACCTCTGGTGTGGTTGGTGCAGCTATGTCGGGTGTGTTTAGTGCCGCAGAAGTGTTAGGGGATACGTATAAGCGTCAGTTATGGCGAGGTGTGAAAGGGATGCTACCTAATGCGGGTGGATGGCGTTCGATGATCAGGCAGAAGAAAGCCCCTCAGTCCTAGACGAAACAGTGCAGAGGCGAGACCCGTTTGAGGCTGTGGCGCGTTTAATGTGTATAGCTTTGAATACGTTGAGTATTGATTGGGTGACTATGTGACCCCTGTTAATGGTCGAAGTGGGTTAAGTGTGCGAGTATAAGGCATTACTTGATGTGCACCGTTGTGATGCTTTGCGTGCGCTGTAAATTTTACCTTCGAGATGTTCGGTGGTTGGTCAATGAACATGACGTTGATCACTATAAGGAGAGCAGAATATGTCCATGTCTTGGGACACCTTGTTAACCCGAGAGCGATTGGGGAAATCTTCGGCAACACAAGAAGAGTTAGCCAGAACGCCTTTCCACAAAGACCATGACAGGGTGGTGTTTTCCGGTGCATTTCGTCGTTTGGGTAAAAAGACTCAGGTACATCCTGTGGATGAAAATGATCACGTTCATACGCGATTAACCCACAGTCTTGAAGTCGGATGTGTTGGGCGTAGCTTAGGTACTCGGGTGGGGGAGTATCTCAATGACGTGACTCCTGAATGGATCAATCCCGAAGACATCGGTGTGATTGTTCAGGCTGCTTGTTTGGCGCATGACATAGGTAATCCTCCGTTTGGTCACAGTGGTGAAGATGCCATTCGACATTTTTTCCATGAGGCGGCTGAAAAAGGCATGCTGGATGGTCTTTCTGATGCAGAGAAAAGCGATTTACTGAATTTTGAGGGGAACGCTCAGGGGCTGAGGATTCTTACCCAACTGGAATATCATCTCTTTGATGGTGGAATGCGATTGACCTATGCCACTCTCGGAGCCTATTTGAAATACCCTTGGACGTCTTTGTCGTTAAAGGATAACCCAGCAAACAAAGGTAAGTTTGGCTGTAATCAGTCGGAACTTGAGATCATGCGGGGCATTGCGGATAAGCTTGGGCTTATTAAACTCAGTGATGACACCTGGTGCCGACATCCCTTGGTGTACCTGATGGAAGCGGCAGATGACATTTGCTATGCCTTGCTGGATCTGGAAGACGGCTTGGAGATGAACATCCTTCCCTATAAGGAAGTAGAAGCCTTGATGTTTGAGTTACTTCAGGGGGATATTCCAGACACCTATTGGCGCATCAACGATACCGGAACCGGCCGTCGCAAGTTGTCCATGCTACGTGGGAAGGCGATTGATCATTTGGTGACGGCGACAGCTCGTACCTTTATGGAAAAGCAGGATGACATCCTGAATGGTCGGCTTCAGGGCGATCTGGTAGAGCATCTGCCGGAGCGCGCTCGTAAGTGTGTACTCACTGCTAAAAACATGGCCCGGGAACGCATCTTCAATAGCCGCAACAAAACCTTGTTGGAAGTTGGGGCGTACTCGGTACTTGAAGAGCTATTGTCTGCCTTCTGCAGTGCCGTCCATCAATTCCATCAAGGCGGCGGGCTGAATTATAAAAATCAGCGTGTGATTGATTTAATGGAGTATCGGGCACCTCAAGCGGATTGGAGTCTGTATGAGTGCTATATGCGGGTGGTGGACTTCATAGGCGGTATGACCGATCGTTATGCGATTACAATGGCACAACAAATTTCTGGTCGACCTCTAGGATAAAGTTTTGATCATAATGTAAACTCTAGCGTTGGAAAATGAGATCAGGTCATCAGGATCTGAGGTGATAACAGCAAGGATGCGATCATGCCAAGGTCATTAAAAGTTGCAGTCGTCGGAGCAGGTGCTTCAGGAATCGCTACCGCGTATTACTTAAAACAAGCGGGCTATTCCCATATTACGATCTTTGAAAAAGAAGAACGTATCGGCGGGAAATGTTTGACCTTTAAGCATGGCGATCATGAGTTCGACCTTGGTGCTAACTACATTACCCCTTATTACCATGAAGTCCTTCGTATCGCGAAAGAACTGGATCTTAAAACACAGCCAGCACCGCAACGTAAATCCTTCGACCTAACCACCGGCAACTTTTTGAATACCTTACGAACTACCTTGATGGGTAAGTCGTTATTGTCGTTTGGTGCCGCCTCCGCGAAATATTTGTACCTCGCCTTTAAATACCGTAAGCAGATCAATGAGCCTGGGTTTACCGAGTTAGAAGCCTGTCCTGAGTTGTGTCATCCCTTTGGCAAGTGGTTAGACATCAATGGTATGTCGATTCTGCGTCAGTTATTTCTGATTCCTGTGACTATTTTTGGCTATGGCGCGTTGGATGACGTTCCTACACCTTATGTCCTCAAATACATGGATGCGAAGAATTTCTTATTGTTGGCAAGAGTTGGTGCAGGATTGTCGAAAGAATGGCCCAGGCATTTTCTGGATGGTTATCAAGGGTTCCTTAATGCCATTATTCGCAGTGAGCAGTTGGATGTCCGTTTAAATTCTCACATCGTTTCGATCAAGCGTACCCCTAACGTGGTGGTTGGGTTAGCTGATGGTTCTCTGCATGAATTTGATCGCATCGTTTTTGCCTGCCCGTTGGATAAAATTCTGCCCGTCATAAGTGATGCCAGTGAGCATGAGCAAGCCTTGCTCTCTCGAATTAAATATCGAAATTATTATGTGTCGGCGTGTGACGTGGATGGCATGCTGGATATCACCACAGATGAGTTGCAGTTGCCGCCCGCTAAGCCATTGCCTGCGATAGGTCACCCTTGGGGGATTGTGAAATTCTGGAAGGATTCCGATGTGAATCTGTTTTTCACTGTGGGTGATGGGGAAGACAAAGATAAAACTCAGCCACAGGATGCCTTACCGGCTGTAACGCCGAAAATGGTGGAAGCGAATATCCGCGCTGATGTTAAACGGATGGGCGGCGTGTTTCAGTCTGTGGTGCATCAGCAATTGTGGACGACCTTTTTTCCGCACGTTGAAGCGGCTGACTTTATAGACGGATATTATCAGCAACTGGAACGACAGCAAGGCAAATTAAATACCTATTACGTGGGGGCGATCATGGCCTTAGAGTTGGTTGAACCTATCTTTAACTACAGCAAACAGTTAGTGGATCAACACTTCAGCTCTTAGCCTCGTATTCAAGGACGAACGTATGTCGAAATTAAGAAGAGTATTGGTTGTCGGAGCCGGGGCGGCTGGCTTATCTGCGGCCTGGTACTTAAAGAAGAAAGGATACCAGCACGTAGATGTGGTGGAATCTTCAGGGCGCGTGGGTGGCAAGTGCAAAACCATCAAACATGAGGGAAAACCTTATGAGATGGGCGCGTTCACTGTGACACCGGGTTATCGCAATGTGCTCAAGTTAGCGAAGACCTTTGGGGTGGCTCTCGAACGTCAGCCGCCAAGATATGCCTTTTCAATGCGACGCAAACAAGTGATGGCGATCAAAGATGCCATGCTTAAAGACTTTACCTTTCTTACGTTGTTTTTGTCGGTGCTTCGATATTACGGGAAATTACTCCGTTATCGCAGCGCTTTGTCGAAACCGGGGTTAGCATCCAAAGGGTCTTCCAAAGTTTATGACGAATTGGCCCAACCCTTTCAGAAGTGGTTGGTCGATAACAAGATGCTTGGTCTTCAAGGGTTGTTCCGCATAACGATTACCGATATGGGCTACGGTCGCTTTTCAGAAATTCCTGCGCTCTATGTGCTGAAATATCTTAACTTCTGGAATTTTACCACCTTGCTATTGTATGGCGCAGGTTTAGGTAAAGGGCTACCAAAACGCTTTACTCACGGGTTTGAATCACTTTGGCAGTCGGTGGCGACCTCTCTTAACGTGTCTTTGAATACGGATGTTGTATCGATTAAGCGTGGCGAACAAATTCAGGTTGAGATGTTGTTTCATGGCACCACTGCGAAACACAACAAACAAGAAACCCGAAACTACGATGCTATAATTGTTGCATGCCCTCCTGATCGGTTGATGGATGTTATGGATTTCAACGAGTCAGAGAAGGCTCTGATGACAAAGTTCCGCTACAGTCCTTATGTGGTCAATCTCTTCGAAGTCTCCGGTATGCCTAATGAGGTCATTGGTGCGATAAACGAAGAAAAGATCGGTGATCCGAAAGAAATTATGCGTCCTTGGGCGACCGCTAATGGCGCAGTTGCCTACAGCGTTCAAAAAGGAGATTTGTCTGATGACGATATTATCCATCAAGCATCACAGTCAATACGAACCTTGTACCGTCATTACCCGGTAACTGTTGACGGACACATACATACCCAGAAGTGGCATTATTTTCCTCATGTCACCTCCGAAGAGATTGGTGATGGCCGGTTTTATTACAAGTTTGAGCAGTTACAAGGGCAGAACAACACCTATTACACAGGGAGTTATTTGTCCTTTGAAACGGTTGAACTGGCAGTCAGTTATTCCAAGCAAATAGTCAGTAAATTTTTCTAATTTCAGCAAACAGAATTTTTAACAGTAGCCGAGCGTTATGCAATTAACTGAACATGCCACCATTGAACACAAACCTTTTGAGTTACAGCGAAAGAAAGGTTTGAAGTCACTTAAACGTCATTCCATTACCCGTTTGGTCGGGATGGCGATGTGTACCGGAACCGGGGTTGCTTACCTATATTATGAAATGGGCCACCCTTTATGGGCCTGGTTGATTTGGGCTTATGCCAGTCTGCTTCATACGCCGCTTTGGTATCTGATTTGCCGTCAGTCGAAGAATATCCTTAAGGCTGAACAGCGAGTGATGATCCTGGATTTCTTCATTTTTGGTCATTTCATGGCGATGGTCGATTTTCAGCCCTGGGTTGTGTTTGCGCTGTGTATGGTGACGACAGTTAATACCCTGACCGGGGCGGGGCTCAATATGATCTTTAAAGCGGTACCCAGTATTTTTGCGGGTGCTTTGATCACGGTTGGCTTGGTTGGTTTTAATTTTCAAGCCGAGTCATCGTTGGTGATTATGGGGCTGTGTATCGTCGGGGTGACCTTTTATACCGGCTATACCGCGTTTATCGCGGGGAAATCGATGCGTGATTTGCGTACCAGTCGGCATCAAATTCAAGAGCAAGCCAGCGCTCTTAAAATGTCGAACGAGTGTCTTGAGCAAAGTATTCAGGACCTGAAGCAGACCAGTTTTGCCTTGGCACAGTCGGAGCAGGAACGTATCGCGGCGGAAGTCCGTGAGAAGACCAAAGCTGCATTCCTGGCCAATATGAGTCATGAGCTAAGAACACCAATGAACGGTGTGATGGGCATGCTGAGTTTGCTGAAAAGTACCGGTTTAAACGATGAACAGCAGAATTACGTGTGTACCGCCGATAATTCAGCCAACACCTTGCTGCTGTTATTGGATGACATTCTGGATTACGCCAAGCTGGAAACCACCAGTATCGGTCTGGATGTGGATACCTTCGAAATCGAAGATTTGGTGGAAGAGGTACTACAAATTTACGGTGAAGAAGCGTTAGCTAAAAACGTGGATCTGGTGTACTGGCATGATTACGGCATTCATTACGCATTACGTGGTGATCCAAATCGTCTCAAGCAAGTCTTTACTAACTTGATCGGCAACGCTATTAAATATACGCCTAAGGGGCATATCATCGTTCGTTCCCGGATTGTCGGTGAAGATCCTGAAAGTTATCGCATTCGCTTTGAAGTGGAAGATACCGGCATTGGTATTTCCGAGAATAAGCAAAACCATGTCTTTGAGGCCTTCTATCAGGTCGATCAATCGAATACCCGAAGCTATGGCGGTGCAGGTTTAGGGTTAGCACTTTGTCGTCAGATCTTACGTCATATGGATGGCATCATTGGTCTGGAGTCTGAACAAGGCCGGGGCAGTACCTTCTGGTTTGAAGTGCCGCTAGAGAAAAATCCTGAGCGCTTGTATCAAATCAAGCCTAACTTCGATGGTGTGATGTTGGTGGTTGATGCAAACGTGATCAGCCGGGATAACTTGCGTCACCGTGCGAAAGCTTTGGGCTGTGATGTGATTGCCGTGTCGAAATGGCATGAAGCAGAGGCATTGCTCGAACGTGAACATAATGATGTGATTTTGCTGGTGGATGTGGATATTACCAGCAGCGACGAGTTCCGTTTATGGCGTACGGCAGGTGGCCGGACGGAATTGAGCTGGGCATTAATGGGCTGCACCAGTGCTCGTTATAGCTTGCCTGATTGGTTGAAGGGGATGTCACCGCAGTTCCTTAGCAAGCCAATCCGACAGAAAGAGCTGGCTCAGTATTTGGTGATGCAGAAGCCGATGAAAGTACAGGTCACCGGTATTTCGGCAGGCCGGATTGATGAGCAATTCAAACCGATTCAGAATTTGAACCAGCTGCTGGCCGGCAGTTTGCTCAGAGGCACGGATGTGGATTCCTCCTTCGGTCATGGTCATCAAGTGTTGGTTGTTGAAGACAATAAAGTGAACCAACGAGTTGCCGTTGCGAGACTCCAAAAAATGGGCTTTTTGGTGGATGTGGCTGATCATGGTGAACAAGCGCTGACTATGGTTTCAACCTGTCATTACGATCTCATCTTCATGGATTGCCAAATGCCGATCATGGACGGCTTTGAAGCGACCAAGCGAATCCGAACGTTAGAAAAAAGCGGACGAATCAATACGGTGCCGATTATTGCTATGACGGCTCATGTGATGAATGAAGATAAGGCCAAATGTTTCGATGCCGGCATGAATGACTTCTTACGGAAACCTGTGACTCAGGATCAGCTGGTTAAGACCATGAGAAAGTGGCTTTCTGAAGTCAGTGTGGCAGAAAGTAAATTAGACGTTTAAGGGGTATGTAGCTCAAGGTTCTTATGCCAGTGTTCGATCATTCGTTGCTGAGCATCTAGCAGTCCGTTAAGGGTTTGATGGTAGGGGATGTCATTGTGGCTCAGTTCCCTTAATCCAAAATATATCGCTTCCAGTGTAGATAGGTGCTCTGCGCTGGGAGACTTCCGGTGATGATACTGATTTTCGTGCCCCTGTAGATTGAGCTTAGGCAGTGTGTGTAACTCAGCGTGGGTATGGTAGATCTTGGCGGCCTTCTTCCAGGTTCCATCAATGGCAATGAGTGCGCTTGGCTTTGTACGGGTCAGATTATCATTCCGCTCGTTGCCTTCTCTTCGATTTGCCTCTGTGGCAGAGGGGATTGCAGAGCCAGCGTTTTCTTCAGGCCACAAGAGAATAGGCGCGTAGTCTCTTTGAATCCGTGTCAGTGTGTCTTTAAACTCTTTACCAATAATCAATTCCGCTTGGCTTAAACACAATTGTGCCAGTTTGGCCGTGCCTTTCGGGTGCAGTCGTTCTTTTGCATGCTGGAGAATAAATACGGGCGTCTTATTTGCTACCGGTTGCACAAAAGAACAAAGACATCTGGATGGGGGGCGTTGGCAGGTTAAGCAGAATTGAGTCATAAAGGAATGAACATTAGATGTCGGAAATGAACTTTGTATTGCAGTCGATTCCTTATTTGGAACGACAGCCTCTTATACAATTTTACAAGAGCAATCGAGAAAAGATCAAAATTCATCGATCAGATCATTGCTATGCTCTGGTGGACAAGTGGGAAAAGGATCAGCAAGAAAAAATAGTGGCAGCGGTCAAGTTCTCTGCCTTACCCGATGGGGCGTGGCTATTACGTAATATGCTGGTGGATAGGGCCTATCGAGAGCAAGGACTGGGACATCAATTATTATCGGCACTTTCTGATGTGATGACTCAACTCAATCAGCAAGGTAACTCTCAAACGGATGTAGGATTGTATTGTTACCCTTGGTCGGAATTAACGCCTTTCTATTGTCAGCACGGATTTACCGAACGTTCTTTATGGGAGAGTGACGGGCAACTTTCAACAAATGTGGAAAACGTATCAACGAATGTGGAAAGCGCATCAACGAATGTGAAAAACGTATTAACGAATGTGGAAGACACATCAGTGGATGTAAAAGCTCAGTGCTTATCTGGTGAAGCGGTCGAACGATATCAGGCCTATCGAAAGCGTGGTTTGGATATTCGGTTTTGTTACTGGCAAGTTTAGAGTGGGATACCTCGGATCAGGTTATGAGGTGGAATGGCATGGTCGGTTTATAATTAGGTTGTGAGTTCTAGAAATTTTCAATACGGTGCACAGCAATAGCGAACTAGAAAGCGAGAAAAAGTGATGAAAATGAACTCTAAAGCACTTGCAGATACTGCTCTTACTCAAGTCGATAACATTGGCTTCTATTTGTCTGTTTATGGCGTGACCGATAAAGTAAACCGTCACAACCTAATGGCAGGCGTGTTCGATTCTATGCAGCGTTATAACGGCGAGAAAGAAAGCCTTCAGGTTCGTATCAACACTGCGCGTGTTCGAGTAGAACAAGGTGTTGAAACCATCAAGCAATTGAACCTGACTAAGCCAGAAGGTTTTCACAACCTGACGTCTTTGGTTTCAGAGCAAGTTGATCAAGCGGGTAAAAAAGCAGAATCTTTGGCAGGTAAGTACGTGCCAGCGGCTAAGCCACTTGTTTCTAAGTTGAATCAATTACGCGCTCGTTTCGTATAATTTGATTATCTTATTCAGTTGCCAGTAATCGAATAATTTATCGTTACTAAGACCGCTTTTTAAACGCAGGTCAGACAACTAGAATATCGAAAGGCCTTCCAATGCATATTGGAAGGCCTTTTTCGTTTTGGCCTCGTTTGAGTAATTGATAATGCAGAAATCCCAGTCCAATTTTTTCCATCTGTCTTTGGTCTTGATGGCCTTTTTTACTTGGGGAATTACGCCTTTGTATTTCAAATGGCTGGGACAAGTCCCGGCCATTGAGTTGGTGGTTCATCGGGTGATTTGGTCCTCGGTGGTTCTCTGGATTCTGCTTTGGTTCTCGGGCTTGTGGCCGGAGTTTATGTCTATCTGGAAAAACAAGTCGTTACGAAATCGTCTTTTGTTGTCAGGAATTTTGATCACGGGCAATTGGTTGGTCTTTGTGTATGCCATTTTGACGGATCAGACGGTCGAAGCCAGCCTGGGTTATTACATCAATCCGCTAGTGAGTATTGCGATGGGTGGTTTGTTTCTTGGAGAGCGACTGACCAAGATCCAGTGGGCGGCGGTGATTATGGCAATGGCTGGTGTTTTGGCGGAAATCTGGACGGTAGGGAAGTTGTCGATGATTGCTTGTTCCTTGGCGTTGAGCTTTGCTCTGTACGGCTTAGCCAGGAAAAAGATGACGTTACACCCGACGGCTGCATTGGCGGTAGAAACCACCTGGATGATTCCCTTTGCCTTGGTGGCGATGGTGTATGGTAGTATTAATCTCGATTTTATCTTCTTCTCGCACGCTGCCGACATCGCGTTACCTTTGATGTTGGCGGGCATCGTTACCGTTATTCCATTACTTCTTTATGTGTCTGGGCTTCCCGGTGTTAGTCTGTTTGCTGCGGGATTTGCACAGTACATCGCACCTTCTATGGTGTTCTTGCTGGCTATTTATTTGTTTGGAGAAACGGTCCCTGATCAGCGCTATGTGACGTTTGGGTTAATCTGGCTGGCAGTGATTGTGGTCACTTGTGAAGGACTGTTAAAAATGAAGCGAACGTCTCGCAAAGAGAAGTTGGCCTAAGTTGAGACTCGTTCTCCGTCTTCACTCTAGGATCAGGATGACGGAGAACGGCTTGTCTGGCTCTTGTAGAGTTTAAGCCTTATAGAGCGCCTTGAGTTCATCACAAATCAGCGTTAATCCCTGCTGAACGTGTTCTGGCGATTGGGAGTAGTTAATGCGAATGCACTCATTCTTATGAGCCCAATCCTCGTTTTCCATCCCCGGGAAGAAGTAATGGCCCGGCACTACAATTAACCCTTTTTCTTTGAGTCGCTCATAGAAGGCTTGTGAGTCGATAGGAAGATCCTTACACCACAGCCATAAGAACATCGCGCCTTCCGGCTTATGAACTCTCACGGGTAATCCGGACAGATCAGACTCTAATTGTTTGATGGCCAGATCACAGCGGGCTTGATAAAAAGGCTTGATGACCTCGCGGCTTAGTTTAAGGATATCCCCAGATTCCACCAGAGGAAGAGCTAGTCGGGCGCCAATACTGTTCGTTGCCAAACTGAGAATGGCGTTGACGTTGCTGATCGCCTGAACGATTTCCGGCTTTGCAATCACGATACCTGTGCGGGCAGCGGGCAGACCGAACTTGGATAAACTTAAACAGAGGATGATGTTGTCATTCCAAATCGGTGTTGCTTCACTGAAGATGATGTCGGGGAATGGCGTGCCATAAGCGCCATCAATAATCAGCGGTATTTGGTGTTGTTTCGCCAGCTCATCCAGACGCTGAACTTCCTCGTCGGTCACCACATTGCCTGTCGGGTTTGTTGGCCGAGAGACGCAAATTGCAGCCGTGTCTTCATTGATGGACAGTGCATCAAAGTCCACACGGTATTTAAACTGGTGTTCACCGATCAGTTCTATCTCTGGTTTACAGGCTTTAAAACAATCTTTACTCAAGCCTGCGTCCGCGTAACCAATGTACTCTGGCGCCATAGGAAACAGGATGTGCTTGCGACTCCCTTGTTCTTGTTCTCCTGCCAGAAGGTTAAACAGCATGAAGAAAGCGGATTGGCTACCATTGGTTAACGCTATGTGGTCTTCGGTTAGAGGCCAGCCGAATTCTTTGCTTAACAAGCTGGCAAGAGATTGACGGAAAGCTTTCTCTCCCTGCGGCGTATCATACACACCAATAAACTGTTGGAGTTCGTGTGTGTCTTGTGAAATATCGATCAGTCGTTGTCGAATGATGTCTTCAATTTCCGGAATATGTGCAGGGTTGCCTCCGCCCATCATGATCATATTACGTGAGTCCGGGTTTGCCAGGGCATTTCCTAAATCTTCCATTAAATTCAGGATGCCGGATTCGCTTGTAAATTTTTTGCCAAAGGCCGAAAACTTCATACTTATTGCCTTGAAATCATGTTAGATGAAGAAGCTACTTTATAGCTGCTCGATGCTTACTTAGAGTCTAGGAGACTTCTCAATAAGTTCCCTAGATGTCCTTTTCAGAAAGTTTAACACTTTAGTTAAAATTTCAGGAGTGCACTGATTTAAAGCGCTTTGTTTTGATAAAAAAATCTTTGTTTAAAGCAGTGATTTGGTGCACAAAGTTAGGGCTCGTGTGTGTTTCAATGGGTAAAATATGCACAAATAACCATGTCAATGTTTCGCTCAGTATTTTTAGACCGAAAAAGAATGATAAAAATGGTTTTCTAGCTATTGACTTTTATAAGTTGTTGAAAAATATAGTATTTATTTTATTGGTTAAAAAATGATCAATTTGGGTTTGTGTACGATTTATGACGCTTTGAGGACTTTTTAATATCATAATCCACAAAGTTATCCACAGATTTTGTGGAAAACCGTCGCGAGCCCTTATGTTTTCATAGAAGAGCTCGAACGTGCATTTAGAACGCCAATAATTTAACTGAAATAGCAATCACAACCGTCATAAAAATGGGCTTAATTAAGTGCGCGCCTTTGGAAATGGCCAGATGTGCACCTAACCAGGCTCCGATGAGCAAAACCAGGCCCATTGCGATTCCAATCATCCAATTCACATGACCCAATATCGCAAAGGTAACCAGCGATGTGATGTTACTAACAAAGTTCATGGCCCGGGCAATGCCCGACGACTGAAGCAGCGATTGTTTGTACAAGATAAGATTGGACACTACCCAAAAGGAACCGGTACCAGGCCCGGCGATGCCGTCATAGAAGCCAATACTGCATCCTTGTGTAATTTTCACAGCGTTTGATCTTGGATAAGGGGGGCGGTTGGTATCCAGATTTGAGTAATTTTGAAAGAGCATATAGATCGCCACGCCAATAATGATCATGGGAAGCACTTGGTTAAGTATGTCGATACTGATCAGCGAAGCCGCAATGGTTCCTATTATCGCGCCAGCCAGGGTTGCAAAGAGCAACAACAGCCAGTGTTTGGGGTTGAAGATGCCTTTACGAATAAATACCAGGGTTGCGGTGAAAGACCCAAAAGAAGAGCTTAGCTTGTTGGTGCCTAATGCCAGATGCGGCGGTAATCCGGCCATCAGCAGAGCTGGGATTGTAATCAGCCCACCGCCGCCGGCGATTGCATCAATAAAGCCGGCACTGAACGCGGCCAGTAACAGTAATAGCCAAGTGTGCCAATGGGGCAATAAGGTTGCTAATTCGTTTAAAAGATCCATCAAGTGCAATGCTCTTATCTGAAGGGATATGAGCACGCACTTTATCAGATTTTTAATGGACTCGTAGTTGTTTTTTGACCAAGCGGACAAGCGTTATCGCGCACAGTAAAAGACCCAACACCAGAAGCGGCTGTCGTACACTGATTGATACCATTTCCAGGGATGAGCGGGTGAAGGACAGCAGTGTTGGATGATGCTTCATCCAGGCAACCAAACGAGGTGACATCCGATAATAAGAATCAACTAACCATTGTCCTCCTGGCATTTGAAGCAATACCTGATCACGGAAACTGCGCAGTGTTGAAAGATCCTGGTGGCCGTTGGGGTACACAGCGGAGGCGATGAAACAGCGGCTGTCACTGCTTTTACTGGATTCAGTGGTGTTATTGGTACTTGCCGATGCAACCCGTGCAATGATTTCTCCGTTCACTTGCCCGTCGAGATCAAATTCCCCGCCATCTTCCAATACAAGACTTGCGTTGCTGCTGGCAACCTGAGCAATGCTGGTGTCTGTGGCGTTTTGCCACTGATTGCGAGTATCAGCGAGGTAGATCTCATTGATTTGGCCTGAGTTTGAGTTCGCCAACGTGATAGATATTTCACTGGCTTCCGCCGAGGTGATCGGAAGATTGGAAATTAATATCTGCTGAATCAGCTGTACTGTTACCTCGTCGAGGCTATCAAAGCTGCTGCTGTTGAGTGCCTGAATGCTGCTGAGGGTTCCTGCAGAGGCGGATACGGTCAATGTTAAGCTTTGCTGATCGGTGAGCTGCATGCTTCCAGCGGCACGATCAGACACGATCATGGTGAAAGTGCGGCTGTCTTTTTGATCTGTACCTGTGGGATAAAAATCGATGGCGAATGTATAACTGCCTATATTCGTGACGGTTCCGGTCAACTTTCCGGTGGAAGAAAGGGAAAGACCTGTCGGTAATTGGCCGTTAGCGAGGGTGAAGGTGCCACTGGCTGTGGCGGTTAATTGCAACGACAGCTCACTGTTAAGCCCAACGGTTGGCAGACTTTCGGTTAACCAGAAGTTTTCGCCTGAGTCATCCGTAGAGGTGATGATGGTATTGCTGTAGACCGAGAATTCGGTGGCCTGACTGTTGGTCGAGGGATCAATGTAGTCATAACTGCCACGCAAACGGTAATAATATTTTTGCTCCGGATCTATGGTGTCTTGATAGACACTGTTGGGCGCGGTGACTGAGGCAATTTCCTGATAAACCTGACCGGGCACTCCTCGTTCAATGCTGATGACATCGGCGTTCTGCGGATTATTCCAGGACAATGTCAATTGGCTGTCGTCACGCTCGAAAGTGACGCTACTGGGGGCGACGATGGTTCGTTTGATGAATACCTGGTTGGATGCTTCCGCGTTGCGATAGAGCTGAAATACGCCTGACTTACTGTTAGCAGGTAACGTCAACTGAATCAACTCATCGGTTTGTTGTTGAAAGCTGGTGATGTCGGTTGCGGTTTCGCCTGACAGTAAGAACTCGGTGTATCGCGCAGTATCCACATTGCTGAGGTCGTAGCCGTAGAGTTGATAACTGCCATCATTGGCTTCTGCCCTAAATAAGGCCAATGGCGTGCTATCAATATTGGATAGCGCTGTATTGGCATTCACCACAGCAGGCTGTAACAGGTTCCATTCAAGTTCGGAAATGGCTCGTGCCGAGGTGAGGATTCTGGCTTTTGCCTCTGCGGCGGACTGCGTTTTTTCGGCCATTAACAAGGCGGCAATACCGGCAACTATCGGTGAGGCCATCGATGTTCCCGTGGAATTTGCATACTGACCATTCTTCCAGGTGCTATAAAGATTAACGCCCGGTGCGGCGATATCTACAGTGGTTAATCCAAAATTACTCCTACTGTAGAGTTGATCGGTGAGACCGACATTGGCAATGGACATCAGGTTGTCGTAGGTCGTCCGTAAATTTGCAGGATAGACCGGGGTACTGTCGTTGTCGGAACCAAAGTTACCTGCTGCGGCGATGACCAGAACGCCCGCCTGATTAGCCTGTTCGATGGCCGATTCAATTGCACTGCTGTAACTGCTGATGGTCAGGGAGGTATTGATGATGTCTGCGCCGTTGTTCACCGCATAATTGATGCCCGCAGCGACGTCACTGGTGGAGCCAGAGCCGTTATCCCCGAGGCTTTTTACAATCATCAGTTCTGCATTCCAACAGACGCCTGTGACGCCTACCTGATTATTGCCCACAGCGGCTAATAAACCCGCCACGTGACTTCCGTGACCAAAATTATCTTCAATGGTTGATGCGGCACAATCGGTGCGAACACAGGCGCCATTGATGTCGTCAATGTATCCGTTATTGTCGTCATCAATGCCATTGTCTGCGACTTCATTGGGGTTTATCCAGAGATTATCGGCAATGTCCGGATGATCCTGGTCGACGCCGGTATCGACAATCGCCACGACCACAGAACGGCAATCGGTCCGAAGATCCCAGGCCTCTTCACTGTCGATTTGCTGATGATGATTGGTGTTGTTACTGGCGTCGGAGAAAACCGGGTCGTTGGGAATTAAATTGGTTGTGGCTGAGTAAGTACGTTCTGCCATGATGACTGACGGATGAGCTCTGGCTGCCAGTAAGAGTTTTTCAACAGAGGTGGTGTCTGATGCGACCAAAGACGCTTGCCAATGGCTTCCGGACTTGAGTATTTGCACCGGATATACAGGTTTGCCTGAGAGGTAAATTGAAATCTGGTGAGGGTCTTCCTTAAACAACGCGACGACGGTGCGATCGTCAGATAATTGGTTACTTATTGGTTGTGCTTGTACCTGTTGTATCTGCAGAGAAGTAGTTAAGAGGAATAGCAAAAACAACGAGATTAAATGCAATGGGTAATTTGTTTTCGGAGTCTGAGAAGTCGAGTGTGCTGTTAGGTTTAGAAAGTCCATATTCTTCAATTGCATACCATTTGCCTGAACATAACGAAGGTTCTTTAACCATAGTTCATCAGGCTCGTTTTAGCTGAACTGAATGGTTTCAGAAAATCGAACAAGACGTTCAGAGATAATGTCGGTATCTCTGAACGGAGGTTGATGTTAGAGAAAGGATTGGTAACCCCTGGTGGGTTACCAATCCGGTTGCTTTGCTTTGATTGTTATCGGTTTGGACCGTTATTGGTTTGGACTGTTATTGGTTTTGAACCGTTACATCGGTTGCTGAAAGAAGATCAGTGAACGAGAAACTCAACTGACCTGCGGTCATTGTGAATGAATGCAAGCAGTATTCACCTGTGCCTGTTTCTTCAAAACCAACCGGGACAGTTTCAAACTTGTCTGTGGTGTCGTTGGCTACGCCATCCAAGTCCTGACACACCTCAACCTGATTAATGTCGTCCCAGTCACACAGCCAGTTTTCATAGACGCCTACTTCAAACTGATCTATCGAGCCGTCGCCGTTCAAATCGTCGCCTTCCACGGTATCAACAATTCCATCCTGGTCTGTGTCAGACAGGAAGTAAGTGTAGTTCCAGGTACCGCCGAGCCAAGTGCTGTTGACGTCGTCCCAGATGAACTTGGTGAAGACTCCGGAGAAGCTTTCAGTGATTGGGCTACAGTTATCGCCATTGCTGGTGGCGGCCGGTTGTGCGATCAGACCGGATGCTACAGCAGCCTGGCTGGCCATGATTGACGCAGTGATGTCTGGTGACATTGCATCAGGAACAATGGTGTCAGGTACGGTGGGCACAGTTGCTGCCCCGTTGGTTTCTTCAAACTGGAACATAAACTCAATGAGTGTTCCGGTAATGCTGGTGCCTCCGGTGATGGTTGGTCCTGCAACGTCTGTGAGGCTGTTGGCATCATCAGGGAACGTGGTGCTTCCGGATTCTGTTTCAAAATCCAGGAAGGTGGCTTGTTCAAAGCCTGCAAGCGTTTCCAGCTCTTGAGTGTAGACATCAGCAAAGTTTTGACCGTCACCCCAGTTAAGCGTAACGGTACCGTTTGCTACGGTAATCTCTGGTTCCTCAAACTGGAACGGAACCGTGGCTAGTCCGCCTTCTACGCTAAAGCTGCCATCAGGCGACCATTCTTCGTATTCAGCAAAGAGTTCTCCCGTGTTGAGAATATTACTGTTACCCACTTCCGGTTGATAACCTTGCAGCAGGGTTGCCGGGCTGGCAAAACGTTCAACACACACTTCAGCTCCGGTGAGATCGTCGAAGGATGAGGCGATGTTGCAAGAATTATCCATATTTGGATCATCCCACCACCATACGGCGGTTTCACCTGAAGTGGTTGTGGATTGTCTGAGTACGGAAACATGTGTTGTTTCGCCCAGCCATTGCATCATGATTTCATTGGCCAGTTCCTCTTGGTCCATCTCGGTATCCATTGGGACGTCAAAGGCTGGGGTTGCACCGCTGGCGCCATTGCCAAAGAAGGCTTCCACCTCAGACATAAAGGTTGGCATACCCACCAAGTGCAATCCCACGATTGGCTGATCGGTCATTTCCAAAAGGTCTGCGATAGTTTGAGTGCCTGCAACGTCGGGGTTGAGGTCAATCGCCGTACTGGTGTCATCAACCGGTGAGGTATTCAGCAGTTGTAAGGTAATGGGAGCATCCGCAGTCCAGGTGGCATGTACCAGGTTCAGTTCGACGCTGTGAGCACCGGAAGATAGGGTAACAAAAGACGAAGTCGCAGAAATCGGAACCGTTTCTGCGTCCGGAGCTGCAGTATCAAATTGGTAGGCCTCTATTCGATACTTACCCGGAATCAGGTTGATGGAGACAGACGGTGAGCCAGCGGTCAGGACGCTGGGTTCTCCAATGGCAGGTGCATCTTCCGGCAAACACTCCCAATCAAAGAAACCACTCTCATGTAAGCATTGAGCGGATAGCTTAACTACCTCAACGGCTTCTTCAATGCTGCCTGCTTCCGATGGATAAAACGCGACAGCAATGGATTGGGCATTGGCATCAATGGCTGCTGCCTGTGCTGATTCAGGGAAGGCTGCAGAAATGTTGACGCTTGCCGTTTTAGCGATGCCTTCTGAGGCGCTTGATGAAGAACCTATCGAGTCCGAACCAGAGCCGGAACCGCCGCCACAGCCAGTTACTAGCCAAGCAGAAGCAATACAGGTCGCAAGTAATTTGGTTTTCATGATTTTTCTCCTTCCGATGCCGCTGCTAAGCGGCATCTTTTTAAAATGAAATTATTTTTTTAAGTTGATGTTATTGAACGATTACTGTTGTATCGCTTGGCTCACTGAAGACGTCGATTACGACAGTAGCCTCGGTTGTTTTCGTTGCCGGTTCACCTGGTTGGCCGTCACTGACCGACACCGTGGCGGTATAGCTGCCTGCTTCCAGAGTGCCTGCCGGAATGGTCAAGGTGGCGGTACTTTGCATGATCGGATCGATTAAGCTGCCACCGGTGACTGTCCAGGAGTAGACGAGTGATTCAATCGGCGTTACGTCATCCTGGGCAACGGCCACAACAATGATGTCTTCTGCATTGGTCGCAGGACTCTCGCTGTTGGTCAGTACCGTTTTGTTGGATGGCACCTGAACCGTCGGCGCTTGGTGCTCTTGAACCAGATAGCTTCGAGTCTCTGTGGTTTCATTTGCTGCGGTATCAGTGACCGTGACAGATACGGTGTAGTCACCCGCGCTGAGCGTACCGGAGGCAACGGTAAGTTCAGGATCAGTTCCCGTAATTGGCGAACCGGAACCGTCACTTGCCTGTACTGACCAGCTGAAGGTCAAGTTCTCCGGTAAGGTAAAGTCGTCATCCACAAACGCTTTGAAAAGAATGTCTCTGACATTACCTTGGCCTGCATCAATGGCGGAGAAGGGTACTGAGTAAATGCTGCCAACAAACGGCGCAAGGTCTTCGAGTACGTTCAACGTCATGGTTGCAGACGTAGACAGAGCATCTCCTGCGGTTGGTTGATCCGTTACTGTGACCGAGACAGGTAGTTGACCAGAAGAGCTGGTGGTGACTTGACATTGGTTCGTTGTCGATGCCGTGTCACAACCTGTCCATGCATAGGTCATCGTATTTGCATCAGGGTCAAAGGCTTGAGCGGTAATGGTGACTGTGTCGCCACTGCGCGCATCAATCATGCCTCCTGGTCCAACAATGATGCCGTTAGCAACGCCACCAAAGGCGCCGTCTAC
The DNA here is from genome assembly GCF_030159995.1 of Litoribrevibacter albus. NCBI lineage: Bacteria > Pseudomonadati > Pseudomonadota > Gammaproteobacteria > Oceanospirillales > Oceanospirillaceae > Litoribrevibacter > Litoribrevibacter albus. The sequence goes on along the minus strand of NZ_BSNM01000027.1, from coordinate 209,436 downwards.
ACGGAACGAGTTGAATCTAGGTGGTTTGTTACCAACCGGGTCAACAATGATGGTGATGCTGGCAGTGCCTGTGGCCTGCTGATCATCCGTCGCGGTAAAGGTAAGAGTGTGCTCACCTACCGTATCTGCGGTATAGGTAAATGGCTGGCCTTCGCTGCTTGGGGCTGTACAGGTGCCACCTTCACAGGTTGTGGCAGCAATGGAAGTAACTTCACCGTCAGGATCCCAGGCAAATACCTCGACATTGACCGTATTGCCGTTGATCATGCGCCAAGGTGCCCATGCCCAGACTTCCGGCGCTGCATTTTGCAGTTCGATATCGACCGTTTGTACGCCATCGGTAAAGCCGCTGGCTAAGACGTCGAACTCTTGTCCTGCTACATTGATGACACCGTCCTGATCACAAGGAGCACCGAACGAATACGTTCCTTGTTGATTGGTGTTACCCCAGTTGAAGAACTGATTAGACGCATTGAACTCGAACCAGAAATACGGTGCCGGTGTGGTATCGGATTTAGTAATCGTGCCCGAAACTTTACATTGGAGCGGGTTCTCTAACAGACCTTCGAAGGTCAGTTTGATATCACAGTCTTCGCCGTCTTCTGGCACTGCACTGGCGCCTGTGAGGACTTCATATTCATTGGTGCGCCAGTTCCAAACCTGATAGGTAAAGGTGGAAGGATCGGCGCCGTCAGACAGAATACTGCTGAAATCCAGATCGCCCTGATCAATGTAAGCCCATTCCCATCCGGTTGGTGATTGGATTTCGAGACTGCCATTGTAAGGTTCCAGATTATCGCTATCACTGCCGTCGAAGTGGATCGAGCCCATCAAACACAAGGTCTGAGCGTTTACTTCAGGACGAATAGGCCAGTCGAGGTTGACCCACTTAATCCACTCATTGCCTTCGGTTACGGTAATTTGAACGAACAAATCCGGGGTGACGTTTGCGTCTGGTGGTACAGTTCCGGTGTACAAGGTGTAGTCTTCATTCGCGACATCACTGAGTACTACCAGGGTTCCGTTACCTGCAAACTTCCAGCCGTTTTTGTAGATATAGATTGGCACTTGAACGCCTTCGGTGTCAGCGTCTGTGTCTTCGGTGATGGTGTCGTAACTCTCAAGCGGTACGTTGAGCGTCATAATGGCGGCATCGCCTTCGGCAGCGGCCGTTGCACCGTCGGTGGTACCACAGTTACTGTCGATAGACAGGTTGTCTCCGTCCTGGTTTTCTAATTTCACCTGGCTGAATACGGATGAAACGAGACGGTAGGTTTCGTCATTGGCGGTGGCATCCAGATTGATGCCGTTTCCTCCGGCGGTGTCATCCCCTGTACCTTGGAAACTGCCCGGGAAGGACTGAACATCGGTCTGATCGTTCGGGTCGAAGTAGGCAACCCTCGCTGTAACCGCTGTGGTGTCGGTAGGCACGCAATCCTCAGGAATTGCCATATCCAATAAGGTGCTGCTGTCTGCTGAGGCTCGGGCATCGGCGAATTGTTGACCGGCTACCGCAGCCACTTCACCGTTGCTGTATTTAATTAGACCTAAGCGGAAGGTGCGTTCACCAGAGGCAGTGATGGCCAATTGATCACGGCTTTGAGTGACGACCGTTTCTTGACCAAGTAAGGCTCTCAGACTGAGGGTTGCACCAGATTCAAAACCATCGGTAAATACCTTTTCACCGACGATGTAACCATCTTTTTGAATGGTGACTTCAATGCGGGTCAGGACGCTGGCTTCCGAGTTTTCAATGTCGGGCACGGTCACGTTGAATTGCCCGTTATCATCGGTTTGCGTTACCGCAGAGAAGACCGTTGCGCCGGTTTGATCGAGGCCAAGAATGTTCACTGTCGCCCCGTCAATCGCAACGCCGGTTTCGCTGGTTGTTGCAGCGGCTTGTGCGGATGATGATCCGGATACCGTCCCGCTGACCACCATGTCTTCATACACTTGCACGGTTGGATCCGGGTCTGGTTGATTGTCGATAACAACTTGGGTTAGATCGGCATCCGGGTTGGTGGTTCTTGCATCAATGGCATCGGTCGTCGCATCGTCCACGAAGGTGTCGAGGGTTGCGGCGGTTTGGGTGGATAGCAAATCGTTCTCGATAATCGCGACCGATAAATCACTGCTGATTCTGTCCAGCGTGACACCATCGCCGTCGGCATCGCTCAGGTCAGAGAGCAGCACAAATGGTGTAGTAAAGGTTGCGCCATTTTGAGAGGTGTTTAACGCAGCCAATGTCCCGGCAGCTTCAATCGCAGCGGCCGTCAGGTTGCCATTAAAATCGGCGGTGATTACCGGAAATTGACTGTCACTGATGTTGTCAGTTGGTGTTCCGGTCACTGTAATTCGGTAGAAACCGTCGGCCAGTCCCGTCGTCGAAACAGAAGCAAGTGCAGGTGCTGGTGCGGCGGGATCTGTCAGGATGGTGCCATTGGCATCAACGTAAAAGACAAAGAACTCGCTCAGACCTGTGACGGCGGCAGCATAGGCCGGGTTGAATAAAAAGGCTTTGAGCGCACGATCCATCTGGGTAGCGGCTGATACCGTAGCGACACTCGGGTCGCAGCTACTTGAAACATTACTGTTGTCGACGCAGACGGTGAAGGTCGTTGTTTCGGCTCCGCTGGTTCCTGGTCCTGAACTTGAGGATGAGTGTGAACTTTTGTCGTTATCGCATCCTTGGAGGAAGAGGGTTGAAGCGGCTAGCACTAAGGGCAATATTGGTTTCCTGAGCATTCCTGTCACTCCCTAAATAGCCTGGAATAGCTTCTTTATTGTCTTGTTGCTACGCGATGGCCGGGCAGCTGACCGCATAAAACAAGGGCTGAAATTTCAGTATAGAAAGAGCTTTGGAAGTGAAATCTTGTCCGGCTGGAATGTTTTTTATGTTTGTAGCAAAGAGGCGATTCGGATCTATAAAATATCAATCACTTAGCTTCGAAAAGAGGATTGTGTGAGATTATGTCTTGTATTTAAAAGGGGGATATCGCACGCGATTGTGTGGTGATGTAGTAATTCTAAAGTGTCCGAAGATGGGTTTTTAATGGAGTGCTTTGTGTGGTTATTTCATTCGAAAATGGCTTGGGCATGATGGACAAAATGCCTCTTTTGGGCATGGCTATCTGGTTGAATTTAGTGATATTCGAATTCAGTGATGTTGGAATTCAGAGGCGTAGGAATTGCGCTCGGCTGATGTTTGTCTGATGAATGATCGTGCGCGAAACACCCCCATTTAAAACCTGTTAAGCGACAGTGAGAGGTGTTCTGCGTTGAAACCGTTACTCCACTTTGAATTTATTGATGATCTGATTCATGTTCACCACGATGTCGCCCAGTTCTTCACTGGAATTAGCGGCCGACTCTGCTGCAGACGCTACGTGATCAGACAGTTGGCTGATGGAGGTGATACTCTCATCAATACTTTCTGCAGCGGTTGCCTGTTCTTCCGTAGAATGGGCGATCTGATGATTGGTCTCCGCAATGGCTGAGACAGATTGAACCGTTGCTTCAATGGTGTCGTTGGCTTTTTGCGACTCTTCATAAGAGTTGGTTACTTCGGCCTTGCTTCGTTCCATTTGAGCAACGGCGTCACTGACCCCTTTTTGAAGGGCTTCAATCATGGCCTGAATTTCGTTGGTGGAATCGCCGGTTTTCTGTGCCAGTGCTCGCACTTCATCGGCCACCACGGCAAAGCCTCGGCCTTGTTCTCCGGCGCGAGCGGCTTCAATGGCTGCGTTCAATGCCAACAGGTTGGTTTGCTCCGCAATACCGCGAATTACATCTAACACTGAACCAATGGCTTGACTGTTTTTCGCCACTTCACTGATGGACGACACGGTATTCTCGACCTGAGACGACAGCTGGGAAATATTGCTGGCGGTGGTATTAATGATGCGCTCGGTTTGTTGGCAATGTTGGGTCGCATCGTTGGATTGGTTGACCGCTTCTTCGGTGTGGTCGTTGATGCCTTTAATGGTGATCGCCATTTCATTACTGGCAGCAGCCACCATTTCTGATTGTTTTCTGAGTTCTTCCACCACTTGAAGGTTTTGTTCGCTCAGGTTTTTACTTTGTTGAGAGGCTGAGGCCAGTAAATCGGATTCTTTGGTCAGCTGCTGAATGATGCTTTGGAAGGTGGACAACATACTGTTCAACGCGGTAGCGATGTCGCTGATCTCATCCCGGCTGTTAATGTTGATGCGACGGGTCAGGTCGGACTCTTGTTCAATCTGTTTAACCTGATGGGTTAATAGTCGGATAGGGCGGGTCACGGATTTCGCTACTAATACCCCAATCACGATACTGATGGCGGAAGCAATAAAGAAGATGTAGACCATCTGTGTTTGCATTTCGGTGCCATCGGTGATGTTTTTCTGGCTGGCGGTTTTTACCTGTGAAACGGCTTCTTCAACTTTGTTACCCGCGCTAAATACCCCTTCACTGGCTTCCTTTACTGACAGTGCGGCCTGTTCAAGAATGGTTTCGAACATGGCGTTCATGGCACTGCTGTGACTTTGAGAGTCACCGACCTTGGATTGGATCAAACGCGGTTCAGCGCCTTGCTTGTTAAGATCAATGGCTTCCTGAATGGTGGTGTTAAAGTCTTCCAGATATATGGTGACAACGTCAGCGGCTTCACCCAATTCTTCATCCAGTGAGATGATTTTTTCGAGATCGGCGCGCAGCTTTTCTTCGGAAATGTTGGCTTCTTCGATAGAACGGCTGTCAGTGGTTATGGTGGATTCTAATCGCCACATCAGATATCGGGAGTAGTGGGAATATGCGCTTAAGGTGACGGCCTGAAGATCCATCTTTTCTTTTTGTTGCGTCAGTAAGTTTTTTTGTTCAGCAACGGCGAGTGACTGATTGTCCAAAAACTCATTGGTATGTTCGATGCGAGATACCACCAGATCCATTTGGGTTATCAGCCAACCAAAGGTCAACAGAAGAATGATCAAGAAGGCAACATTCATGAACTGAGATTTTAGAAAGATAGATACACGCATAGTTTTCTCGCTGATGTTTGTTGTTCAGACATTCCCTTGAGTAGAATCGCTTTACTGTTATCGGCCGCTGACTTACTTTAATAATAGTTTTATCTATTAATCTTTGAGTGTAGACCGGAAAAGGTTGTATCTGTGTATTTAGTCAAAGGCGCCGAAGTATATTCCCCTCGTCATTTGGGTCAACAGGATGTGTTAATTGCTGGTGGTCAGATTGTGGCGATGGCAACCTGTTTGGAGACTCCTGATTCTCTTCCTATTAAAGTCATTGATGGCTCAGGAAAAATCCTTGCTCCCGGGCTGGTGGATTCATTGGTTCATATTATTGGCGGTGGTGGCGAAGGCGGGTTTACCACACGTACTCCTGAGATGCATTTGTCCGATGCAGTGAAAGCCGGAGTGACTACCCTGGTCGGTGTACTGGGAACGGATTCGGTGACGCGAACACTGACCAACCTTCTTGCTAAGGCCAATGCATTGGAAGAAGAAGGGCTGACGCTCTACTGTCATACAGGGTCTTATCAAACCCCGGCACGTACGTTGTTTGATGCCATCGATAAAGACATCATTCTCATTGATAAGTTTATTGGCGTGGGGGAAGTGGCCATTTCGGATCACCGATCCAGTCAACCGACCACCCAGGAGTTGGCTCGCTTGGCCGCGCAAGCACGAGTGGGCGGTATGCTGTCAGGTAAAGCGGGAATTGTCTCTGTTCACGTAGGAGACTCGGACACTTGTCTGCAACCCTTGTTGGATGTGGTGAGTAATACCGACATTCCCATCACTCAGTTTTACCCTACTCATATTAATCGTACTCAGACGCTACTCGATGCCGGCAAAGAGTTTGCCCGTCTTGGTGGCTATCTGGATTTAACTGCGAGTACCACCCCCGAAATTCTCGCCGCCGGTGAAGTGAAATGTGCGGAAGCCTTGGCACAGTTATTAGAGGCGGGTGTGCCTGCGAGCCAGATTACTTTCAGCTCAGATGGCTTTGCCAGTTTGCCTGACTTTGATGAAGCCGGGCGTCTGCGAGGTTTAAAAGTGGGCACGTTGACCAGCTTGTTATCTGAAGTTCGTGATGCCGTATTTGATCATGATGTGTCGATCGAAAATGCCATAACGGTGGTGACTCGAACTCCGGCAGAGGTACTAAAGCTGCCCAAGAAAGGCCGAATTGAAGAAGGTGCCGATGCAGACCTGATTCTTCTGGATGCTGCTACGCTTGAATTAGATTCGGTGTTCTCAAAAGGCCAGAAAATGATGGCTGATGGAACCGTTCTCAAACACGGTGTATTCGAAACGAATGCCTGTTAATTCTGGTAAGTGAGTTTTCTCTGATAATGTCTGATTCCAAGACTCAAGACGCAAATTCTGGCTCTGAAGCACCAAGGGTGGTGCCTGTGTCTGGCACTGCAGGTAAAGGTCGCAGTGATTTTCCGATGGTGTCCGGTGAGCTTCGACAATACGTGGTGTTGTTATTACCCGGTTTCTCAAATTTGGTGTTGGGGTCGGCTACCGCCCCGATTATGGCGACTAACAGTATTCTCGGGGAAGACTTGTACTGTCTGAGATACGTAGGGTTTGAAACGTCACGAGTACAAGCTGAGGCAGGTAACTGGATTGAAGTTGAGGCGGTGGATACGATTGAAAAAGGCCATGCCTTATTGATTTGTGGTGGTTCGCCGGTGTCTTATCAAAGCCACCCGGATTTGGTGGCTTGGGTGCGTGCCAATGCTTATCGATTCAATACCGTGGCAGGGTTGGCAACGGGCGGTTTAGTAATGGCGGAAGCCGGGTTACTGGTCAATCATAGGGCGGCCATTCATTGGTGGAATGACGCCTTTCTGTTTGATCAATTTCCCAACGTTCGTATTGTCGAAGACAGCTTTGTTGTTGATCGGAATCGTGCAAGCAGTCGTGGTGGTACTTCGACGATGGACATGATGACCTTTTTACTGGCTCGCGATCATGGCGCCGAGTTGGCGGAATCGTTGGCCCAGCATTTTATTAGGGCAAGGATCGGGGGGACGACTAAGACCCATCGTAAGTTACTGACAGACCAACAAAATACCGAACAGCCAAAACTACAAAGCGCCATTGAATTAATGGAAGCCAACATCGAAGAACCTCTGTCCACCGACGATCTGGCCGGTCATATCGGCATTTCCCGTCGTCAGTTGGAGCGGTTGTTTAAGAAATATCTGGATTCCGTACCGTCGAAATATTATCAACAAATACGCCTCGAACGGGCGCGTAATTTATTGCATCAATCCAGTCTGAGTATTATGGAAATTGCGCTGCAGTGCGGTTACTCATCCGGTGCCCATCTAAGCACCAGCTACCGTAATAACTACGGGATGACGCCGAGTGAAGAACGACGCCGTAAAGCGCAGTTTCAGTGATTTTTAAGAGATCTGTTTCAGTGATTTGTTTTAGACATCTGCTTCAATACGCCTTTGATTCTAACAGGCAATTTCCAGCGTTCGCTCTGTCGGTAGTTTGAACACCGGCTCGTCCAACAGTGGCACAGGAGATAAACGCCTATCCAGTCTGATTGCCAGCTCCATAACTAGGTCCAAACGTGGATACAGCCGATCCAACGACAGTTGTTCAATGTACATTTCCCGAATGTCCATGAATACATGTCGCAGCAGGCTAGGGTAGTGCGAGTGGTTCCGGGTTTTTAAGATATTTACGGCCTTTCTGATGCCATACCAGGTCAGCGCTTTTTGATTGAGAACGGCATCAATTCGTTCAAGCTCTTGGCGCAGATGGCGCTCTAGTTCATCCATGGTCATTGGTTGTAATCCCGTTTCCTGTCGAAGACAGGTCTTTATGCTCTGAAAGTTGCTTCTTGTTCTTTAAACAAAGCAGTTATAACTGCTTTGTTTTATGACCGTTCTATGACGGTTTCAATTGAGTATGGTGCTAAGTTCCAAATTGGCAAATTGAGTGATTCATTTTTGGTACGTTTTTCATCCTTTGGTGATAAACGGTCGTTTGAACTCATCCTATAGTTCGTTGAAAGTTCGCAGTTTTATAAGCACAGGTCGCATTTATGAAATAGGGACATGCGCTTTGCACATAGAATTTCTCCATATCTTTTTTACATGCTTTCGTTTGAGAAGCCGCTAGGATGAATTCATAGCCTTCGACTTTTCAGACCGCTCGATGGAGACATTGCGAATGACCACTGAAACGAAAACCCCGGTAACACGCGCGCTATTTGATGAAGTTATGGTGCCAAACTACGCACCAGGAAAAATGATTCCTGTGAAAGGTGAAGGCTCACGTGTTTGGGACCAGGAAGGCAATGAGTACATCGACTTTGCAGGCGGCATTGCGGTAAGTGCCTTGGGTCATGCTCACCCGGCGTTGGTGAGTGCGTTGACTGAGCAAGCGCAGAATTTATGGCACGTGAGTAACGTGTTGGCGAATGAACCCATGCTACGTTTGGCTAAGAAACTGACCGACCTGACCTTTGCAGACAAGGTGTTCTTTGCGAACTCAGGCGCGGAAGCCAACGAAGCCGCCTTCAAATTGGCACGTCGTTATCACTGGGAACATTCCGGCCCGGAAAAGAATGAAATTATTGCTTTCAACAGCAGCTTCCACGGTCGTACCTTATTTACTGTATGCGTAGGTGGTCAGGCGAAATACCGTGAAGGCTTTGAGCCAGCGGTGGATGGTATTCGTCATGCGAACTTCAATGATTTGGCGTCTTTGGAGGCGATCATCTCTGATAAAACCTGTGCGGTTGTGATGGAGCCGATTCAGGGTGAAGGCGGTATTCTTCCTGCGACTCAAGAGTTTATTGAAGGTGTTCGTGCGCTGTGTGATAAGCACAATGCGTTGTTGATTTTTGATGAAGTTCAAACCGGTGTCGGCCGTAGTGGTGCGTTGTATGCCTATCAAAAATACGGTGTTACTCCAGACATTCTGACCACGGCTAAATCCTTGGGCGGTGGTTTCCCAATCGGCGCTATGCTGACCCGTGGTGACATCGCGAAGAGTTTAACCATTGGTACCCACGGCAGCACTTACGGTGGTAACCCAATGGGCTGTGCGGTTAGTGAAGCCTTGCTGGACATCGTAAGCCAGCCAGAAGTGTTGAAGGGTGTGGAAGATAAAGCGGCACGTTTCCGCAAGCACCTGGAAGACATCAATGCCAAGCACGGTATCTTCAAAGACATTCGAGGTTGCGGTCTGTTAATCGGTGCTGAGCTGGTGGATGAGTGGCAAGGCAAATCCAAAGATTTCTTAAACGCGGCGTTAGAGCACGGCGTTATGGTGTTGGTGGCGGGACCGAACGTGGTTCGTTTCGCACCGTCATTGATTGTTGAAGATGAGTTGATTGATCAAGGTATGGCTGCGTTTGCCAAGGCCGTAGATCAATTGGTGGCTGGGTAAGTTAGCCCCAAGTTTAACGGGCTGATTGGTATTGATTTGCCATTAAGTTGATAGCGAATTGATAGTGAATTAATCAGCCCTTAACGGTTCGAGGTGAGTGGTGGAAGGCAAGAGTACCGGGTTTCCGACTGGCGCTTTCACTGGGTATCACCCTCACCTCAATATTTTTTAAACGTACCCTATCCATATACCCGAGCACTATCAGCCCGAATTAGGAGAGTCCTATGTTGGTTGTTCGTCCTGCCGATCATTCCGATTTAGCAGGGATTGAAAAACTTGTCACCAGCAGTGAAGCACGCTTAACCACTTTAAGTAACCAGCGGGATTTACTGAGTCAGCGTATTGAATTATCCCGACAGTCGTTTTCCTGTGAAAAGTCGGTTGCAGGCAAAGAACGGTTTTTGTTTGTGATGGAAGACTTCAGCCTGGCGGATAACGGCGACTCCAATGTTGTTGGGGTTGCGGGCGTGGATGCCTGTGCTGGCAATGGCGCGCCGTTTTATAACTACCGTAAAGACGAGTTAATTCATTCCTCGCATCAACTGGATGTCCATAACCGTGTGCCGGTGTTGTATATGACGCATGAGTTAACGGGAAAAACCCAGCTGTGTTCCTTGTCGATCCAGCGCGAATACAAGCAGGGTAATGCATTGGAATTGTTATCCCGCACGCGTTTGCTGTTCATTGGTTTATTCCGTGAGTTTTTCTCCCGCGAGGTGATTGTCGAAATTCAAGGCAAACACACGGAGGATGACGGTTCTCCTTTCTGGGACAGTCTGGGCCGACATTTCTTCGATATGGATTTCAAATCCGCCGACTATTTCTCGGCCATTAAAACCAAGACCTTCATTGCAGAGTTGATGCCGTCTCATCCTATCTATGTCCCCTTGTTGTCTGCCCAGGCACAAGCCGTGATGGGCAAGCCAAACGATGCGGCGTCCATCGGTTACCAGTTGTTGTTAAGGGAAGGGTTCCGCACCAGTAAACACCTCGATATTTTTGATGGTGGCCCAACTCTGATTGCACGTCTGGACGATATTCATACCTTGAAGAACTGCCACTACAAGCGTTTCAGTCAGGCTGAACAACGTCCGAAAGGCAGTAAGTTCATGGTGTGCAATCCGACGTTATCCGATTTCCGCTGTGTCCTGACCTCGTTGGATGAGCATGAACAAACCGTGGAACTTGAAGCGCAACAAGTCGAAGCACTGAGGTTGCAAGAGGACGATCGCATTGCGGTCGTACCTTTCTAGGAGGTCTTAAGATGATTGTGATTCGACCTATTGAACAAAAAGATCTTGGCGACTTGTTGAGAATGGCTCAAAACGCAGGTTCAGGGCTAACGACCTTACCTGCCAACGAAGAATTGCTAGCCGCAAAAATTGAGGCGTCGGAAGCGTCATTCAGTCAACGGACTGATGAGCGTCACCGTTTCTATATGTTTGCATTGGAAGACACCGAAGCGGGCTGTATTGCCGGTGTTTGTGGTCTGGAAGCCGCTGTTGGCTTAGGTGACGTTTGGTACAACTATCGGGTGAGCACCACCGTAAATGCCTCTTCTGAATTAGGCATTCACAAACAAACGCCGACCCTGTATCTGACCAATGACATGACCGGCTGCAGTGAACTGTGTTCGCTGTTTTTGGATGCCGATTACCGTAAGGGCAATAACGGCCGTTTGTTGTCTAAGTGCCGTTTCCTGTTTCTGGCGCAGTTTGCTCATTTGTTCAGCCAGAAAGTGTTTGCCGAGATGCGTGGCTATTCGGATGAAAACGGCGTCTCACCGTTCTGGGAATCGCTTGGACGTAAGTTCTTTTCTCTGGAATTTACCCGAGCGGATTACCTCACCGGTGTTGGTCAGAAATCCTTTATCGCCGAGTTGATGCCGAAATACCCGATTTATTTACCGTTTTTGTCTGAAGAAGCACAACAGACGGTGGGTAAAACTCATGACAACACGCGACCGGCTTTGGCCATGCTCAAGAGTGAAGGCTTTAACTACAACGGCTTGGTGGACATCTTCGATGCCGGGCCATTGGTCGAAGCCTTTGTGGAAAACATTCGTGCCGTGCGTCAAAGCCGTTTAGTGACGGTGGAAGTCGGTAACGCGAAACCTTTTGATGACACAGACAGAGACCCTCTGTTGGTGTCCAACACACAGTATGAAGATTTCAGGGTGACGTTATTTAACAAGTCCTCGCTGGTTGGCAAGTTGTTGTTGATCAACAAAGAACAAGCCGAGCAACTGCAAGTAAATACCGGTGATCAGGTTCGCATTGTTTCTCTGCGCGAACCCCGTTTGGACGCCCAAAAAGAGCTCGGCGTGAAAGAATCTTCTCAAACAGAATTTGGAGTACAGGAGCATTAATATGGACCCTCGATTATTGATTAACGGCCAATGGCTAGCGGGTGAAGGTGAGGTGATTCAATCTGCCAATCCTGTCTCACAAGAGATTATTTGGGAAGGAACGTCAGCCTCAGCTGCACAAGTTGATCAGGCGGTAAAAGCGGCAAGAGCTGCGTTTCCTGCATGGCGTCGTACACCGCTTGAAGAGCGTATGGCCTTGGTTCGTCGTTTTGCTGAATTGTTGGGTGAAAACAAAGATCACCTGGCAGAGTGCATTGGTAAAGAGACCGGTAAACCACTCTGGGAATCGGCCACTGAAATTGGTGCCATGATTGGTAAAATCGAAATTTCCATTAAAGCGTATGAAGAGCGGACTGGTCGTCAGGAAAGTGATGTGGCTGCCGGTCATGCGGTGCTTCGTCATAAGCCGCATGGCGTGGTGGCGGTATTCGGGCCTTACAACTTCCCGGGCCATTTACCTAATGGTCACATTGTACCGGCATTGTTGGCGGGTAATACCGTGGTATTTAAGCCCAGTGAAATGACGCCAATGGTGGCAGATGAAACCCTTAAAATCTGGCTGAAAGCCGGCTTGCCAAATGGCGTGATTAATCTGGTTCAGGGCGCCAAAGAAACAGGAATTGCATTAGCTGGTCATTCCGATATCAACGGCCTGTTCTTTACTGGTAGTTCTGCAACCGGGCATTTGTTGCATAAGCAGTTTGCCGGTGCGCCAGGAAAAATTCTTGCGTTGGAGATGGGTGGCAACAACCCGCTGATTGTTCATAACCCTGAGAATCTCGATGCGGCGGTTCACCATACCGTGTTCTCGGCGTTTGTGTCTGCGGGTCAACGTTGTACGTGTGCCCGTCGTTTGTTCGTTCCAAAAGGCGAGCAGGGCGATAAGTTCATCGAGCGTTTGGTGGCAGTAACCAAGAACATCAAAGTGGGTGATTACAACGCAGAAGAGCAACCGTTCATGGGCTCTCTGATCTCGATTCCTGCGTCCGAAGGCATTCTTAAAGCGCAACAAAACTTGCAGCAACTGGGCGGCCAATCTTTACTTGAAGTGACACGCTTAAAAGAAGGTACGGCCTTGTTGTCGCCGGGCATTATTGATGTCACTGCGGTGACGGCACTGCCTGATGAAGAGTATTTCGGCCCCTTGTTAAGTGTGATTCGTTACGACTCATTCGAAGAGGCTTTAGCCGGTGCGAATAACACCGAATTTGGTTTATCCGCAGGTCTGTTGGCAGATGACCCTGAACTGTATGAGCAGTTCCTGGATGAAATTCAGGCAGGGATCGTGAATTGGAACAAACCATTAACCGGAGCCAGCAGTGCCGCACCGTTTGGTGGTATTGGAGCCAGTGGTAACCACAGAGCCAGCGCCTACTACGCGGCGGACTATTGTGCTTACCCAATGGCCTCTCTTGAGGATGAAAGTTTGTCTGTACCAGGCAGCTTGTCCCCTGGATTAACACTGTAAGTTAACACTGAAATTGAAAAACAAGTGCGCCATTTATGGCCCGGTTGATATGGCAGAAATGAAGGAAAGACCATGACTGCATACGAAGTGAATTTTGATGGGTTGGTTGGACCGACTCATAACTACAGCGGTTTATCTTATGGGAACGTCGCGTCTGAAAGTAACGTAAAGCAGACGTCGAACCCTAAAGAAGCGGCGTTGCAAGGGCTTGAAAAAATGAAAGCCCTACATGACCTCGGATTCAAGCAAGGGGTGTTACCGCCACAAGAGCGCCCGAGTATTGAAACCCTGAGAGCGTTGGGCTTTACCGGCTCAGACAGTGAAGTATTAGCCAGCGCAGCCGTGCATGAGCCTGTGGTGTTGGCGGCGGCCAGTTCCGCCTCGTGCATGTGGACGGCCAATGCCGCTACAGTATCGCCAAGTGCGGATACTCAAGACGGCAAAGTGCACTTTACTGCTGCGAATCTGAATGCCAAGGTGCATCGTTCTATCGAACATGAAACCACCACCCGCATTTTAGAAACCATTTTTAACGACCCAAACCACTTTGCACACCATCCGGCGTTGCCTGCAGTTTCACAATTTGGTGATGAAGGCGCAGCTAACCACACCCGTTTCTGTAATGAATACGGTGAAGCCGGGGTTGAGTTCTTTGTGTATGGTCGTGAAGCTTTCCGTGAAAACGCGCCAGCACCTAAAAAGTATCCGGCACGCCAAACCCTGGAGGCATGTCGGGGAATCGCGCGTTTACACGGTCTTTCACAAGATCGTGTGGTCTATGCCCAGCAGAAACCGGAAACCATTGATGCCGGTGTATTCCACAACGATGTAATCGCCGTTGGGAATCGCAATGTGCTTTTTTATCATGAAGAAGCCTTCCTGAATTCGAATCAGGTGATTGAAGAGATTGACCGCAAATTGTTGGGTACAAGTCTGGTGCCAGTGATGGTATCCAATCAGGATTTGAGCGTTCAGGACGCCGTGCGATCTTACTTATTCAACAGCCAGTTACTGAGCCATGACGATGGCTACATGACCTTGGTGGTGCCGCATGAATGTCGTGAAGTGCCGTCGGTATCCAATTATCTGGATTCGTTGGTGACGATGAACACACCGATCAAACAGGTGAAAGTGTTTGATCTGAAACAGAGCATGCAGAATGGCGGTGGCCCGGCGTGTTTACGTTTGCGCGTAGCATTGAACGAAACCGAACTGGCGGCGGGGCATCAGAATGTGTTGATGAGCGATCAGGTATACAAGGATCTGGTCACCTGGGTTGAGAAACACTATCGTGATCGTATCTCGCCAGAGGATTTGGCCGATCCTAGCTTGTTGGTGGAATCGCGCACCGCGTTGGATGAATTAACGCAACTGTTGAAGTTGGGTTCCATCTATCCATTCCAGAAAGGCTAGATCCTTACTCTCTACATGAAAACCAAAAAGAGGTTCATTGCGAACCTCTTTTTTTGTCTGCTCCCGCAGTGTGTACCGCTTGATCATCACTTGTGTACCACTTGATTATCAGTTGCGTACAGACCATTTTATGAATTGATTCTCGGTTTGTTGTCCTTTCATAAAAATCGCACACAGTCTTCATCGTTTGTTATCCGACCTGTAGCAATTGCTCCGTCTAATAGCTCCTTTTAATCCAAAACTATAACCATTTGATTAAAAATTGGAGCTCTCATGCGAAAATTATTATTAGCTTCTGCCATTATGAGCAGTAGTGTTTCTGCCTCTCTGATGGCTGCACCGGTCATCAATGAGGTCGACAGCGACAACCCGGGTACAGATACCGCCGAATTTGTTGAACTGTATGATGGCGGCGCCGGTAATACCTCTCTCGACGGCTATGCCTTGGTCTTCTTCAACGGCAGCAACGACACCAGTTACATGACCATTGATCTGTCTGGTCAGGTAACGGACAGCAACGGTTACTTCGTGGTGTGTGGTGATGCCGCCAATGTGGTCAATTGTGATCTGGATGTGTCGCCGGACAGCAATTTGGTTCAGAACGGAGCCGATGCGGTGGCCTTATATCAAGCAGCAGCCAGCCAGTTCCCGAATGGGTCAGCGATCACAACCAATAACCTTATCGATGCGTTGGTCTATGACACCAACGATGGTGATGACAGTGGCTTATTGCCTTTGTTGAATACAGGCCAACCGCAAGTCAATGAAGGTGGCGCGGGCGATAAAGACAGCCACTCGAACCAACGTTGTGGTGAAAGAGTTGCCCGTAACACCGATGGCTATCAACAGCTTGTGCCGACACCGGGTACGGTGAATGCCTGTGGTGGTGTTGATCCAGATCCTGAGCCAACTCTGGGTGAGTGTGGTGATCCAACGGTTGAAGGCTATGCACTGATCAGTGCTGTGCAGGGCAATATCACAGACATTTCAAACGATGCGTCGCCACTGTCTGGTCAGAAGGTGATTGTTGAAGCCATTGTAACGGCGGATCTACAAGGCGGTACATTGGCCAACGGCGATGCTTCTTACCAATACAGCGGTTTTTGGTTACAAGAAGAAGCGTCTGACAGCGATGGCAATGATAATACCTCAGAAGGTGTTTTTGTCTATGACTACCGTAATGTTGTGAATGTTGGCGACAAAGTTCGCTTGATGGCATCGGTGGCTGAATTCAACAACGCCACTCAGTTGAAGAGCGTCGATGAGCTGGTGGTGTGTTCTTCAGGAAACGACCTGCCAACCGCTGCGTCTGTAACCTTGCCGGTTGCATCGCTTGAAGCGCTGGAAGCCGTAGAAGGGATGCGCGTTCAAACCAACCAGGAACTAATAGTCAGCGACTTATTCGGTACCGGTTATGGCTTCGGTAACTACGGTCAGTTCGTGGTGTCGTCTAAGTTGCATTATCAACCGACTGAAATTGCTCTGCCGGGGTCTGCGGAAGCACTAGCGGCCGCAGAGGCGCGTCCACTCGATGTATTGTTAGTGGATGATGGCGTGTCTGCATCGTATCCGTCGTTCATTCCATTCCCGGATGACTCAGGTTTCTCGGCGGATAACCCGATGCGTATCGGATACCGCGTACGTGATCTTGAAGGAGTGATGCACGGCTGGCGTAACAACTATACGGTGATCCCTTCGAATCTGACCATCGACCCGACCGCACCTCGTACACTTGAACCAGTGATTTCGGAAGAGGCGGATTTGGTGGTGGTGGGCATGAACGTGCTTAACTTCTTCAATGGCGATGGCCAAGGCGGTGGTTTCCCGACCTCGCGTGGTGCGCCAAGCTACGATGCGTTCACTATGCAGACGGATAAGATCGTGGCGGCATTGACTGCAATGAACGCTGACGTTGTTGCTTTAATGGAAATCGAAAACGACGGTTATGATGCCAACAGTGCCATTCAGGATTTAGTGGCTGCATTGAATACGCAACAACAGCCGGGCAACGAATACCGCTTTGTTAATCCAAATGTGGATGCCATCGGTAGTGACGCGATTTCAGTGGGGCTTCTCTATCGTTCTGCGAAGTTGAGTCCAACGGGCGAGACTGTGATCCTGAACAGTGATAACTCGCCTGTAGACGAGAACGGTGACCCGCTGTTCATTGATGACAAAAACCGTCCGTCTTTGATTCAAAGTTTTGATTACCAGGGTGAGACCTTCACCTTGTCTGTGAACCACCTTAAGTCCAAAGGGTCGGCGTGTAACGAAGCCAACGAAGGTCAGGATGGCCAGGGCAACTGTAACCTGACTCGTACCAAAGCCGCACAAGCCTTGACTCAGTTCTTAGCGACTCAGCCAACCGGTGTTGAAACAGACAAAGTGATGATCTTGGGTGACTTGAATGCGTACAGTCAGGAAGATCCAATGCAGGTATTCTACGGTGACGGCTTTACTAATCTGAAGTACACCGACAAGGCGTCTGAAACCAAACCTTTCTCCTACTCGTTCAGCGGTTTTCTTGGCAGTTTGGATCATGCATTGGCGAGCGATGGCTTGGTTGAGCATGTGGTGAGCGTGGATGCCTGGCACATCAACTCCGTTGAAGATTCAATGGTGGATTACCTCACCGAAGCCAATGGTCAGAGCTATAACTCGGTGGATAACTATGCCTCTGCCGATGCCTTCCGCTCCTCGGATCATGACCCTATTGTGGTGGGATTACGTTTTGAGAACAGCGCACCAATGCTGAAGGAAGACATTCCGACATTATCCTTAACGGGACTGGATCAAGAAGTGGAGCTGGACTTGGGCGAGTACTTTGTGGACGCCAATGGCGATGAGTTGACGTACCAAGTGCAAGGCTTACCTGCTGGGTTCAGCGTGTCAGATGAGGGCGTGATTACGGCAGAGCTTTCGGACGCCAGCTTTGATCATCTGCCTGCGACGGTTTCGGTGACCGTGTCAGATGGTCGTGATTCCGTGAACACTGAGTTTGATATTGTGGATAACCGTCCGCAGCCAAGCCCTTGGCAGCGAATTATCGACTTCCTGACGTGGCTTTTGGGATTGATTTTCGGTCGTTTTTAATGGCTTAGATTACGATTTACATCGTATGTCTATGATAGGGGGAGCTAGGCTCCCTCTTTCTTTATCAGAGGAATCGGCCTGATCAGGTCGCATGTGAGTAACCGCTTATCAAATAGCTGTGTCTGTGGGTGGAAATCCGACTAAATTTATAGATATCACTCAGTGCGCACTGCTGGGCGCACCAGAACTAGGTAGTCGCTTATGTCTCAGACAGAGTGGGTTCTTCATTCCGATCGTTTCAGTCCTTGGCTAAAAAAGTGGCAGCATACCGTTAATGTTATGGCTGAAGCCTGCCATGCGCCTGCTGCTTTCATTGTTCAATGCACTTCCTCAGGGCTGATGGCTGTGGTTGCTTGTGAAAAGCAACAGATCAAATACGGTACCGGGGATGTCTACAGCTATGACATCAACCTCTACTGTAAGAAAGTCATCGAAACCAAAGACCCGCTTTATGTCCGGGACGCGAGTAAAGACCCCTTCTGGGATGACAATCCCGAAGCGGCTGATGGCATGGTCTCTTATTTGGGCATGCCTATTTTTATGCCCGACGGAGATCTCTTTGGAACTGTCTGTGTGATGGACATTGCGCCCACCAATTATGACCCTGTGTATCCTAAGCTGGTGGAACAGTTCAAAGACATCGTTGAAGGTGATTTGGCGTTAATTCAACGCAATAAAGAACTTGAAGAAATTGCCATGAGTGATGAGCTGACCGGCTTGTATAATCGTCGGGGATTTCGGATTTTAGCGCATCAGCAACATAAACTGGCTTGTCGTATTGGCTGTAATTTGGGCTTGCTGTATCTCGATATTGATGACTTGAAAGAGATTAATGATTTGTTGGGGCATGAGGCGGGTGATGAAGCCATTATTGCGCTTGCCCGAGGGATGGAAGCCTGTCTTAGGGATAACGATATTTCCGCCCGAATCGGTGGCGATGAATTCGTTGCTTTAGTCTTGTTAACTGAAATCGACACCTTACCGGCGGTGATTCAGCGGATGAATCGTTTCCTTAGTGATCAGGTTTTACCTTGTGGCCGACCGTTGAAAGTCAGTATTGGGGGCATCCTTGTTCCTGAAGTGGATATGGATTTTGATCAGTTGGTGGAATCGGCGGATCAGGAAATGTACCGCACCAAGCGTGCCAGAAAGGCGGGCTAAAAAGGCCAGTTGGTTGGTAGCGGTGATCATTCTCTACCTCACAACTGGTAAGTCAGGTTGCCAATCTCTGGATTCAATCTCGATCCCGTTTACTTATTCGTCTTATTGGTTTTTTTGAATGAAGGCTTTTACGGCCTCAATGATCTCCGGCGTTCTTACGGCTTTGTTGTGTCCTAATTGCTGAGTGAAAACAAAGTCAGCTTCTGGAAAGTGAGATTGCAATGTTTTCCCCACTTCAGGGCTCACTTGGTGATCCTGATCGTCATAACTGAAAAACTGCGGAATAGGCTTGGATTGGTTCCGTAAATCATAGTTAGGCCAAAAGTCCGGGCCGAATTTCTTTTCCATCAATGCGTTATGTTGATCGATCACTTCACTGGGTAAAGACAGCTGATGTTTAAAGGTATGTACGATGTGTGTCAGACACATAGGGGTGTTCAATACCGCATGGAAACCTGCCTTTGCACCGTTATTTATTGCATGATGACTGGATAACCCGCCAATGGAGTGGCTGATGATGCCGGCGATCGTTTGATGTCTGGCAATCATTTGAATGATCTCACTGATTTCCTCTGCGTTAGTGGTGTTTCCTTCCGCTAAACCATGACCTGGTGCATCGAAGCTCAGTACACGATATCCCGCTTTAACCAGCGCTTGAGTCATTTGTCGAAACTGCCCCGAATGGCCACCCCAGCCGTGAACGGTTAATACGGTTGGGCCTGCGCCCCATTGATACAATGGAATGGCCTGACATTTATAGCTCAGCAGTTCCTGAGATGCCGATTTCAGCCAACTGTGGTCGGCCTCGCTGATCGGACGATTCTGGGGCGTAAACCAGATCTTATGTGCCAGCTTACCGGCGGCCCGTGTCGATACCATATTGACTGCACGTACCGTTTTCCCCGCCCAGATGAACGGGGCAGGTTGTCTTTGCTGCGTAATGTAGTCTTCAATATGCGAAAACCATTGATGTTCTGCTCTTGAATGCCCAGGTTGCTGATCGTACTTATTGCGTGACGTTGATTCAGTGAACGTTGCCGAGGCGTTCATTGATGGCGTTGCGTTTTGGGTCGCACTGTTCATAGCTGGCTCCTCAGTCTACTCATTGAACTTGAGACCATCATATTCATGAACCTCTGAAAAGCGGGATGTCTTTAACGGCGTAAATATGGCCTTTTTAGACAAATATCACTTTTTAATTCTTGTGGCTGTAAAGGCATTAAAAATGTCAAATATGACACCCTTGGGGTGGCTAAAACTGCATCTATAATGTTGAATAAGCCATTGCTTGGTGTGATGTTATAGAAGTCAGAAGAAGGTGAAGGATATGCAAAAGACTCGAATTTCTATCTTGATTGGGGATCGTTGTCCCGCTTCGGGGATCTTTTCTGTCGTGGATACGTTAATCGCTGCAAACTATACTCACCGAAAATCGTCCGGTGTAGAAGAGGATATTTTTCCTTATCAATTGATCGGCCGGAATCAAGAACACAGGGCATATAACGGTTTCCCGATTGGCCCTGTGACAGTGATTGATCCTGATGACAGACCCGACATCTTAATCGTCCCCGGCATGTTGCAAGCCACCACTGATGAACGACGGTTAGCGCAATCCCTGGTGGTTAATGAAGATTATGTTCAGCTGATTCGAACCTGGCATCAGGCCGGAACGGTGGTGGTTGGCGTGTGTCATGGTAACTTTCTGGTGGCGTCGTCCGGTATTGCTTCCGGTAAAGCGTTAACGACGCATTGGCTGATGGATTCTCTTGCTCAGAAATTGTTTCCCGAGCAGGTCTTCGATGTGAAGCAGCTGGTGTTGGATCATGGAGATATCATCAGTGTCGGTGGCGCATCGGCTATTTCGAAAATGGTGTTGTATCTTATTGAACGCTTCCACAGTCGTGAACTGGCATTGCAAGCGGGTCGGCTGATGTTAATTGAACCCGCACAGGATTTTCAAACCCCGTTCAGTATGTTTTTACCCAATCAAACACACGGAGATCCCTACGTTTCACAACTTCAGTCCTTACTGGAACAGCATTTTCAGGACGTCGAATCGTTACCTGAATTAATGACTCAGGTGTCGATCAGCGAGCGTCAATTGACTCGCCGTTTTAAGCAAGCTACTGGGGAAACACCGATTGCGTACTTACAGCGTCTGCGTATTGAATTTGTACGTCGGGGGTTGGAGACCAGCAACAAGCAAGTAAACAGTCTGATTTGGGAATCCGGTTATGAAGATGTGAGTTCCTTCCGACGATTGTTCAAGAAAACGATGGGGTTAACCATGACCGAATATCGACAACGGTATGGCTTGCTGCAACGTGCAGTCAGTTATCAATGATTTCCTGATTGTGGTTTTCAAACACAAAACCGTAGTGAGGCTGACGGACATCAATTTCTGATTCAACAAACACAGTGTTTCTGGCAAAACACCACCGAGACCATCAATCAGGGCTACACTGATAGATGATTCATTTAAGGTGGTGATTATGCTGTTTCGCTGGGTGACGATAGTCTTGCTACTTGGGGTTTCGACCTTACTTTCAGCGCATGAAGTCGTAATTCCCAGAACCTCTCATTTTGAAGCCAGAGACAGTGGTTATCCCATTGATCTATTAATCTTTGTCCTGAATAAAGCTAATTTTAAACATCAATTAAGAGTCACCAATGGCTTGTATTCCCAAGCTCGGGTTGTGGAATCGTTAAAAAGAAATCGGTTGGATGTCTATTGGATGGGAACCTCCAAGGAGTATGAGGACATTCTTCATGCCGTTCCTTTTCCGATTTACCGGGGCTTTCTGGGCTATCGTATTTTTATCATTCATAGAGATAATCAAACGAGGTTCAATCAGGTACAAACGCTGAATGATCTGCAGCATTACATTGGTGTTCAGGGGCTGGGATGGAGTGATATTCCAATCCTTGAGTATTCTGGCCTCAAGCAATTGCAAAGCTTGTACGAAAACCTGTTTAAGATGATTAATCTCGGTCGGGGCGATTATTTTTCACGCAGCCTTCAGGAAGTCTATGGCGAGTTAAAGAGCCGAAAGCCAACCTTGCATAGCCTTGCTGTGGAGGAAAACCTATTGTTGGTGTACCCGTTGGCGATGTTCTTTTTCACCAGTCATGAAAACGTTGAATTGAGTTCTGCCATCGAACGAGGCTTTACGTTGGCCTATCAAGATGGGAGTTTATTGGAGTTCTTTTATAATCATCCAGACATTAAGAGTGCGATCGAACAATCTCGATTGGCTGAACGTCGTCGCATTGATATCCCGAATCCCAATTTATCGGAACGTACGTTGGCAATCCCCAAAGAATACTGGCATCAATAGTCAGACAGAGATAATAAGAACAGAACGGACGTATAGCTTTTTTGAAATAGCAACGAAAGATTTAAACAGGAACGTAAGGTATGAAAATTGGAGTGGTCAGTGAGAATACCGGCTTAGGCATTCACACCATTCGATATTACGAAAAACAAGGGTTGATCAACCAGCCAGAGAAAGATGCCAGTGGGCATCGCGCATACAATGTTAAAGATGTGGATCTATTAAACTGGATCGCCTGCATGAAAAACTCGGGAATGCCACTCAGTCGAATCAAAGAATACTCTCTCGCCTTTTACAATGACGACAGCGCCACCTGTTTGAGTATTCTCGAAGATCATCTCGAACATCTGAAAGAACAACAGAAAAGCATCGAACACTATGTAGATGTCACCGCCAATAAAATTTCACGTCTAAAACGCTTGACCTAGACCATACTCTAGATTGCTAGCATTGCTTTCATACCGATTTTAGAACGATTAAAGGAGATAGGTTATGAAAGTTAATGTTGCTATTTTGAATGCCTTTGTCGATGACAATCGTGGAGGTAATCCGGCGGGAGTTGTCTTGAATGCCGATGAGCTAACCAATGAACAGAAACTCAACATTGCCAAACAAGTTGGCTTGTCAGAAACAGCGTTTGTTTCCAAATCTGATGTCGCTGATTTCAAACTCGATTTCTTTACGCCCCAGATGCAAATTGCACACTGTGGGCACGCCACCATTGCTACCTTCAGTTATCTGTCTCAGCAAGGTTTGATCCCTTCACCGAATACCTCCAAAGAAACCATTGACGGCGTTCGTCAGATTGAAGTGAAAGGTGACGTTGCCTACATGGAGCAACTGGCTCCTAAGTACACAGATCCGGTAGGGGATCACGATCGAATCCTAACTTCTTTGGGGCTTTCAGATGACGCTTCACAAGAAAAGATCTTGGCAAAACCTGTGATTGCTAACACAGGAAACGGCTTTTTAGTGGTGGGAGTGAACAACATTGAGCAGCTTGAAGCGATACAGCCGAATCAACCGGAAATCGACGCCATCTCCGAAAAGTATGATCTGATTGGCTACTACGTTTTTACAACCGAAACCAACGTGCCTGGGCGAGATGCCTCAACCCGAATGTTCGCTCCGCGTTATGGCATTCAGGAAGAATCGGCAACCGGCATGGCTGCAGGTCCGCTGGTATGCTATCTGCATGATTACCTGAACATGGATAAAGACCACTTCGTGATCGAACAAGGCTATGCGATGACGCCTGCGTCGCCCAGTTGCCTCGATGCCCGGCTTTCAAGAAAAGCAGGTGCGATTCAATCTCTGATTGTTGGTGGGGTAGGCATGGCCTCTCGGTTTGAAACGGTTGAGGTCTAGACGGGATATTTCGCCGATTCAATACGAATCGGCGGCTCGTTACTATTCCCTTGCTTTACTGCTGGTACACCATTAGTTGCAATGCGAAAAATGGGTTTGGTTCGACTCTGTTTTTCGCACGCTATGTTTTTTAGCTAATGAGATGAGAGCTGTAGTACCCTCAAACTGGGCACCCGTTCCTGGCCAATAGAAACCTTCATCATCTTTGCAAAGCGTCACTATAACTGGGTTTTGGTCAATGATAGTGTCTTCGCCTTCTTCTACGAACATCGAATAGTTGATGGTGGAGAGCTCTTCACCTCGAAAGGTCTCTAAAACCTGTGCGTAATAAATATGTTGTTCTGTGAAATCTGGCTGGTCGGATGGCAGAACATCAACACGAATATGTTTTACTACGGCCGAGTATGGTGTGTTTTGAATCGCTTCGACCAGGAATGACTCTTGTTCGGAAGGCTGCTGGTTATTTGCCGTCGCAGATGTTTTGCAGGCAATTAATACAACTGTCAGAGGGAGTAAGAGTAGGCTTTTCATGTCTAAATTCCTTTTGATTATGCTTCGCTTCCTGCAATTTCATCACTACTACGAGTGTACATTAATCACAGCTCGAAAACGGATTTGGATCGAAGTAAGTGGACTATTCGGTTTGGGAATCAGGGTATGAAGTACTCGGTTATTTACAATTGTTTAAAATTTATTCAATAAAGGTTTGACTTAGGTTGGTTAACCCTATACATTGATCGCAGCTAGAAAGTAAGCCTCTCGTTTTTAATCTCCATTTCGTTGCATTTCTGAAGTTCATCGTCCTGTAGTTTTTAAATTAAGTCTGTTTTTCCCGCTATTCATGCCTCTCATAAGGGCACATTTATAATTTATCTACAGGATAATATCTTATGTCTAATACAGTTACTGGTACCGTTAAGTGGTTTAATGAGTCAAAAGGTTTTGGTTTTATTTCTCAAGAATCAGGCCCTGACGTTTTTGCTCATTTCAGCGCAATCGTAAGCTCTGGCTTCAAAACATTGGCTGAAGGCCAAAAAGTTGAGTTCACTGTGACTCAGGGTCAAAAAGGCCCTCAAGCAGAGAACATCATGGCGCTATAATCGCCAGCGAGATCTCTTAAAAAAGCAAGCTTAGGCTTGCTTTTTTTGTGCCTGTAAGAAATCGGTTCTCAATCAGTTGAGATGCGATTCCCTGTTGGGCGTCGTTGGTTTGCAGGTTATCCTTGGTACTCACTCTGGAGAAAGGTCAGAGGAATACGACGTAGCGAGGATTTCATTATGTGGCAGACACGATGGCAGGCGTTGATGGTTCGCTTAGGGCTATCAGAGAATCAAACAACGTTTGATTCTCTGATAGCTGCTTACTCCGAAAAACATCGACGCTACCATGATCTGTCGCATTTAGTGGCGGTATTAGAATCCTTGGATCAGGTTGAGGAATTGACGAATCAAAAAGACCTGATCGAACTGGCGTTATGGTTCCATGACGCCATCTATAAGACTAAGTCTTCTGGTAATGAGGCTAAAAGTGCTCAGTGGGCACGCACCTTTTTAACTGAAAATGAAGCCAATGAAGAAATCATCAATAAGGTTGTTGAGTTCATTATGGCGACTGAGCATAACTATGTGCCAGTCGACGAGGATCAAAAGCTTATTGTCGATATTGATCTGGCAATTCTTGGTCGTTCAGAAGAGGTCTATACGAAATATCAGCAGGATGTGAGACAAGAATACGCCTGGGTTCCCAAGTTTATTTATACTCGGAAACGAAAAGCCTTACTGATGTCGTTCCTGGCGAGACCTCGCATATATTCTTGCGATGCTTTTTATGAAACGCTGGAAGCTAAGGCCAGACAAAATATGAGTCGAGAGTTGGAAGGGCTGGGTTGATTTGTCTAGGGAAAACCAAAAAACGGCAGCTGAAGAATTTGCTATTACGCAAAGGAAATCTGAGCAACGAATCAAAGTGTTTGGATATACGCTACTCGTGATTATTTTTAGCGCTCTTATCTACGGCTATTTATCTTGTCTGGATACTTTTGGTGAAGATGCAGGCTGTTCAAGCATTTTTAGAGTGGTCGCGCTCTTTTTTAAAGCGTTTAGCTAGTGGAAATCCATTTAATGAACATGGATGAGTAATGAGAATATTCACAATTATTTCTAGCCAACCTCAGCTTGTGGAACCTGAATTAGATGGTACAAAGTTAGATTTATTTTTAGCTGCTGTGTCATGGATACTACTGGTTCTTGCTTATGTCTATAACGGTGAATGGTCTCTGGTTCTGTTCATCCCCGCTCTAATTACCACGTTTCGCTGTTTGCCTAAGCCATATAAGGATAGAGCTAAAAAACCGGAAACAGAGTCTTGCTATGACTTTGAAATTTTGGAGTTCGGGGAAAATAGCTTAATGCATAAAAGGGGGGAGGTAATCGTTTGGCACATACCTTATGAGAGGTTAAAAAGCCTTCAATGTCATGAATACGATACTGGTATCTTTCGAACCGTTAAAAATAAAGAATATTTAGTGTTAACGAACGACAGTGATTCTTATTTTTTGACTGACAGCATGGACGAATCTCAGTTTGAAGAAATTCAGTGCGAAATTGAGAAAGTGAAACTGAAGGAGCAAGCAGTCGCATGAGTCCAGACTCAAGGAAAGTAAGTCACCTTAAAGCTATGCTGGTGGGTGGTGGCATTGTCGGGACGATAGGTGCATTTCTTGGCTTTATGGCAGGTCTTACTCTCGAAGGCTCTGGTAGTGGTTTTTTAATAGGTTGGATCATTGGCGAAATATACGGTGTGGCAACGGTGTCTGACTCGCTCGAATAATTAAATTCTTTACTTCCTGTATTATTTTCAAAATTGCAGTTTTGCTTACCTAATGGCTTGTTCTACATAGAACTTTAAATCCTTACGCTTAATACAAATACGGCTACACTGGTAAGTTGTATACGGATGGAGGGTAGGATGTATTTGCGTTTTTTCTTCGTGTTGATGTTTGTGTTATCAACAGTGGCTCCTGCCAAGGAAGTCGTTATTCCGAGAACATCCCACTACGATGCGCGAGATAACTTCTATCCTGTTGAGCTTCTCCAGTTCGTTCTTAAAAAGGCCGGGTATGACTTCACATTAAAGGTTTCTGAGGATATCTATTCCCAGTCACGTATTGTGGAAAGAATCAAAACTAACAAGCTGGATGTGTTCTGGATGGGAACTTCGGCCAGTTATGAAGAAGAGCTGCATGCCATTCCATACCCTATTTATCGAGGCTTAACAGGGTACAGAATCTTCATTATTCACAGAGATAATCAGGTGGATTTTAATGAGGTCAATTACCTTGAAGATTTACAGTCGTTTAAAGGACTTCAGGGGGTAGGTTGGTCTGATATTGAGATTCTTGAATTTTCTGGGCTGAAACAGGATCAAGCCTTGTATGATAATTTATTTGAAATGATTAACTTGGGTCGAGGGGATTATTTCTCACGAAGCCTTCCTGAAATATTCTTTGAGTTGGCTTACCGTCAAACCTGGTTAAAAAACCTCACGGCCGAAAAGAAGCTCTTACTCGTCTATCCATTTGCTTTGTTCTTTTTCACGAATAAAGGCAATACCGAATTGAGCTCGGCCATAGAGCAAGGTTTTCAATTGGCCTATGAAGACGGTAGCTTTCTCTCATTCTTCTATCAACATCCGGATATCATCAGCGCAATTGAACGGGCAAATATCGATCAACGTCATCGCATTGAAATCCCGAACCCTGCGTTAACCCAGAAAACACGCAATATTCCAAAGCGTTATTGGCATGAGTGAGGGTAGTGATTGAATGATTGGAAGGGCTCTTCGTTAAGAGTAAAAAACCGGGGCAGAAAGTCTCCTACCCCGGTTCATATAGCTTTAATAATTAAATGCCACGAACATTCCATTATTGTTTTATGATACTGCCCGTGTTGGTAATACAAGCCATCCCAGTGTTATCTATAACTGCATCTTGAGCTGTACTGCCAGCACATTTTTGAGTGGACGAGGGGGTAGTGCTAGGTAATGAGTAGATATTGATTTCATCTCCTATTGTGACGAACTGATTCTCAATGCAGCGACTAAAAGAGACATTCGGCGCGGCAATTTCACCAAGGATATTTCCTGTTGCTATATCCCTGACTATGTATTTCCAGTTTTCAGTGTTGTTATTAGATTGGTAAAAAGCGTCTTCTAGTAAATAGTTCGAACATAAGGTGGGAGGGCTTCCCCATAGCCCTTCAGCTGTCCAGATCTGTGACCCTTGCCTTGAACAATGAGCTAACTTGTTCGTGTTATTTCCATGGCATACAACTTTGTCTTTGGCGCCAAGGTTGATTACAGATGCCTGCTGACCAAAGTTTTTCCCCGTAGTGGTTATAGCATTCTCCGAAACTTGGTATTCATCCCCCATAAAGCCAATGAAAAATATCTCGTTTTCATATATGGATAAGGAGGCTATAGAGTCTGGTAGTCTGGGCCAGAAGGCTATTTGTTGGCCTGAAAATGAGAGTTTAATGAGTTGTTCTATAATCTCATTATTTTGGAGACTCTCTGTTAATAGAAGCAGTCCATCATTCAATAGATAGACTTGTTGAATTGCATACACATCCAGTTTCTTACTTTTTTGTACATCAAGGTCTTCAGTTAGCCAAAGTAAGTCCCCATTTCTTTCCCATGCCAGGTAGTGCGCAGATGCTGAGTTAGGTAATAGTTCTATGTTGCTTACTGTAGGAAGAGGCATTGATTGCTCAACATGGCTACAACCAAAAAGCAAAACGGTTAAAAACATAAGGATAAGTTTCACTTGATCGCCCTAACGATATTCAGACTGAATACAGTCAAGGTTAGGGGGTACTTGAAATAGAAAATATGAAACAAGCCTCAATCTGTGGCTTAGAAACAGGATTCTTAACGAAAGGTTAACGCCCAAAACCAAAAAACCGGGGCAGAATGTCTCCTACCCCGGTTCATATCGCTCTTTGATCTAACCTCTTTGATCTTACAGGAGTCAGATCACTTTATGCATCACACGGCTCTTATTTCTAAAAGCTGTTATACACCACAGCAGACATTGACTGGCTCTTGGCGTTTTTGATGGTGGTGTACTTGTCACCTTCGCCCCAAAGTTGCCACCAAGCCAGTTCCTCACGTTGTTCCAACGTTAGGTTCATGGTCAGACCGCCAGCACTGTAGTTGCTGGTGGAGGCTGTCATTACGTTGCCTGTTGCATTGCTGATGGTTGCCCCGTGACCTGCGCCTTCCGCCATTACTAATGGGTAATGACTCGGGTAGAAGCTGCTAGGTGCCGGGTTGCTTTCCACTTTACCGTTCATTGCCAAGTCTGGCAGACAGCTGTCGTAGCTGCCGTTGTCAGCTGCGCCACAAGCCGAGTGCAAAGGCACAACCGAGTCGTCAGAACCGGTAATGAAAGGTTTGGTTACGCCGCCGTATTCAGAGCCTGCGCCGACCATACGTAAGCGAGGTACGTAGGACACTGAGGTAGCCATAGAACGCGCTACGCTCGGTTGCAGGTTATGAAGTACGCCCATGTTTTGAGGTTGGAGTTCAAAACCAAGGAAGGCTTCAGAGGCTTCTTTCATCGGCCACATGTACCATGCGTCGTTGTTAGCAGCTTGAATGGCAACGTCTGCCAATTCAGTACCACCACCCGCGCCGGCAAAGTCAATCGCAGCCAGGATGTTCAGCGGTTGAAGACCTTGTGCTTCTAACCAGTGTGTTTGGTTTTCCAACATATAGCGGGCAACCAAATCACCGGTAGAGTGCGTTACTAATACGCAACCATCGTTACAAAAACCCGCGCGCGAAAGCTCGGTGATTTTGTCATAGATGCGTTCTGCGGTTTTGTCCTCGATGCGATTGTTGGAATCCCAATCGATACGAGCGTCCGCATGTTGTAACCAGAAGTCTGCCCAATAGTTTTCACCATTTTGACTTACTTGTTGGTCGGTTTGTTCACCAGACATCAAGTTGCCTGGTTGGAAGCCATGGATAGCAATTACGTTTTTTCCTGCAAGTTGTGCACTCGCTGGTAACGCCGCCAGCATTCCCCCTGTAATGATGCATGCAGATACAGCAATTTTCTTAAACATCATAACTCTCTCTTATTTTTATTGTGTTGTCGTTTTCGTCGACACTTACATGTCGATGTGAGCGATGTGTTTCCTCCATGAAAGGAACCTTGATTCAGTTCCTACCGTCCTTCTTCGATCACCCTAAACCAACCATGTGGTGTACTGTGATCCGAAGTCGTGGGTTAAGTCCGTTATCGTCCCGTTCTTTAACCTTGGGATGTGGATAACGTTCTTAAAAATTCCACCTTTGCCTCTATGTTTAGGTCAACATAGGGGCTTTGGTCGTAGTCTTTAAATGGATAGCCCTGAACGTCGTACTCTTTGTCGGGTACTTCTCCATAACCACTCTTTGCACCTGGCTTTGCCGGTAACATTTTTAATTCGAAATCACCTAACTGATACGGGCCTTCATCGTGTTTGGCCGACAGTGCGCTGTAATGTGCTTTTAATTCAATGGTGTCGTCGTAAGCACTGAATTTACCTTTAGCGCTGAGATTCATCAGTGGCTCGTTGCTGTCGCTGTAGAGATTTGCTGAAAGCAGATAGTAGCCGTCATCTTTCAGAGTAACGTTTACCGGGATGATCAGATGCGAGCCTTCCACATAGGCATTGGCTACGTCTTCTACCGTTCCGATTTTATGACTGATTTTCAGTGGAGTACGAATCTCAAAACGATCACTGTGGTTGGCTGCACGCACAGTGGCGACCACATAGAAATCTTGCTCATTTGGGGCGTTTACTTCCGATAAGATCAGTGAGCCAGACGCTTGGTTTTGGCTGAATGTGACCTGATCTGCCGCTGAACCTTTCGTGAAAACGGGTTCGCCATCGGCAGTCACCAACTGAAATTGAGCGTGCGTTAGACTGGTGTCTTCTCCCAAATTGGCGGTTGCAGTGACTTCAATGGTTTCGCCCCAGAAAAACTGAAACTTGTTTAACCCTAAAACGAGATTAAGGTCATCACCTAAACCCAAACCGCCTAATGGTAAGGACGTTGGAATATGACGATTAGGGATAAACTGCTGAAGATTACTCGCACTGATTGGGTAGGAATACGAAGGGAACTGGCTTTGGTATTCGTACATATCGGCTACGCGTTGTAGTTGAGCTTTCATTTCGGCGTTGGCAAATGGTGTCGCTTTAGCCTTTGGCGCCGGAACTTGGCTATTGACGATAGGGGCAGGAGAGATCGGGCCGGATGGCACGGAATCACAGTTCGTTTGGCAGCCAGACGTAACTTCGTTTTCTTCAAATACCACGTTGGGTGAGGAATCAGAAAAATTTAGCGCAGAGAAGCCCATCAGTAGCAAACTACCGAGAAGAACAACACTGAGTGCTATGATTTTTGGCGACTTCATTTCTGCCTGATACCCCTTCAAACGACAGCTTCTATGCTGAAAGGGCTTTGCGATACACCGGAAACTTATGGATAAGTTTGCTAGTGCTTAGCAAGAGCATCGCGTCCTGCGAGATGTTCGAAATTCATAATTGTTTATTTTTTGAACTTTATACCATTGCACCAAAATGGACGGAATCTAATTTTTGTAATGATTTTTTGCTATATATTCATTCAATAAAAACCTGACCAAAAACTATCACCCCAACGGGTGATAGGATGTTAAGCCACGAAAATAAAGGGGTTGAAGACGTTGTGGTATGTTCGGTGGGCGTTTCGCTACCCGTATTTGAGTCGCTAGAGCGGACTTATTCAGAGGCTCCCTAGATTAACCCCGTGGAACGGGCGGTTTTCTGAATCCACTGGCGAACCTTCATGATGCTCGGCTCGTTACGGCGACTGGTTTTGAAGGCAAAGTAGAATTTATCGTCGGTGATGAAGTCGTGACAGGGTAGCCGGATGAGATCGGAGTCCCGATCCGGGTCGTACATATAATCATTTGTCAGTGCGATTCCTTGGTGATGGCGGGCCGCTTCGAGTGTCAAGAGCATGTGACTGAACTGCTGATAACGCACGGTATCCGGTATCGATAATCGTCCTGCATAGGCCCAGCGCTGCCAATCCTGTTTAGGTTTATCGAAGATGGAAATTGTCGATAGCAACGGGAACTGGAACAGCAGCTCGGCTGGAAGATGCGCCGGTGTTAATGTATCGATTTTCCCCTGTTGATACAGGGTGTCACACATCTGGTTCCAGTAACTTCGGCTGCAAATAGGGAAGAGCTTCTCAATGTAGAGCAAGTCCATGCTGTAGCCTTTGCTCTCGGGCTGAATGGTTACAAAGCAGTCTGCGGTGTGATCCGATAACACAGGGTTGTCGTTTTTCATCTCTAACTGAAGATCTACTTCAGGATGGTTACGCTGCAAACTGGGTAAATTGGGAATCAACCAGCGTACTGCAAATGAACTGAAAAGCGCCAGACGAATTTCTGAACTGGCAACCCCCTGAAGCTGTTCACTGGCTCGCTCAATCTGGCTCAGGCTACTGGAAATCGCTTCCCAATAGTTTTGACCTTCTTCGGTGAGTGACAGCTTGCGTCCCTGCCGAGTGAATAGGTCTTCCCCTAAATACGATTCCAAGGCCCGAATTTGATGGCTGATGGCACTTTGGCTGACATTCAGCTCGTCGGCGGCTTTGGTAAAGCTGTTCAACCGAGCCACGGCTTCAAAGGCAGGCAGGGCGTTTAGGGGAGGAAGCTTCATCAGTAATTCCGGGCTTAATGGATATGTCTTTAGTATCTAAAAAACTAATGGTAACTAATATATATCATTTTTAATCATGCTGCTTGAGTCCTATTCTATCTCTATGTTGTTCATTCTTTGTTCGGATTTGATGGTGTCTCCGAACTTAGATTTAGGAGTGGGATATGTCTGGGAAAACCGTTAACAGTGCGATCTTTTTGCTGATCTTAGGCAATGGCATGGCCATGGTGTCGGATCTGATTGTAAAAATGCAGGGCGAAAATGTAGCCGTATTTCAGTTCGTTGCGGTTCGTCTGGTGATCATGCTGATGCTGTTACTGCCGTTCATTAAGAAGGTGGACTTTGACCGTTTGTGGGAAGGTGGCCGGCTCCAGTTCATTCGAGCGCACGTTAGTTATGCGGGCATTTGTTGTATGGTGGTGGCGCTGAGTACCTTACCACTGGCGACCGCCAACGCCATCTTCTATGCGGCACCATTATTAGTGGTGGTGTTTTCAGTGCTTTTCTTTCGCGAGACCTTATCCAAGTCGAGCCTTTTTGCAGTGGTTAGTGGATTTATTGGCATTTTGGTGATCCTCCGTCCGTTGGAAATATCCTGGTCGGCGATCAGTGCCATCGGTGTGGCTTGCTCGTTGGCGATCAGTGCTACCTTGGTTCGCAAGTTACCGAAAGG
This sequence comes from Litoribrevibacter albus, assembly GCF_030159995.1. Lineage (NCBI taxonomy): Bacteria > Pseudomonadati > Pseudomonadota > Gammaproteobacteria > Oceanospirillales > Oceanospirillaceae > Litoribrevibacter > Litoribrevibacter albus. The sequence goes on along the minus strand of NZ_BSNM01000027.1, from coordinate 176,367 downwards.
GCAATCGACGGTTCACTCGATGTTAGTCAGCCAAATCATGATGGTGCCGATCGCAATGACATTAGCGATCTGGGAAGACGCGGCGTTTGATACAGATACTTTGTACTACGCTTTAGGCTCGGCGGTGTTTATTTCGATGTACAACGCTACCGTCTTCATGAGCTACAAGTGGGTGTCCCCTCAGCAGGTGACCAGTGCTGAATATACGGGAATGATCTGGGCAATCCTGTTGGGGATTTTAGTCTTTGATGAAGTGCCGGATGCCTGGCTGATCGTGGGCAGTAGCTTGATCATCTTACCGCTGTTAGGGATAGCGTATCTCGAACGTAAGAGAAAGCAGTTTGGGCGATTGGCGACGTCTTAGAATTTATCGTTTATGTATTTTTGATCCTAGCTTCGGCTGGGATTTTTTATGATTTTTTGTTGGTGGGTGTGGTAGATTTTATTTTTATCTAGATATATTTGGAATAATAAATGATCAGGTTAATTGCTGTTGTTTTAATCTCTTTTCTTTTAATTTCTTGTTCAGGTAGCAAAATAAAGTCTGTAGCACCTTTAGTCTCTGAACACTTAGATGAAATATACAATCATCAGTATCTCATAAAAGATAATGTGTCTTTTGATCGGTTATCGTTCAAGTATTTTGGCGATGAAAGAAAGTATAATTCTGGTCGAACACAGTATATATACTTTGCTGAAAGTCGCATGCAACCATTGATACTATCAAGTACTACATATTGTATGAACGAGGCTTTCGTATCAGGGTATCTTTTCTCAGGGAAAAAACGGTATCTGGAGTATGTGGAAAATAAAACAAATTCTATAGTTAACCTGATCGATGACAGGTGGTTAAGTGACAAATCTTTTCTTTACGAAGTTGTGTCCGAAAGGGAGTTAATCGGTTACGTATATATCGGTGCAGATGGATGTAAAATCTATGAAATTGGTTTAGTAAATTTAAATATTGATCTAATCACTTTTAAAAGACTAATCTCAAATTTCACCTATAACCAGAGTTAAGTTTCGTCGTGAGTGAATATAACCGAACACAAGACAGACCCTTGTAACGTTTAACTGCTGATGAGAAAGATAAAGGAGGTCAATTAAGACCACTGGATAGCTGGGCTTAGTTCTGGAGCCTCGATTGAACATGAACCAATTAAGACAGTCCTCACGAGTAAGTATGCTGAAAAACCGCCTATGCTCATTAGCTTTATAGCCTCTGTGTGCTTAGATGGATTTCAATACTAATAACCTTATTTTACTCTCTCTTCTTACTTCTCATTGCAGAAATTAATCACCTGATTAAATACGATAAATTATATTGCTTAACGACGAGCTAGACTGAGTCTAATGTAGTAACGTTTCCCCGTCCGCTGTTGTCTGGCAGCACGATAATAATAACGTATTGATAGGCTTGATATGGCAGCTCTTCCGAATCTTCTCAAACGCAAGTGGTCTTTCTTCATCGTAGTTGCAGTGGGTTTTCTGGTGCTGGTGACGGTGGTGAAAAACAAAAAGCCGCTGCCGGTTATCGATGTCTCTGAAAAAGCGACGCTGGTTGAGACGATTCCTTTGTCTGAGCGGGTGATGGGCGCGCAGATTATTGCCTTTGGTCATGTAAAGCCGCAGAAAATGTGGCAGGCCATTTCGGAAGTGGAAGGTCGGGTAACTTACAAAAACCCGTCATTAGAGCGTGGTAAATTCATTGATAAAGATACCGTGCTGCTGACCATTGATCCGTTGCATTATGAGCTGCAATTGGCTCAGGCGAAGGCGGATTTTGATTCGGTGACGTCAGAGCTTGAGCGCCTGGTGATCGAAGAGAATAACCTCAAACTGTCATTAGATATCGAACGTAATCAGCTGACCATTGTTGAGCAGGAAGTAAAGCGTAAGAAAAGCCTGCTGACGAAGAAGCTGACATCGCAATCCAGCTATGATCAGGAACGCCGTAATCTGCTGGTTCAACGTCAGAAAGTTCAGGATCTTGAAAACCAACTGAAGCTCATTCCTTCGAGAAAACTGGTGTTAGACGCCAGTCATAAAGTGCAGCAAGCTCGCGTCTCTGATGCCGAGCGTTTACTTGAAAAAACCGTGGTTAAGATGCCCTTTACAGGGTTGGTGGTTGAAGAGAACATCAATGAGGATGAACTGATTTCGCCAAAACAAATCATGGTGGTCGCGCACGACTGGAGCGAGATGGAAGTGGAAGCTCAGGTGGGTGTTCATGATATGCGCCGGGCCATGCGAACCGTCCCTGATGAGATCAAAGTGTCGTTGCAAACGGCCAATCCCAGTCATTTGTTCCCGCAGGCTGAGGTGGTGATGCACACTGCTGGTGAAGAAATTATCTGGTTGGGGCAGCTGACTCGAATCAGTGGCGAAGTCGATCAGTCTCGTGGCACGGTAGGTTTGATTGTGGAGGTTCAGCAAGATCTTCAACACATGGAAATTCGTAAACGCCCGCCGCTGGTAGCTGGCATGTTTGTGGAAGTTCGTGTCACCGGGAATGAGCAACCCTTCCTGGCGGTGCCTGCTAAAGCGGTACACGATGGTCGGATTTATGTGAGAGATCAGGATAAACGATTACGGATTCACCCTGTGCGCGAGTTATTCAGCAACTCGGGTTGGGTGGCGATTGATAGTCTGTCTCCCGATAGCGGTTTGAAAAAAGGGGATGAGGTGATCGTAACGGATCTTATTCCTGTGATTGAGGGGACGTTACTGAAAATTCCTACAGAACTGAAAACTCCAGTAGAGCCGAAAACCCCTGCAGATCCAGCATCTACATCCACTCCTGTTGTTCAGGAGGGGTAAGCCATGTTGCGATATTTAGCGGCCCACCCAACGGCGGCCAATTTGATCATGCTGATGTTGATGGCTTTGGGCTTAATGGCCGCGCCGAACATTAAACGTGAGACCTTTCCTGATAGTCGCCCTGTAAAGGTGGAAACCAAAGTGATTTGGCCGGGGGCGTCACCCGTGGATGTGGAAGAGTCCATATGCCAACGCCTTGAGGATGCGGTGGAAGGTATTGCCTTCCTAAAAGAAAAGCAGTGTGAAGCCTTGGAAGGGTATGGTCGTCTGATCGTCGAGATGGACGACAAAGGCGATGAAAACCGTTTCATTAATGACATCAAAACCGAAGTGGATGCCATTGATGACTTTCCTGATGAAACTGAACGCCCAGTGGTCAGTCAGCAGAATCGTTTTGATCAGGTTGTGAGTATCGCGGTTACGGCGGATACCTTCCAAACACATTTGAAGAGCTATGCCGAAAACTTAAAGCGTCGGATTCAGCGCTTGGATGGTGTGGCTCAGGTCAAGATGCAGGGTTTCTCTGAGCGTCAGTTGCGTGTGGAGTTGTCCGTTCCCTTGATGCGCCAGTACAACCTGAGTCTGGCGGACATCGCGGCAAAGATTGAACGTCAGAACATCAAGATGCCACTAGGGCAGTTAGAAACCACCGATAAGACCTTGCTGTTGCGTTATGACGAACAGCGCACTACGGCTCAAGAGTTGATGCTGTTGGTGGTGGCATCGAATCAACAAGGGGCTGAAATTCGTCTCGGTGATATCGCGACCGTTAAAGATCAATTCGAGTTGGATGAAGAAAAGATCTACTTTGATGGTAAACCGGCGACCATTCTCCAGATCAGTAAATCAAAGGCCGACGATGCCCTGGTGGTGCTGGATGAAATCAAAGCCTTTTTGGCAGCGGAGGAAGAGCATAAGCCTGCCGGCGTGAGTTTGACCTTAACTCAGGATCGCACCTCGATTGTGACGGATCGTTTAAACATGCTGGTGGAAAACGGTTGGCAGGGGTTCATTCTCGTTGCGATCACGTTGGCGTTGTTTTTCCGTGTTCGTTTTGCCTTTTGGGTGGCGATGGGGCTGCCGGTGTCCTTCCTTGGCACCCTGTATGTGATGTCTTTGTTCGGCATCAGCATCAACATGATCACCATGGTCGCGTTGTTAATGGCCATTGGTATCTTGATGGACGATGCCATTGTGATTGCCGAAAGTATTGCGGCCTATGTACATCGACGTCGAAGTGCGCCGGATGATACTGACATAGAGTACGAAGACGGTCTGGATAAGTCCGTCATTGATGGCACGATGGAAGGCTTAAATAAAGTGGCTGTGGGTGTTGTCTCCTCGTTCTTGACTACGGTGAGTGTCTTTATCGGATTGGCCTTTATCGAAGGTGAAATCGGTAAGGTGTTAAAGTTTATTCCCATTGTGTTGTTGGTGACGTTGGCGGTGAGCTTGATTGAAGCATTCTTCGTGCTGCCAGGTCACTTATTGCATTCCCTGAAAGAACACCCGGATGAAGATGACAAGGGCAGCCTGAAAGGGCTATCTGCCTTCAAAGATAAGTTCAATGATCGTTTTGAGCAATTCCGAACAACCACCTTGGTGAACTCTGTAGAATTTCTGGTGACATGGCGTTATGCCTTTGTGGGTGGTGTGATTGCGTTGCTATTCATCACTTTTGCTTTACCGGCCGGCGGCCTGCTGCGTTTTTCTCCCTTCCCGGACTTGGATGGGGATTTGGTCGAAGCGCGCGTGTTATTGCCACAAGGGACGCCGCTAAAAGAGACGGAAGCGGTGGTTGCCCGAATTGTAAATCAGGCAGAAAAAATGAATCGGGAATTGACCCCCGAACAGCCTGATCAGCAACCGTTGGTTGAGCACATAACCGTTCAATATAACTACAACCCTGATGCCTTTGAGCAAGGTTCTCACATTGCCACTGTTAAGCTGGATCTGTTATCGGCGGAAGAGAGAACCTCCAATGTGAACGAATTTACCTCGCTATGGCGTGAGGGCGTTGGTGAAGTGCCTGGTGTGATTGCATTGCAGTTCAAACAGCCTACCATTGGTCCGGCCGGGCGTGCCATTGAAGTGCGATTGAAACATGAAGATTTGGATGTGCTGTCCAAGGCGTCCTGGCAGCTTCAGAACTACCTCAGCCATTTCGATGGGGTCAATGATTTGATGGATGATCTTCGTCCAGGGAAAGAAGAAATCAATGTCCGAATTCGACCGGGAGCAAACAGTTATGGTGTTGACAGCTTCACCATTGCTTCCCAGCTTCGCTCTGCGTTCCAAGGATCAACCGCTGATGAAGTGCAGGTGGGTTATGAAACGCTCGAAGTGGATGTACGTCTTTCCAAAATTGATCGCAGCTTGTTAACTCGCTTCGATAACTTCCCCATCGTGTTAGCGGATGGTAGCCAGATTCCGTTAGCCACCGTGGCCGAGATTACTTACGAGCGAAATTATGCCCGAGTGAATCGTTATGAAGGGTTAAGAACCATTACTGTGTTTGGCGATGTGGATACCCATATTACCAACGCGGCTGCAATTTTGGCGGAAGCTCAGTCAGAGTATTTTGACAAGCTAGAAGCCGATTTCCCTGGTTTGACTGTGGCACTGGAGGGGCAATCTGCTAACAGTGCTGAAACGGCCAAATCTATGGTGAGAGCATTCATCGTTGGTCTATTCGCTGTGTACATCATTCTCAGCTTCCAGTTTAAAAGTTACATCGAGCCCGTAATGGTGATGCTGGCAATTCCATTGGCCTTGATTGGGGTGTTTTGGAGCCACTTGCTGATGGGCTATGAACTGACCATGCCGAGTATGGTGGGCTTTATTTCCTTAGCAGGGATCGTGGTCAACGACTCCATATTATTGGTGCAGTACGTGAAATGGCATGTGGAAGAAGGATACGGTGTTCATCAGGCTGCGGTGATGGCCAGTAAAGAGCGTTTCCGTGCGGTTTTCCTGACCTCAATAACGACTATGGCGGGCTTATTGCCGCTGATGTTTGAAACCAGTTTACAAGCGCAGATCTTGATTCCGTTGGTTCTTTCTATTGTAGGTGGTGTCTTTGCGACCACCTTGTTGGTGCTGTTTGTCATCCCTTGCTTGTATTGCATCATGGATGATCAAGGGTGGATTGGAGAAAAAGGAGCGCGTTAAAACGCGCCTTTCCATTGCTCCGTATCTACAAACCAGCGTTCTTCATGGATTTTGTCGCCTGTAAATTTGAAGAGCACTGCTAACTGGGATGCGGGTACTTTTTCGGATTTCCATTCGACAATAGAAACCACTTCATTTCCGCCCTCAATTTGTCGAAGCCCTGTGATTTCAAACCCCGGTGGAAGTGCCTCTCCAATGCCATTCAGTACATTGCGAAAGGTGGCTTTCCCTTGGACTACGTTGGTTTGTCCCGGCATGATAAAAGCCATGTCATCCACATAGTCTTCAATTAAAGTATCAAAATCTCCTCGGCCTACGGCATCCCAACCGCTAGCAATGATGTCAGAAAGGCTCATGGTCTTGTCCTCTGTCTGTTATTGCTTATGTTAGATCTGATGTATTGATCGTAGCTGGTTTTCGCCCGAGTAATGAGGTTCTTTTAGCCCTCATCAGAAACACAGGTTTTCGATATTGATACAGTGGGATGATGGTTTTCAATAGAGGGGATATGAGCAGAAATTGCATACAAAAAAGCAGGACGAGATACCCCTCACCCTGCTCAAACCACTAACTAAACCTTTTAAGAGAAACCAATATCAGAATCAGCTCTTCGATGCTTTCTCTGCGTCTTTGGCTTTATCTTCTGTTTGATCTTGTGCTGGCTTTTGTTCTTCACCACCACAGCTTCCGCAGCAACCCATAGTGTTTTCCTCTGTTGATTAACGACGGAAGAAATAATACCTGAGTGTTTTGCTTGGGTAATTGATTTGGATCAGAAGATTAGATCTGTCTCATTCATCATGCTATGGCTTGCTCGTAATTTTTACGCCTCCTTAATTCTCATAAGAACCATTCAAGCTGTCGTGGGATTACCTTCAAATTCTTGGAGAATTCCAGTACAGTGCTGGCCGTTTTGATTTCAGTTTCGTGGTCAGACTGGCCGTCCTTCGATTTAACGATTAAGTGAGTTCGTATGAAGCGCATCAAAGACTTTTCTTTTGTTGGTAAAGCTCTGACTAAGGTTTTAGCAAAGAAAATTACCTTTCATCCTGCATCAGATAACATGCAAGAGATTCTGGCGGACTATCCACAATTGGTTGTGGCATTAAACCACGGTCCAATGCTTGGGCCCTTGGCGACAACCATTGCGCTTAATAAGCTGTATTCAGAAAACGGTGGTGGGGATCGTAAGCCAATTGCCATTATGTGGCGCCTGTTCTATCAGATTCCGTTGTATAAGTATGCGATTCAGTACATTACTCAGGTGGACAGAGGACTGAACTTCGATGAGTTTCTCGACAAGATGGAAAACGGTGGGTTTACTGATTTGCTGGTTAAGCCGGAGGGAGAAAACTGTAACTACGGCAATGGCTTGGATATTGAACCTTTCCTTAGCCCTCGCTTTATTGAATTCGCATTGCGCCTGAACGTGCCTGTCTTGGTGATGGTACATCAAGGTTCAGAGCAATGGGGAACGACGCTACCTGTGTCCTCAAAGCTTGATCCATTATTGAAAAAACTACCTAAGAAAAGCTACGACCGCATTCGAGAAACGAGACTGTTAAACATCCCGAAACTTACTCATCGTTTAAAAGAACTGAAGGTGATGTACAAACTGTATCAGCCTGAGATTACGTTGGCGGATTTACCGGAAGATCTAGAGCAGCGTAAGGCGCTGATTGCTGAGGAGTCTGAGAAGGTCCGTACTTTGATGCAATCAATGATCGACACGTTGAAACAAGGCTAGTGCGGACGAATACAGGCGTTCTCTAAGCACCAATTCAAGATTCGATTCAAATATAAAAGCGACTTATTCGAAGAGAGTAAGTCGCTTTTACGCATTTAATAGATATTGTTTTCTTCGTCAGGTAAGCCGACACGGTCTTTATTGGTCAAATTGCTTTCGGTATTTGATAGCACGTAGCCGGCAACCGTCCCAAGCAGAGCCGCTAAGGTTTCACTGCCAAAATTAGTGAGCACCGCAAAAATCACCAAACAAGGCAGAAAGACCAGCACGCCAAGTGCCTTAATCGAGTTTGATCCGAAGTCTTGTTCCAATACATGAAGACGGTAGAAGGTGAGTGCTATGCCCATAAGCATGGCGATGACTGCACCTATGATTGCTACAAAGTGAATCCAAGTAAGTTCCTGTCCCTGCATGATGTGTTCTCCCTGTTTTAAATCCGTAGCACCGTTAGTTTAGGTCAAAAATCCAGAAGAAGTGTGACACCAATAAGGATTTTATTGGGTGATCCGCTTGGCTTTTAGAGTGAGAAATTAACGATAATTCACTGTCCGGTATTAGTTGACCACTACACATCGACCTATGTGCCTTAGTTCCATATTTAACACAGCGTTTAATGGTAAATTTGTTCACTGTTATTTTTATTGTTAGGTAATGGTGATGACTAAACTATTGGTGGCTTTCCTTATTGTGTTTCTCTCCGGTTGTTCTAGTGATTTCGATAAAACATGTGAATTCTTTGTGGAGCTTTCACAGAGTCCTGGGATTGATTGGATGTCTGCTAATGATAAAAATATCTTCATAATGGAAAGAATGAATACGTTAGAGGATGGGGATGCAAAAGCTGCTTGGAATGCAATTACTTATGCCGTTCCAGAAGAAAAGTATGAATTATTTGAGCAGGTTGCTCATGATTCTGAAGGTGGAAAAGACTGGCAATGTAGCGCAATGAAAGTATTGGTTCCTTCTATTAAACCAGAAACAACGATTCAAAAGGACTCTATTAGTTTGAAATCTATGGGTGTAACTAATGAGAAAGAAGCCGATTTTAAGCCTAAGAAATCTACTTTGCCTTTACTGTAAAAATCTAAAAAAAATAGAGCTCTTTCGAGTTCATTAATATTTCTCTCGCCCCCCCTTGGCTCTAGTGAACGTTATGGCTTAAGGGGGCGTTAAAAATATCATGCTATTTTTTCCTTCCTATAACCCGCCGGTGTAATTCCATACCAGCGTCTAAAAGCTCGATGATAACTGCTCAGGTTGAGATAGCCGAGGTGCTCCGCAATGGTTGCGATGGACCATTGGGTGTGGGTGAGTAAGTGCTTGGATTGTTCTTTTCGATAAGTATCTAAAATATCTTGATAGCTGCTGTGCTCTTCCTGCAGTTTACGTTGCAGCGATCGCAAAGACAGGTTGAGACGTTGGGCGACGTTTTCCGGTGAACAGACACGTGGACCCAGTTCATGAATAATGTGTTGAACGTGGTGACGTGTTTTTTCTTCTTTCGATAGTTTAGTCAGAATCTGTTGGGCCAGTATTTCATGAAACGCCAATAATGACGGGTCCGCAAACTTCACAGGTAAAGCTACATCCTGCTGGGTGAGTACTATCTTATTGTCCGTAGCGTTGAAATAGATCGGACAGCGGAAGATGCGATGATATACATCGAGAGAGTCTGGTTCGTCATGTTCAAAATGAACTGATGTCGGAGTCAGTGACTCTGTTGAAATCATTCTAGCGATATTAATCAGCGTTGAGAGCACTCCTTCTATTTGGTAGTGCGTAACCGGGATCAGGTTCTCGTTTGGCGTATACAGGATGTTGCAGAGCTCTCCCTGATGCTTGTATGAGATGACGCCTCCCTCACTGACAATGCTTGAATACTTCACCATGTAATCAATTGCGGTGTCTAAGGTTGGGCAGTTCATCGCAATTGGCCCAAAGGCATGCAGAGAGCCCAGCTGCATGTTCTCTCCCACGTGTAAACCGAGATATGGATCCTTGGTTAGTGCCACCGCACGCAACCAGAGTTGGGTCATTACCGTCATATCTAGGCGAAACTCGGGTTGCTTTAGATCGTCTTCTGATAGGGGTAACTCATCAAGTAAGTCCGATAATGTCACGCCAGCATTGATGGTGGTATCAATTAAGGTCTGAACATAACTTTTGATGACGGATTGCTGCTTTGCCATGATGAAAACATCAATGTTTAAGGGATATGTCAGAGTATGAAAGTTTGGCGCCAAATGCAAAGTCTGCTGCGTGTGCTGTGACATACTGAATGAAACAACTCATTTATATTGATGTTTCTATGGGATAGGTTCAGAGAAAAAGCGGGATGATTTTAATACTACTACCAGATTCAGATTATGACCCAACCGAATCGGCCGTGCCTTGGCAGGCATTAATCAATGCCGGCTTTGAGGTGTGTTTTGCCACACCGTCTGGCAAGGTCGCGTATGCCGATAAACGGCTGACGGAATTAGGCTTCGGTGTGTTATCGACATTTTTTATGACACGAAAAAGAGACATAGATAGCTACCAGAAAATGGCATTAAGTGAGTCATTCAATAGGCCGCTTAAACTCAGTGATCTTACGCTGGATGGGCATCTCAACGTCGAAGGTATTCTTGTCCCGGGCGGACACGCGCAAGGGATGAAGACTTTACTTGAATCGGCACATGCTCAGACTTTAATTACTGATGCTTTTAAGAAGGATATTCCCGTTGCGGCTGTCTGTCATGGCGTGTTGCTTCTTGCCCGTTCGATTGATCCGGAAACTGGGAAGTCGGTGTTATTTAATCGAAAGACCACCGCATTGCCTAAGTGGATGGAATTATTTGCCTGGTATGCCACCAAGCCCAAATTGGGTGACTACTATCGAACGTACCCTGTGTCGGTTGAGGATGAAGTTAAAGCCAGCCTTCAACATACCAGGAACTACAGGTTAGGGCCGATCCTACCGTTTCGGGATAAGCCCGGTGGTGGCGGGCCGGTGTGTATCGTAAGGGATGGCAATTATTTGTCTGCTCGTTGGCCAGGTGATTGCCATACCTTAGCGAGAGACTTTGTTGCCTTGCTAAAAGAGCAGATCTAACCGGGTTGGTTCGTACTGCGTCTGGAACGCCGAGGATTATTGGCATTACGGACACCAGCTTCTATGCTTTTGTGATATGCGTGATGTAGGTCTTTCAGTATGAAACGTTGGGCGCTTTTTGATATGGCAGCTGGTTTACAGGGGCTTGTTTTGCTCTTTTGGGCCAGTATTAGCGGTGCGGAAGAAAATGCATCAACAACTCATCAGCTCAAACTCGCGGTTGGTGAGTTCCCTCCTTATATTTCCGAATCCATGACGGGCTATGGCTTGATGCCTAAGCTGATTTCCAAAACCCTGAACGACATGGGCTATGAGGTCAGCTTTCAATTTTATCCTTGGGCAAGAGTCAAACAGATGTTATTGGAGGGAAAAGTGGATGGTTCCGTAAGTTGGGAGCCCAGTGATTCATTAACTTCCAATGTGCTGTTTAGCCAGCACTATATTGTGGGGCAGAATCTATTTTATTACCTGAAGGGATCTGATTTTCACTGGAATACATTTGAAGATCTTAAAAACTATAAATTGGGGGTAAACATTGGGTATGAGTTTGGCCCTGTTTATGACCAGAGAAAGCATGAATTGAACATCTACGATATTCCAGAAGGTAAGTCGGGTTTGGGTATGCTCTTACTGAAAAGAATCGATGCCTACCTCAATGACAGTTTGGTGGTGCAATTCGAAGCGCAACAATTTTATCCCAATCAAATGGCGTCATTTGAGCAGAGCCCAACTTTTCATGCCTATGAATATCATTTGTTGAATCTGTCGGCAAAGCGGGCTGAGAACAAACGTATTATGACCGCTTTTGATGCCGCGATAGCAAAACGGCTGGCATCGAATGAACGCTTAGAAAGCGACTCATGGAAGTTCGAGATAAAGTCCGAGTGAATTGGGGAATGAATTTATCCCTGCTACCCGATCTCTCGCTTATAGAATTTGGTATCCACGGTCATGATAGGAAACGCCTCAGGAAGTGCCGATTTCAGGATTTCCGAGAAGCCATTTTTTTCATAGAAACGATGTGCTGCCAGAAACTTCGATGTTGTTCCTAAGTAAATGGCTTTGAGTTGGTTTGCTTCTGCCCAGTCAAACGCGGTGTTGAGTAATTGATTCGCAACGCCTTTTTCTTTACCCCGATGAGATTCGGCCACAAACATCTTCCGCAGGGCTACTGTATCGTCCCCGATGTCCAATAATGAGATGGTGCCAACGACATGGTCGTTATCTACGGCCACCCAAAAATTGCCTTTTCCTGTGATATAGAAATCTTGGATGTTCATTAAATCGGGTTGATCGTCGGCGGTGATGTCTAAATCAAATTCAGAGCGTTGAATACCCACAATCAGTTGAATGATGCCGTCTTGATGTTCATCTTTATATGCTTCAATGATCATTACTTTTTATCCCTAATGTATCTCATGCGCTCGGCTTGAAGATTGATCATTCATAAGTAATTGTTGGAGCTATGAGTGATAAAAACCACCTTTTGGTGGTGCGCCGATCAAGGGCATAGCGGCGGCCATGTCTTCTTGAGGGTAGTTGTCCAGAGAGGTCTTATGTGAGTCAGCAGAATCCCACACTTCGATCACTACAAACAGGCTGTCGTTATCGTTACTTTGCAGTACTTCGCAGGACTCACACCCAGGTGAGGAAGAAATGTAAGTTTTCAATGATTTCAGGAAGGTGAATAATTCGGTGGCTTTACCTTCAGCGGCTTGGAATTCATTGATTCGGGTAATGCTCATAATTGTCCTTAATATTTTTATCGTTTAGAGGGTATGAATGTCGATCTTTATGCGCCCAGCAATGGCAAGTGTTTAATCCGTTTGTATTGCATGGCCAGAGTTAAGCAGTGTCGAATAATGTCTTCAGGAAGATCCTTATTCACATCAAGTACGATGGCGCGATTGCCTTCAAAGGGTAGTGAGTTGGAATACAGCTCGCGAAAGGTATCGACCAGTTTGGTTTGGCAGTGAAAAAACAGGTAGTACTGATCCGGTGTTTTTTCTTTCCAGTCCATTCTGATTGGGCTACCGCTTTTGACTTGGAAACTGGGTTCTCCCCACTTTAACGCTTCTTCAACTTTGCCCAAATTTACGCTTTCCGCAATATCGAGAATCAAGGATCTGAGTCGTAAAAGGCACGGCCGGACATGTGCAGGATAACGATCAAATATTGCTTGAATGTCCGAACTCATTATTTGCCTTTCCTTGCTGGGTTTTCTATTAGATTCGTTCATCAAATATGGCATATTCGACAGCTTTTTCTGCGTGTATCGCTGTGGTGTCCAATAACTTAATGTTGGTATCCGACTGTTGAACCAGCATACCTATTTCCGTACAACCAAGAATCACGGCTTCCGCACCTTGATCGGCAAGTGCATTAATGATGCGTAAATACTCTGCTTTAGAGTCAGGCTTGATAACCCCTAAGCAGAGCTCTTCATAAATAACGCGATGGATGATCGTTCTGTCTTGTGGCGAGGGGACTAACACCTCAAGCCCGTAGTTGTTGGTGAGTCTGCCTTTGTAGAAATCTTGCTCCATCGTAAAGGCGGTACCTAATAAACCTACCTTCGTGATTCCATCTTTCACCAGTACCTCTGCGGTAGCATCTGCAATGTGGAGTAACGGAATCTGGATCGCTTGTTCAATGTCCGGTGCAACCTTGTGCATGGTGTTCGTGCAGATCAGTAAGACGTCTGCTCCCGCTGCTTCAATACGTTTTGCGGCTTCCGATAAAATCTTTGCAGTACCTTGCCAGTCGCCTGCGTGTTGAAGCTTTTCAATGGGATCAAAATCGACGCTGTACATAGCGATTTTGGCAGAATGTAACCCGCCTAATTGATGTCTGATGCCTTCATTGATGGCGCGATAATAGCCTTGTGTACTTTCCCAACTCATACCGCCCAATAGGCCAATGGTTTTCATGTGATTCCTCTATCGCTGAGCGCGTTTGTTTTTATGTTTGAGTATTTCTAGAACAGTGAAATAGAGTACGCCACCGACGGCACCACTGTATAAACAAAGCTTGTGTAGGGCTTCTATCGATATAAAACCTAAAAATGGGTTGTGGCGATCGAATGGATAAAAAGGTTCAAGGTCACTGTGCATGATGCTATCCAACAGTACGTGACTGTAGGCACCAATAAAGGCGGATAAAAAGGTTACCCACCATGCGATTTTTACCTTCCATTCCTGATTAAGCCCGAGCACGAATAGTCCGATTTCTGAAAGATATTTACCTGTCAGTGCTGCAAGCAAAGCCAGTAGTGTGGCCCCCACGTAAGTATGGCTGAAGCCGTGAAGATGACCTTCGCCTGTGATCAGTACAATCAAAGGCTGGATGTCCATGATGATCTGAGTCCATCCGAACACCATCAAACTGAAGCTGCCTTGGAGTAGAGCTTTGATGGCGATTCCTGGCCCCATATGAAGTGGCGTAAATGGCATAGTGGTTTCTATACCTGTTCAGGCATATGCAAAAACCGAGTGAAAATATCGGCAGGGCGATTTAATCCGCATTCGGTAAGTAGCATCCCTACATTGCCTCGATGATAAGCGCCGTGGATGATTAAATGATCCAGAATCTCTTCTCGTGTCATACGCCCTGAATCACCATCGGTGAAGGTAAACTCGACTTCTTCCTTCAGCGAGGTTGGGCTGAGTTCTTGAACATAACTGATCAACCAGGCATCGGTTTCTTCGATGCGTTGTTTTAGTTGAGCCAGCGTTGGTGTTTCAGGTGTGTTGGTTGCGGAGAAGGAATGAGCGACACCTTGCAGGTGTGCAATGAAGATTTTATCTACGACCAGCGTGTGATTGAGTAAGCGAATGGCGGTGGTCCATTGATCAGGTTGTTCGTCTTTGTTTATCTGTTTGACGAGTTCCAGTAACTCCTGATTTGCCCAAGCTTTATAGCGGAATTTGTTTTCCATCGTTTTCTTCCCTAATGCAGTAATAATCCGCCTCTGTATTTCCTTGAGAAGCGCTTGCTTATATTTTCATCCATGACGAATCAAAGCAAGCAGAGAGTTTATTGAAGAGAAGGGCGCTTGAGTGGTTAATTAATTCGGGACCAGAAGGTCATATCAACCGTACTTTCATCAATAAGCTCCAGATACTGTAATGCCACTGGATTAGACAGCCACTGCTGACAATATTCTTCCGCTTTCTGTTGGCTTGTGGCGATGGCAACATCGGCGTAGAGGCCATCTTTGCCACGGACCAAGAAATGCATGATCAGCTCTTCCTGCTGAGAAAGAAACTGAGATTCCACCTGTTTGGATAACTCAATCAAGATGTCTTCCGATACGCCTTCTTTGAGTTTAAAGGCAGCGAATTCCATACCGCCAATTGAGCCAATGTTGTCTTTTAGAATCATCACTGAAGCCTCCTGTTATTAGATGAGGCCAGAGTATAAGAGCTCCCTACTGACAACTGCTGTCAGTAGTTTTTGATTTTTATAAAGACGGAGTTGAATTTGGCGATCGTGTGGTTACAGAACACTTTCAAAACACTCAAGCTGTGGCGGACCCATGTAAATATCTTTGCGACTGCCTGCGTTAGCATGCGCTTTTCGAAAGGCTTCTGATTTTGTCCAGGCCTCAAATGCTTCCCGTGATTCCCATACCGCATGTGAAGAGAATAGGGTGAATTCTTCATTGCTTTGGCCTTGCAGTAGATGGAATTCCTTAAAGCCCGGTACTGTTTCAAGGTAAGAATCCCGGCCTTTCCAAATCTCGATAAAGTCTTGTTCACAGCCTGGTTTGATTTTGAAGCGGTTCATTGCGATAAACATAGTGGTCTCTAAATAATCGTGTTTTGATTTTTATCTGGAAATGAGTCTAGGACAAAGTTATAGAGAAAGGCTACTTTCAGAAATTTTTGGGTTTGGTATCGGGGGAGAAAGACATAAAAAACGAGCGGGCCATTTCTGACCCGCTCGTTTTAGTAATCATTAAACAATCCGTTTATTTAATTGCTTAACGATGAACGCTTGCATCGGCAAAGCAATATCTGCTTCTGGAGAATGACTTTCGATTATTCAAATAATTCTCGTGAATCAGATGGCCAAGTGCATCGTCATGGGTTGCTCTGCTGTAGTTGTAATCTGTGTAGAAATCAGCTGTTTGAGTGAATTTTTGTTGTTGCCCTTCATCACCATATTCGATGGATAGCGTAGATTCTCTGGCAATGAGGTCTCCCGAAATGCGTTGGTTAGTCAGTGTTGATAAGCCATTTTCATCGTAGGCATACTGCAATCTGTAAGTCAGCTGGATTGGGTCTCCTGCCTGTTCACGGTAACCCACTTCACATTGGGTTAAGCGCCCCATCTCGTCATAAGTAAATGGTGCGGATGATTGATAAATTAGCTGCTCATCTGCATCAAATAAAGTGGCTTCTTTTAAGGTTAACAGACCGTCTTCGTTGTAGGTTTCGATATAAACGGAGGTTAAACCGTCTTCAACAAGCGTCTGCGAGACGGTGTTTCCTTCATAAGTAAAGGTATAGATCGAGTTAGATGTCGGATTCTCACCGTTTATATCAAACCCGCCTCGGGAGATATATCGTTCAACGCGACCTTCGTTGTCATAGTATTGCGTGTCGATAGAGATCGGTTTAATGACGTTCCCATCTGCATCCACTTGGTTTATCGTTTTATTAACGATTCGGCCATTTTCATCGTATTGATATAGCGTGTTCTGCAATGTATCAAATGTCCCATCGCCATTATTGTCGATAACATAGCCTCGTTCGCTCAGACGAGTACGGTTGTCTTGATAGGTGTATTGGGTAAAGTTGGTGTTGCTAACGGTGGTTAGGATGTCAGAATAATAAGTGTATTCGTAACTGGTTGGCATGTTGAAATCATTCCAGGCACGATCATAGACGAAGCTTCTGTCATAACTGCCATTTTTGTCCCCGTCTACACGGTGAGTTTCTTTCGTTACGTTACCGTTATCATCGTACTCGATTGATATTTCTTCTTGTTCTCGGCCATCTTTGGTCATAGCCGTCGGCTGGCCAAACTCATTTAGGACATAGTTGGTACTGCTAACAAACATGGGGGTAAAGTCCAGCTCTTGTGCTCTGATTTTAGCGCTGACAGTAATGCCACCAAGTTCATACAAGGCTTTCAGCGGAGTCGCTTTATCCATGGCTAAAGAGATCCCGGTCTCTTGCTGGAAGGAGATCATCGCTTCGCTCTTAAAGAAGTCTTTGAGTGGCAACGCAAAGGTATAGTCAAGACCTTCTAATGCGGTTATCCATTGAGTTTGGGTCAGATCAAAACCGTTACTTGCATCCTTGTCACTATCCAGTGCCAGCAGGAGTTGCATCACGTTGGAAGCCTGGTGAAGCTCAGATATCTGTGCCAATTTTGGGGTACGATTGAGTGCTTCTAGTTGCGTTTGAACTTCATACTGTTCATGCAAACGCAGCTGAATGCGTATGTCTTTCGCGGTACGAGGTAACGTGAAGGTGTTGTCCATCAATTGGAACAACGTCAAGTTTGCTTGTGGAGTGATCGTTGCCAACTCGGTTTTACCCAGAGTAAAGGTAACCTGCTCACCTTCTCGATATTCAAATGCCCCTCGTTCTGAGGTGATTCCGGAGCGCGTTTCTGTGCGGTAAGGAAGCCCTATAACCGTATCCAGATACCCAATCTGAACTTCGCCTGCTGCTACTTTTGCTCCTGAATTTGCGTCTGAATCAGAGCCTGATCCTGAGCCCCCACCGCACGCTGTTAATACTGCGGATGTAAGTCCGACAAGTAGTGTTTTTTTCATTATGTGTTCCAACCCTATGTAAGCATGTAAATATAATTAGGCGGGCAATCATAGGGAGATCTCAGAAGGCCGTGTATGAGCCAATTTAGGGGAGATGAGGGGGTAAGTTTGGGGGAATACCCTAATTTGCACTATTGAGACAGGAGGGTCGATCACTACTATAGTTAACCCACAAAACGGTGGTTGTTTATGGGCTGACTTTTGGCTCTTTTCTACCGAGTTACGCTGTGACAGTTTGCGTTGAGAATACTGTCTATTGAGAACATCCTCCTTTTGAGGACACCACTATTGAGTACACCATTCCTTGAGGACATCATGTGAGTGCTACTGCTGATGTTATAAGCCGGGCCATGGAGGACTTGATTCATGCAATGAACATTGATGTTCATAGTGCAGTCTGTTGGTCAGGATGGATAGATGTTTTAGTCGAATACAGTGGTGCCCTTGAGGGACAACTCAACATACCCTCACTAAACGTTGCTCTCACAAGGCCGGTGAAAACCGAACATAAGAGTATTAAACAGCACGTCAGCAACCATTACAGCCGCAACTGGCAGGTGGAAGGTCATCTGGTTGAACTCACCCTTTGCTTTGATCAAAACACAGTGATGGCTGAACGATTAATGTGGTTGAGTCAGTTTGATGATTGTTTGCTGTCGTCTTTAACCATCGGAGTCAAACACTCACAATATATTGGTCAACGCCGGTTGGTTAATCTGGCGTTGGATACAGTTCGTCTGGCGATGCTGGAAGTTGATCATAATAGCCGTATTCTGCACACCAATTATTTGGCGAAAGAACTGATTAATGACAAAACCATTTCGGTCAATGCTCAGAAGCTCGCCAAATTAGGATCATCAAAAATCACCGATTACCTTTCCGACCCTTTGCCCAATGAAAAAGTCAGTTTCCGTTATCAAGCGGGTGATAACCTCTACGAATGCATGTTGCTTTATTCGACGGACGAGTTGTTTGCATGGTCGAGGAAGCTAGGGGTGTATTATCTGACGTTAAAGCCATTGGATAACTCGCCCAACGCGAAGTGGCTGACTCAAGGTTTTGGGTTGAGCGACTCTCAGGCAACGGTTGCAGGTTGGGCGTGTTGCGGTAAGTCTGCCAAGGAAATATCGGCGTTAACAGGGTTAAGCGTCAGTACAGTATATTCCTACCTCAAAGCGATTTATAAGAAGCTCGGTGTTCAAAGCCAATCACAAATGGCGGCGATGATCTGGCCTAATATTTTCTGATAGGTCCTAGCGTCGATGTTTACCGATCCCAAACTGATCACTCTCTTTATTAATCGGCTATACAGTGCAGTGACCCGGCCCGGTGATCTGTTAAACATTCTTAGTGATCTGCAGGAGCAGATAGACTCGCCTCATGCGGCATTTCAAGTCGAAAACCTCGAAACACATGATTTAAAAACACTCCATATGCTTGGTTACAACGAGCAGTCAATGCAAACCTATGAAGATTACTTTGTAACCTGTGATCCCTGGACAAAAACAGCCTATGCCCGAAATCTGGACAATGGTGTATTCATCACGGGTCAACGAATTTTGTCGGATAAAGATTATAGAAACTCGGAGTTCTATATCGACTGGGGTAAGCCGTTTGATGTCTGTCATGCCATTGGAACCTCTTTCCTGCTAAGTGACGGCTACCATGCCAAAGTGTCTTTCCAGCGTGGCCGAGAGCAAGGGGCGTTTTCCGAAGAGATCGAAGCCGCCTTGAATCTTCTTCGGCCCCACTTCGGGCACTACATTCGTTTGGCTCCTATTTTTGAAGTTGCCAGCCGGTATCAGTTTCATTGGCAGTTCTTTATTCACCAGCTTGATCGCCCGGTGTTTGTCGTTGATAAATCACTAAAAGTCATCATGATGAATCGAGAGGCGGAACAGTGGATGAAGGAAACAGCCTTGCTTGGTGTATCTCATGGGCAGTTGTTTGCCCCGGATTCCCGACAGCACAGTCATCTTCAGAAAAGCATTGATTGGGCCAGTCATCCTGAAACGGCTAATTCTGCAACCTTGGGGTTTGTTCAGCTTTATTCTGGAGAACAATCCGAAAATCTGTGGACCTTACCTTTGATCGACTTCGAACAGTCGGGCTACGATTCCACCGGCATGGCTTTGCTTATTGCCCGCAGGCGCATCCCTCACTGTAAGATGGTGATGGAAAAGTTCTCGCTCTCCCAGCGACAGGCAGAGCTTTGTTTGTTGATTCTGGAAGGCAAAACGCTGGAAGAAATCTCTCAAGATATGAATGTTGCACTCAACACTACACGCAATACGTTGATTGCTTGTTTTTCAAAATTGGGCGTTCGAAATCAGGTGCAACTTATCCAGCTGTTGTTGACGCGGTTGTAGGGAATCAACCTCGTACTTGTCTGAGACATTAATCTTCTCTCAATGTCATATGTATTAACGGGAATGGATTACCTTGGCCGTCCAATTCCGAACGGCCGGTTTGAGTAAAGCCCAGACGCTCGTAAAAGCCGATGGCTTTTGGGTTTTGTTCGTTCACATCCACCTTCGTGGCGTGCAGGTTTTCAATGGCAAACTCAGTGAGCTTTCGCCCGATGGATTGGCCTATGTGAGCCGGATCGACGAACAACATTTCAATGTTTGAATCACTAACGCCAATGAAGCCTAGAATTTTGTCGTCGCCGTTTTTAACGCAACGCAAGTCTACTGCATCAAAGTAGTGTTGGAGGATAAGTGGTTTGAGTTCTGCAATGTTGTCTTCCGGTAGGAAATCGTGTGTCGCTCTGACCGAGGCTTCCCAAACCTCAATGAGTTCTTGGTAGTTGTCTTTGGTTACTGCTTGGATGTTCATGGAATTCCTTTTTTAGAGCATCTTGAATGTTAAATCGTTTTGTTGGTAGGGCTTACCCAATCTCAAATGAGGTAACACCAAACAACCGATCCAGTGGGATGTTTGGAGTTTCGCCCGTATACATTCTTGCCGTCTCAAATGACACTTGCATGCCGTGGCGTTCTGCCAGTGATACGGCGGCTTGGTTAACCTCTGGTGTATCCAGATAGACAGTGTCTGTTGTGTTTAGTTTTGATTTCAATGCAAGAAAAAGCGACTCCGCCAGTTCCGAACTGTCTGCCAACAGTGGCCCGATTTTATAGCCCTCGCGACATTCACGAATCACACCATAACCCGCCAGTTGTCCATCATTCATGATACCCAAAGCATGGCTGTCTGGTTGGTTAATCCAACCTTTTAAGAAGTTAGATCGTTTGGCTGGGAAAAACGGCTGATCGTAAGTTTCGATGGTATCGAAGGGGAGGGAAGCCAGTTCCACGATGTTGGCCTCTTCAGGCGCATTCCCACCACCTAAGCCTTCGTATCGAATGTTACTGTAGGCGAGTTTGAAACCTGACTTTTTGTAATTCTCTTGCTGAGCGACGACACCATCCAGAGCAACGTTTGCCCCTTTAAGATACTCAAGTGCTGCATTCCAAATCTGAATACCGTAGCCTTTCCCGCGATACTCTGGCTTAACAATGTAGAAGCCAATAAAACCGAAGTCATCGTTGTATTTCACTGCGGAAATAGTCGCAATCGGTTCATCGTTCAGATAGCCAATAAGAAACCCGTTTGGGTCTGCGGCGTGATAACACTCGGCATCGTGAAGGCCAGGATTCCACCCTTCTTGTGCTGCCCATTCCACAGCAAGCGCTACTTCTTGTTGGTTCATCGTTTTGATGGTGTAGGTGTTTTGCATGTGTCCATTCCTTGGGGAGCCTACTGAAGGCTAGTTTTGTATTACACACTATAGATTAGAAGATGCTTGGTCTATCAATGATAAAAGTCGTCTATAACTTAGTGGGAAAGCAACTAGTTTGAGTGTAATTTGTGCTGTGCCATCCTGGTCGATATATCGTTCACTATCTTCGTGATAGCTGAATGTAGATTGTTGAAGTCTAGTTTTTAGAATGCCCAAGTCTTTTAACTTTTGCATACCGCTTCCAAATTCGTCGTATAAACTATCTATGCTTAAGTCGATATTTTTTTGACTCCCAACATATGAGATATCTTCGATTACATTATGTTCTAAAATGTATATTAATTCGTTATTTTCTATATATGTTGATCCAGCTAAGTTTCCTTTTCGCTTATTTCGTGTTGACTGATTAAGCCACTGTTCAATTGTGCTTAAGGATTCTATCATTTCAGAATCATTTAAAGATTCGGCAGCAGAAAATATTAGCTCCTCAATCTCGTTGGCAGTACGATTTTCAAGACATAGTTCAGCAGTTAAAATTCCAATAATGCGGGGGCCAATATCTTTGGACTTGGCTAGGCTAACCCTCCTATAAGCATCAAATACAATTTCACTTCCTATCTCTGTTGATAAAATCTGTTCTATCTTTTTTGATATGTCCTCTTCAAAGTCACCATCTTGGCGCACTTTTAGTAATCTATGCTGAAACTGGAGAAAAAAGTTTTTAGCGCGGTAATGTGTCCATCTTTCAATTACATTAGAAGCAAAAGATTTTGCTAATGTGTTAGCAACAGACTTAAACGGTATTTCATTGATATCATCCATGATTTAGTCTCCTATTAGCTGATTTGGCTTTTGAATAACTTGTTCCATTCTAAATGGTTTGCTGTTCGTGGTTTCACCAATATAGTACGAACATACGTTGATCACTAGTTAAGCTCTTACCTGAACAAAAACTCCTCAGAAAACAGTTCATCTCTTATCACAATATCCTTTCCGTTTTCTTCCCAAAGATTATGCAAATGCAGCTCGTAAGCATGAAGCAGGTGATGACTTGGGCCTAGCTTTTGATGGTCGAATTCGGTAAGAGTTTTGTCGATTCGTTTGAGGTAAAACTCGCCGTTATTGCTGTAGATTTTGTCACCGAGAATTGGGTGCCCTAGGTGAGCCAGCTGAGCACGGATTTGGTGCTTCCGGCCGGTAAAGAGTTCGCATTGGATGAGGGAAAACTCACCCTGTGATTTCAGCAAGGTAAATCGGGTTTTGCTGGGCTTGCCTTGCCCAGTGTCTACTACGTGCATTTGGCTGCGAATTGGGCTGTCTTCGATGGTGTTGAGGTCGCATTCAAATTCCAGCTCGCTCCACGGGGGTGTGCCGTAAACCACGGCGCGGTAGATTTTCCGTTTGATCAATGATTCCAACTTTGATTGATAACGCTTGGCAATGTCGTTGTTTTGGGCGATCAAAATCACGCCGGAGGTTTCCAAATCCAATCTATGAAGTAAGTGGGCATCAGGCCAGGGGCTTTCTCGACGAAGTAGCTGAATTAAGGTGTTGTAGACGTTTCGGGTGGTGCGATTAACTGGCAAGTTGGCGGGTTTATGAATGGCGGCAATTTCATTGTTGTGCCACAGCAGTTGCCAGCGCGTATCCACTTCGGCTTCTTGATAATCAGGGACGGTATAGGCAATTTGCTGACCTTCATGAACCACAACATTTTCGGTAATGACTTGGTTATCCACTGTAATCAATTGCTGATCTAAAAGTCTCTGCCATTGTTCAGCTGTCAAATAGGGGATGCATGGCAGCAGGCATTCAAGTAGAGGTTGATCGGCTTGATTTGCTGAAATGATGAATGAAAAGTGCGCGTCTTGAGCCATTAAGAGTTAATCAGTGTGAGTGTGGAATAAAGGGGAAAGTATGACAGTAATTGAAGAGCTAAGCTTATAAAATAGCGATGTGAATTCCTTTGGAATTAACTATTTTTTGTTTATGTGTTTTGGTTAGACATCGACTGAGAGTTGAATTGTGTCGCTCAAGCAAGGATCGATAATAGGGTTATGTCTTCTTATTACTGTATGGGTAAGGGGGGGCTATTCTCTGGAGTTAGAGGCGCTCTACACTGAGAGTCATTGTCATGAGCTAACGATCCGCGCTGTGCCGAAGAGGGTGTTGGTTGGAACAGAGGTTCAGAATATTTCTGAGTTTTATCGAGCTAACACTGAGTTTGATGGTGCGTATTCTGCCGAAATGGGGGGTGCGACTTTGGATGTGACCTTCTTCCAACAGTTCAGTGAGTTCTCGTTAACCAGATCCTTTCAGGAGCCAGGAGAATCCATCAGGAAGGATCTGTTTCCTTCTGTTTGTCAGCAGGGAAACTTCATTTTTGCGGATGGCTTAATCGGTTCCATGACAGACCAAGGGCTGTTGATTTGGGAATCACAACAGAAAATTGAAGAAATACCCACTGATTTGTGGATCTTATATCGACGATATAAATAAGGCGGTGCCTTTAACTGTGAACACCGCCTTATTGATTAATTGAATGATGTCAGAATCTATTCAATTATTAACGCGCACATCCGCTATCCGGCGTGTCTTCTACCACACTGTAAAGGTGCGACCAGTAGTCTTCCCCTTCGATGGCTTGTGAGCCCATTGCGCCAGCGTTTTTACCTACGATGTAGATTTCTTCTAAAGGTACGCCGCCTTGGCTGAAGCCTTCGATGTCGGTGGTTGCATTACCATAGGCACGAACAACGTCCAGGCCAGCCGCTTTTACTTCTTCTAACACTGCAGCTTTGTATTCCGCCGTTTGGAATAATCCGGTTTCGTTGCTAAGCGTGGTGCGAAGGGTCGCTTCAGGTACGTCTAGGTGGTCGCTCAACCAGTGACGTGTGCCTTTGGCGTACCAGTAAGTACGAGCGGTAATGAACAGCGGGTGGTAGCCTTTTGCAACGTAGTTGTTCACTAGCTCAGCTGCACCACCACGAGCATCAGCGGCTTCGATGCCCGTGTAATCAAGGACTTGTTCAAGGTCGCTGGTGGTCAGGGTTTCGTCGATATCAAAGACAACTGCCTTGGTGCCAGGCTTCACAACGGTGATGTATGAGTTGGCTTCTGACAGATCTCCCACTACAACCATTTTCACTTGATAGTGGCCTGCGTCTAATCCGTCTACGTCCACGTAGATTTTACCGTCGCTGTTGGTTTTGTATTTGCCAATGTATTGCCAGTCGGACATTTCGCCGCCGTAGACATAGGCTTTAACGTATTCAAATTCCAGATCCTTATGTGCTACTGCGCCGTAGTCGAATTTACCGATCACAGTGGCTGTTTGGCCTTCACCAATAATGGTGTCATGGCCCATGTGGAAAGGGATGTCTGCTGATAACCATTTGTTCCAGAAATAACGGAAACCGTCTTTGTCTGGATAGTAGAAATACGGTGCGTTATCCAGGTTGTTAAAGTCGGTACACAGCGGCGTATCGTTTGCTGAAACGTTTGTTACAGCACTTAGGGCCAATGCGCCAGAGGCGACGATAGGTAATAGTTTTTTCAACATGTGTTAGCTTCCTTTGTCTTGTTTTTATCTGAGCTATGGAATCGAGGTTGTAATGTCGTGGTCGCGGATAAGCCATTGACTGTAAATGAGTCGCTGACCGAAGGTAGGTGTTTGACCCGGCCCAAATAAAGGCGCCTATCCTGACGAGTCACTGTGACAACTGTATTGCAGATTGAGGTCACTACCGGGGTTCGAAGTGCCCATTCGAGGTGGTTTGTTGAAAGCGTTTTTTGAAGCTGTTAACTAAGTCATTTCGTGTAAGCTAAACGTATGGGTAATAACCTATAGGCAATAAAAAACCCCGACGAGTCGGGGCTTGATTCGAAAGAGTGCGAGAGGCTTATCGTACTGTCTTACTGATCGCTTCTTCTAATTGTTCATTTCGTTTATCCAGAAGCGCTTGGACGTTCTTGGCATCTTCAATCAGCTTAGGTATCTCAGACAGCGGTATTGTGGTTAGACTAATGCCTGAGACGCCGTCGGTGTTGTTGGCATTCGCATTGCCCTTGCCATTATTACTCGAGGCAAGAGCTCGTTTAATTCGTTTGACTGCTTCTGGTTCCAGCCCTTCTAAATCAAGATCTTCTTCTTTCTTTTTGGAAGACGTCGTTAGCACATTGGCCGCGTATAGAGGTCTTCCCCCAGGCATAGCCTCTGCGTATTCCGGTTCTTCAGGCATTTGAAGAGACTGAATTACATTGGCGTTAGGATTGTATTTCAGGGTTTCGTGATTTGAACCTTGAGCTTGGTTATCCGAGAAGTGCCATTGGCCGTTTTCGTCTTTCCACTTATAGACGGTGGTTAGCTTGGACGAGGTTTCAGAGGCTGAGACATAGGCTGATTCAGACGAGGCAGAGGGGGCAAAATCTGTGACGTCCATAATGGGTTTACCGTCAGGTCCCTTAAGAAACATCGGCGCGACGACTGCACCAACCACTGCTAATAACATCAGCTTAATGAATATTTTCATACTAAGACGTCCTGTCTGGCAAAGTGAATCCGTGAATTTTATGTACTCTATAGTATTTGTTGGGCTGAAAAAAGGTCTCCTTTGTAAGACCGTAACCTATTTATGTGGACGAAATGCTGACTGAACAGTTCAAGATGGACGTGTTTGGTTATTCCTTTTTTGGGCTGCAGTGTTGATGAAAACCCATGCTTTAGTTGTATCAAAGACGGCTTGTTCCGATGGGACTGAACTATACTTCTGACACTCTTATGAGATAAGTGGTGAGTATATGTCTGGTGAAAATAAGTGGTCATTGTCGATGCACCAGATTGAGTGCTGCAACTGTAGTCATGGTTGTGGTTGTCAGTTTGGTGGATTCCCTGACAGTGCGGACGGAAGCTGTCAGGCAATTCTTGGTTTCCTGATTATCAATGGGCAATTTAATGACTTGGATTTGTCCGGTCTGAAGATGGTCTTTGCGGCGATGTGGCCCAAAGCCATTCATGAAGGCAATGGTAAAGGGGTGTTGTTCATTGATTCTACGGCGACTGCCGAACAGGTAACGGCCCTGGCGACCATTATGTCTGGTCAGGCGGGCGGTATGCCGGTTGAAGCCATTGCCGGAACGTTTACCGAATTTGATGGGCCAATTCAGGCGCCAATTAGTATGGTGGTGGATGACAAACGCTCGTCGTTTTCTATCGAAGGCGTGTTAGAGGTTGAGCACACGCCACTGATGAACCCTGTGACGGGAGAGGAGCAAAACGTTCATATTACCTTCCCAGATGGCGGTTTCATGTGGGACGACGGTAACATCGGTGAATCCAAAGCCATGTCGATCAAGCATGGTGGAATTGCCTTTGAACATGTGGGGCATTTCGCCGCCAAAGCGGTTTCTAATTGGAGTAACTAGGGAATCTCTCAACCACTAAGGAGCTCAGCTTTGGATTTCAAGTTGCTCAAAGAGCGTGATCTGAATACCTGGCTTACGTTAATCACGCTCTTGATCTTTATTCTCGCCAGTTGGGTTTATATGGTCTTTTTTATGACCATGAACATGTCGCCTGTAGAGCAGTGGCGTTATTCCGACTTACTGATGTTGTTCGTAATGTGGGCCGTGATGATGGCTGGGATGATGTTGCCTTCTGCCACCCCAGTGGTGATGCTGGTGGATCGCATGAACCGACAACGGCTGTCGCGCCACACTGCGTATACCCGAACCGTGTATTTTGTGGCTGGTTATCTGCTGGTGTGGGCGTTTTACAGTGTCATCATGACCTTATTGCAGTGGTGGTTACATCGTTGGGCAATGCTCTCTCCGATGATGACCAGCGCCAGTGAAGGGCTCAGCGCGGCCTTGTTGATTGTGGCGGGCATCTATCAATGGTCGCCACTCAAACTACGATGTCTTAATTTTTGTCGCTCGCCCTTGAGCATTCTCTCAACGCACTGGAAGGAGGGGATAAGCGGCGCACTTCAGCTGGGCATTAAACACGGTCAGTATTGTTTGGGCTGTTGTTGGTTTTTGATGGCATTGCTGTTTGTCACAGGAGTGATGAATCTTAAATGGATTCTGATTCTAACCATTGTTGTGTTGATCGAAAAAGCGATCACTAAAGGCGTGTGGTTAAGTCGGATATTAGGTGGTGTGTTGGTTATCGCTGGTGGGTGGATGTTGGTGCCCTAGTCGGTATGGAAAAAGGCGGATCGAATGTCAGTGTTGTTTCTTGGTATTGAGTTGTCTTCCGACATTCAACATCGATTAAGTCAATATTCTCCGGCGCAAACCCGGCACATTCGACCTGTGTCTCCAGAATTGTTTCATATCACCCTACATTACCTAGGCGAGGTTCCTAAAGAGCGGGTTCTGGCCTCATTGAATTCTCATAGCTCGGTTCAGGATATCCCCGGGTTTGACGTCCGTATTCATTCTTTAGGTGCGTTTGGTCGTAAGACTCAACCGGCTGTTTTATGGGCGGGTGTCGAGCCGATTATGCCTTTTCAACGACTGCATACGGCGCTTTGCCCGATTGTTGAAGACTGTGGTGTGGAGGTGGATTCACGGCCTTATCACCCTCACATAACGCTGGCCCGGGGAAGGTGGCAATCGCGTAGAACTCAAGAAGATGATCAGTCCATCGTTACTTTCTTTGATCAGTCGTTAGAGGTCATGCCATTGACTGTGTCGTCTTTTGTCTTATTTGAAAGCAAATTGACGGAGCAGGGCCGTGCTTACCCCGTCATTCAACGATATGATTTGGCTTAAGCGTGAGCAGAGTAAGGCGTAAGATCTTCCGCCCATGTCTTAAACTGCGTTTCACCACCCGCTTCAATCTGAGTGCTCATAAAGTTCAAAAACGCACGTATCTTGGCGGGTTGAAACTGGCGTTTGGCGTAGACCATCCATACCCCAAATCCCTTACCCCGAACGAAAGGTGTGACGGGCACCAGCTCCCCCGAATTTAACCAATCGCGTGCCAGGAAATGAGGCATTTGTGTCAGGCCCAAGCCTTGAGCGCAGAGTTGGGCCATCGCCTCGCCGTCATCCACAATGAAATCTTCGCCAGGACTTCGAGCAAGTGCATGTTCTGGCTGATTAACGAGGATCGGCATGAGCTTACCTGTCTGTTTAAAGCGAAAACGAATCCAGGGGTGATCGTAGTAGTCGTCTTCAGAAACCGGAAGTGTGCTTTTTAGATTGTCCAGATAGTCAGGTGATGCGCAGGTGATGAAATCCATCGGGCTGAGTTGTTTGGCAATCATTGAGGATTCATCGAGTGAACCACTTCGAATGCATATATCGACGCCTTGTTCGATCATATCCACATACGCGTCTTCGAGACTCAGGTCGACAGTTATCTGTGGGTACTGCCGATGAAACTCGCCTAGTAAGGGCAAAAGATAGCGTCGACCATAGGCCACAGGCGCGTTAATTTTTAAACGGCCTTGTGGCGCATCGTTGCTTTGTACCAGTTGATTCTCGCATTGCTCCAATTCTGTCAGGAGCTTTCGTACCGTTTCCAGATAGGCTGTGCCAGCTTCGGTTAAGGTCAGTTGGCGAGTGGTGCGATGAAATAAATAGAGTTTGAGATCGCTTTCCAGACGCGCAATGGCCTTACTCACTGTCGAGGGTGATAACCCCAGCGCTGAAGATGCAGAGGCAAAACTGCCGCGGTCCACCACTGTGATGAAGAGTTTTAACAGATTTAACTTATCCATAGATGCCGTATTTCGAAGGACTGACTGAGCACATTATTACTGATCTCATTATTACTGATCAGGCTGAAAGTATTGGTGAAAAAGTGTCATTAGTGAAGTTCTATTCGTGATATTTAAGCACTTAATTCTTAGGCATAAAATTCGTATCACCTTTTACTTACGTTTAATTTAATTGCATTTACTGAATAGGAGACCTGTTATGACGGGTAGAATTCGTGGTTTAACAATGGGCGCGGTGTTACTCAGTGCTGCCGTATCCGGTGCAGTGATGTCGACTCCTGCGATGGCGGACGACAAGCGCATTGGCATCATCGTATTTGATGGGGTGTTGAGCTCCGATGTGACGGCACCGATTGAAGTGTTCGGTATTGCCAGCAAGAAGAGCTGGTTCTCTGATTATGAAACCTTAGTAATTAATGTTGGGGAATCGGAACTGATCACCACCGAAGAGGGCATTACCTTAAAAGTAGACGCTCATGTGAAGGATCAGCCGAAGGTTGATGTGTTGTTGATGCCGAGTAGCTACGACATGGATTCCTTGCTAGAGAACCAGGCTTTGATTCAGTACATTCAGAAGACCTCTAAAACCGCTGACTGGATGGCAAGTAACTGCTCTGGTGCTTTTGTGTTGGCTGAAGCCGGCGTGCTTGATGGCAAGAAAGCGACTACTTGGGCAGGTGGTGAATCGGACTTGGAGAGCGCCTACCCAAAGGTGGATGTCCAGTTCGATACCAACTATGTGATCGATGGCAATGTAATTACGTCCAATGGCAGTGTTGTGAGTTACCAAGCAGCGTTGGCTTTATTAGAACAAATGTCCTCTGAGCGTCGAGCTAAGGAAGTGGAAGAAGCGCTTCAGATGCAACGAGTTTGGAAAGTAATGTGATATTTAAATTAAAGAATGAAGTCTAATTCTTTACAAAATAATGAAAAATCGGGGTTATTCACAGTTTCTGTGGATAACTCTGTTATTAAGTTCTGTGGAAATCGCTCAAACGCCCGTTTTAAGCGGAAATTTAAAAAACGTATCAAAAATGTACTGATTTAATAAAGTCTATAAAAATCAATTAGTTATGATTTTTGTGGGTTTATCTGGAACAAGATTGAATTGTTGTTCTAAATATGAATGTAATCTTAAATCGAATGTGAATAATCATAAAAATATGCGTTGACTTTTGATTTTTTGGTTCATTTCGTGTGAATTGGTTATCGAATGTACATCAAAGTTATCCACTGTTGCTGTGTATAACTTATTGAATAAGTGTCTAGTAAGTCGCTCAACCCCTTATAAATACTGGCTTAGAAGAAAGTGCTAGAATTTTGTTCAGATCAAAATTAGTACAGTAAGTCAGCTTTTTTGCTTGTGGATTAATGTAAAAATCAAGCATTTTATGCGTAGATTTATTGCAGGGTGATAAATGGTCTAGGCGTTGAGTTATTCACAGTGATCTGGGCTAATCTAACCTAGTGACGATTCATTTATAGAAGGGAAGGCGTTGAAATGAAAGAACATGGAAAAATCAATTACGTGGAATACGCAGCAAAGGATTTGACAGCGACGAAAGCCTTTTTTGAGAAGGCTTTTGGTTGGTCGTTTCTGGATTACGGTCCGGAATACGCCGCCTTTTCTGATCAAGGTCTGGATGGTGGCTTCTATCAAGCGGCGCTAACCTCCAAGGCTGAACATGGTGGCGCACTTATTGTTTTGTTTAGTGAGAATCTGGAAGAGACGTTGGCGGCGGTGGAAGACGCGGGTGGCAAGATTGTAAAACCGATTTTTTCTTTCCCTGGTGGAAGACGCTTTCATTTTGAAGAGCCCAGCGGCAATGAACTGGCTGTGTGGAGTGAATAATAAGCCTATCGCAGATAAAAACAGAGCTGATGCAAGATCAGCTCTGTGGGTTATGAAACGTTAGGTTTTACTGTTCGTTAATAGCCCGGACCAGTATGTAACTTAGATGGTATAGCCCGGAAGTAATTAGTGTTGTAGTCCTTCTCGTCTTCAGTGCTGTTCCATTTCTCTTCTAAGGTTTTCAAATCCGCCTGTAACTGATCGAATACAGGTTTCATCGCACGTTTGTAGTTCTCGTCAATACCGTCTAATAAGTAGGTGAAATCATTCATCAACAAGGTGAATCGAGCGCGACCGGTTGCCAATGCAACGTAGGCCAACGAACGCCATTCATCAACGGCGGGTGTGCCCAGATCTTTTGGAATTTGTGGTGAACCAATACGAGGATCAAGCGCTGCTTTCACACCCGTAGTGCCATACACCTGGTGACGAACTACCGTATGGTGGATGGTATCAGAGGCAAAGCGCGCGACACCTTCTTTGGTCTGGAACCCGTGGTAGCGTTCTGGCAGACCGTTTACAAGCACTTCCAACAGGGCTTTGTGGAAATCTTGTAAGTAGCCGTCGTTTTGCACCGCTTGATCATCCGGATAGATGATGTCGATGAGCGCTGTGGTGTACTTGTGCCAAATCGCAGCGTATTCCAACTCCCAGTTAATACAGGCATTTGGAAGGATCTTAGCTTGTGCTTCCCCTGGCTGAATAGGCATGGTCATCAAGGCCGCACGTTCTTCGAAGTTCTCGTCTTCCCCGTATTGGAAGTCGTAATAGCAGTCGTTCAGGTGATTGATCAATGCGTCATGGGTGGTAGCAAAGATTTGGTTGAATACCGCCCCTTCTTGTACCAAGTGTTCTGTAGTGATTTCTTCTGCCAATTCATGAGAGAAGAAGTGCAGATATAGGAAGGTACGGAAAGGGTGCTTCCATTGGCCTTGGACATCGAAGGAGTTATGCATGGCTACTTCGACAAGGTTGTAGGTCATGTGGATTTCAGCCAAGTGCTTACCACTGATCACCTGATAGTACATGGAGGCCAGAACCAGACTTTCTGCGTAACGGAAAGTGCCTTCATTGGGATTGGCAGGAATCTCCTGAGTCGTATGTGGCGCAACCACCGAGACCAGTTCCAGACGTTGGGTTTGGGCATTCACTTTAAAGTACGCTTTACCACCGTATGGCTCATAGTCTGGCTTGGTTTCGTATCGTTCGAGGAAGGTGAAGTCGGAAACAAGATAGCCCGTGCCTTTTTCAGGGCAGGCTTTAGCAAAGGTTGCTGCCACGCCAAACTCTGTGAGGTAAGCGAGCAATTGACCTTCTTTATAGGCTTCGATCACAGGTTCCGGAGTTTTCTCCATGTGACCGCCGTAACCAGGAATGGTCATGCCGAAAATGTTCTTGGTGAAGAGTGCCGGCCAGAAGTCGTGTCCGTCACTCCAAACCGGCATACGAGGCTTGTCTGTGATTGGCACTTCGACTTTCGCCTGCGGGAAGAAGTGATCCAGCAGGGCAATGACTTTAAAGATGCCAACGATCTTATTTACCAGCTGTTTAAAAATAGTGACGTTCTTTTCAAGCTTCACCGCAGCCGGGATTGACAGGCTTTGTAGCAAGAACTCCGGATGCACCTGATAGTAAGGCTTCAACGGTGTCTGTTCTGGTGGGTTGTTGTCGTAGACCTTACTTAGGTTGAATGGTTTAGGGAAACGTTTAGCGCTGACCAGGAAGAAATAGAGAGGTGTCCAAATCAATTGGCTGGTCTGTGAACGCCAAGATGCTAGTGTCTTAGGAGACGCTGCCGCTACGGCAATCAGACCTAATGCACAGCTAACAATAAAGCCCCAAAGCAGTAGGCTGCCTGATGGCAAGGCAATGGCTCTGTCAGCAGAGAATGAGCTGTCCGCCTGCACGGAGGTCATGATTGCCATAAACAAAAGCACACCGGAAACTGAACTGATTACATGGAACGCAGTGCTCTTATACGGATTAGACGTACCAATCAACAGGGAGGTTAATTGCAGTGCGGCCTGACCAATCAGCAGTTGAGTTACAAGCTCTCCGCCTGGTGGATGAGTTGCCGCGCCCAGCACGATCAGGATTTGCACCACTTGGGTTGCTAATAACGTGAGGCTGACAGCTGTTTGAGCGCCACCATAGAACAATGCGAAGCCTAAGCCAAAGGTGGCTGCACCTGAGAGGTAAAGCAGCGCTGTTCGCATTTCAACCTGAGCAATCATCATACTGCAGGTGAAGAAGAACAGTGACGCAACCACTGGCGCGAGGTTTAGGAAGCGCACACTCTGGATGAACTGACCAAACTTCGTGCGCATCAACTGGAATGGGTGACCAGTGACCAATAACGATCCTTCGTATAGGAACCCTAAGCCCGCACCAAAAATGGTGAATAAAAATGGAATCCAAGTCCAGCTTGCCTGAGCGCCTGTTGGAAGGTCTTTAAAAATGGCCAGCGGGATTAAATCATAGGCGAGCCCGGTATCAGTTAGTTGCATGAACATCGCCACGGAAAGCACAGTCATTAACAAGAGGCTTAACACCGATAACAGAGAACCAAACACCGAGAAGGTGGGAACGGCTGGTGCTTCAAATCGCACGGCAGTTGCGTATTGAATGTTCATCACCGAGTCGGCGGACTTTTGTGATTGGGACAATGACGTCTCTGCATTGGACGTTTTCAGCGTGGGCGGGGCTTGGTTATTCCCGGTCGTTTGGGACTCTGTAACGGAAGGTATGTCAGTAGACATCGAACTAATCTCCATTTAGTTAAATTTCTCGTCTGCTGGCGTTAATACTGCTGAAGTACCAACTGCTACCCAAGCGGGTGTTCTGATTCTATAAACTACGAAAAAAGCGCCAGTGAAACGTTGTTTCTCGAAAGGGGTCGTCTGCTTTAAGCCAGCTGGGCGCTGGTCTCAAGGCTAAGATTCAAGCTAGCAGACATAATTGGAATGTCGTTTCAAATACAACAAAATAAATACAAAAGTACTAAATATTTTTCACAAAAAAAGACAATGGCTATTGTGCTTGTAAGCCCTGATAGACGGGAGGATGCAGCTGATCAGAAGACGGCATAGGGAGTTAAGAGTTTAGTCGTAGGAAAACATCGATATGTCTTGTTTTGACAATCCATGTCTCCTGATATTTTTGAGTAACCGCTGTCTGGAGGACAGCGGCTGCTTCTTTGACGATCAGTGTTTTCTCATTCTCTGCCGCTAGCGGCAGAGAAATGGTGGCTGAGAAATTAACGCTGATACAAGGCTTCCAGTGTGGCGGTTTCAAGCGCGTGGGCGTTCAGGTAATAGCCAACCAACGCTGCACTGCCATCCGCTGGTAATTCCAATGTGTCTACATCCAGTGCAAATACTTTGAATTGGTAACGGTGGGCTTTGTCCCCCTCCGGCGGACAGGCACCGCCAAAACCTTTACTGCCATAGTCCGTGCGGAATGTCTGGCTGCCAGCAGGCATAGTGCTGTTATCTGATCCGGCACCGCTTTCCAAACTTGA
Organism: Litoribrevibacter albus; assembly: GCF_030159995.1. Classification (NCBI taxonomy): domain Bacteria; kingdom Pseudomonadati; phylum Pseudomonadota; class Gammaproteobacteria; order Oceanospirillales; family Oceanospirillaceae; genus Litoribrevibacter; species Litoribrevibacter albus. The sequence goes on along the minus strand of NZ_BSNM01000027.1, from coordinate 141,901 downwards.
GACTGATGCAGGAATGTTTGCCACAACCCAGTGCCACCAGCCGCTGCCGGTTGGGGCATCCGGGTCATAGGCTGTGATGGCAAAACTCTTGGTGTTGGCAGGCGCGTTTGCCCAGCTAAGTTGCGGCGACAAATTGCTGCCACTGCAGCCAAACCCTGCAAACTCCTGAGCTTTTGGCATTTTCTCGCCAGCGTTAATGTCAGAACTGGTTAGTGTCATATCCGCATGGGCTGAGGCCGTTGCAAAGAGGCTGGTCAAGGCAAGGCTTAGAACTGTTTGATGTGGTTTCATGAGAGACTCCTCTAATTTCTATCGAGTGCGTTCTATCTATTTGTTTCGATAAGAAAGAGTCTATCGATCTGAAAATTGTTTGTTCGCCGCAAACGTTCAAGAAATTGCCTGAAACGGCCAAATTGACGTTTTGGTAAGACAGATAACCTCAACAGTGCTTTTGAGTCGGATAGATACCTACTCCACAAGGATGCTCAAGGCTATTAAAGTTGAGGGTATTAAAGAGACGAGTATTGCAGGTATGGGGATTGCAGATATGGGTATTGCAGAAGCATTAAGAAAATCACAGCGCCTGTCTTAGTTCGCTTGGCGTTGTATGAAAGCGTTTCTTGAAGCGTTCGCTGAAGCGAGACGCCGATTGATAGCCGCATTCCAAGGCTACCTGACCAATTGGTAGAGGGCTGGTTTGAATTAAACCTAAACCATAGGTGAGCCTGAGATCTTCCAGTACTTCACGAAACCCTGTGTCTTCCTGTTGAAGTCGACGGCGCAGGTTGGATTCACTGGTGGCTAATGCGTTGCACACCTCGTCCAGTTTCCATTCTTTGGCAATGTCTGTTTGTAATAGGTTTACAACCCTGTTTCGCCAGGTGGGGGTTGCGGGACAACGGAGTGTGTCATCTAACTCAAGATGCGTCAGTAACGCGGCTATTTCCTGACGACGAGACGCTAATACACTGGCCGGTAAGCCGCTGCCACTTAGGCTCATCAGTTGTTGAATCAAGGTCAATATCGACGCCGGTGCTGAGCAGATTTTGATCTTATCGGTATTTCCGTTTCCGGTTCTGTGCGGGAAATCTTCTGGTACGAAGGGAATCACCAGCGCCATGTAGAAGTCGTCTGGTAGATTGGCAAAGGGGAATTCAAAGCCACTCGACACAAGCAGCAGGTTTCCTTGCGGGCAATCCGTCGCAATAGGCCCGGATATTTGTTTGGTACCACGCAGCACCAGCATTAACGTAGGCTGGAAGAAATGGACCCTATGCAGCTGTTGCTTCTCTCGGCAATGAAAAATTTGCACAGGGAACTGAGGGTCTGCCTGTTCAATCAGTGCCTGAGCTTGAGTGATAAGTGGCGCCAGTTGCATGTCCATTGCCTGAAAGTGGAATAAGAACTCTTAATTATTCTCAGGATCAAGCAACATATCAATATGTGGAATACCGTCTTCCAGATACATTTCTGAAATGGTTTTGAATCCCAGGCTACCGTAGAACTTTTCCAGATGCTGTTGCGCACCGATTTTGATAGGAATTGCTGGTGTGGCTTCCCAAACGGCATCGATTGAACGTTGCATCAGCTCATAGCCCAGTTTTCTGCCTCGGGCTTTTTCTGATACCACCACCCGGCCAATGGCCGCTTGTTGATCTAGTACACTGCCTTTGTGTTCCAGACCTGGCGGAATTAGGCGGGTATATGCAAGGATTTCATCGCCTTCGCTGGCAAACAAATGACGACAGTGTTGATCAAGGTTATCCAGATCTGGGTAAGGGCAGTCTTGTTCAACAACAAAAATATCAACGCGCAGCTTGAGGATCTGATACAGCTGTTCCAAAGACAATTGATTAAACGCCAATACTTGCCAGTTGATCATGATTTTTTACCCGTTTTCTATGGAGAATTTTTAAGGCTGATAATTTGCCATGATTATTGGCTATTTGCACAACTTTTTGGCTGTAGTATTTACGGATAAAGCTGTCTGAAGCAGCAAAAGTGATATTGCTGCTTCAGATTTTTCTGACTAATCAGTTGTGATTATCCAGTTTCAAAGGGTTTGGAGGTTAAAGAGGTTTACCCTTGCAAATCCTGAGATGCGAGATACTCGTCATAAGTGCCTTGGAAGTGCACTAACTTGTGATCCTTGATCTCGATGACTTGAGTTGCCAACGATGAAACGAATTCACGGTCATGGCTCACGAAGATCAGTGTGCCTTCGAACATTTCTAACGCAAGGTTCAACGCTTCGATGGATTCCATGTCCAAGTGGTTGGTCGGTTCGTCCATGATCAATACGTTTGCATTGCTCATGATCAGTTTCCCGAATAACAAACGGTTCTTTTCACCACCGGAACATACGCTGACTTTCTTGCCAATGTCATGAGAAGAGAAAAGCATGCGGCCAAGAATGCCTCGGATGGATTGCTCATCGTCTTCCGGGCGACGCCATTGGCTCATCCAATCAAACAACGTCATGTCGCAATCAAAGTCGCTGCTGCTGTCCTGAGGGCAGTAACCTAACTTGGCATTTTCGGCCCATTTGATTTCGCCATTGGTCGCGTTCAGCTCACCCATCAAACACTTGAGGAACGAGGTTTTACCGACACCGTTTTCACCAATTACCGCCAAACGGGAGCCCGCTTCCAGAATAAGGTTGCCACCATCGAACAGGTGATCGCCTTCGTAACCGAAGCCCATGTTTTCAAGGATAAAGGCTTGTCGGTGCAGCTTTTTCTCTTGCGTGAAACGAATGAACGGGCTGACACGGCTGGATGGTTTGATGTCATCCAATTTAATCTTATCAATCTGTTTAGCACGAGAAGTGGCTTGTTTTGCTTTTGATGCGTTGGCTGAGAAACGGCTAACGAATTGTTGAAGTTCGGCAATTTGTGCTTTCTTCTTGGCGTTATCGGCTTGCAAGCGTTCACGTACCGCCGTTGAGGCAATCATGAAGTCATCGTAGTTGCCTGGGTAGATACGCAGCTCACCGTAGTCGATGTCTGCCATGTGCGTACATACGGAGTTCAGGAAGTGACGGTCGTGCGAGATGATGATCATGGTGCTTTTACGTTCGTTAAGCACGCTTTCCAACCAATGGATCGAGTGGATGTCCAGGTTGTTCGTTGGTTCGTCCAGCAGCAAAATATCAGGATCAGAGAAAAGCGCCTGAGCAAGAAGCACACGAAGTTTCCAACCCGGAGCCACTTCGCTCATTGGACCGAAGTGTAGTTCTTCTGCAATGCCGGCACCCAGTAGAATTTCACCGGCACGCGATTCGGCCGTATAACCGTCCATTTCTGCGAACTGGGTTTCCAGATCGGCTACTTTCATGCCGTCTTCTTCCGACATTTCTGGTAATGAATAGATGCGGTCGCGTTCTTTTTTGACTTCCCACAGTTCTGCGTGGCCCATGATTACGGTGTCGATCACGCTGTATTCTTCAAACGCAAACTGATCCTGATTCAGTTTACCAATGCGCTCGTTAGGCGTTAGTGACACTGTGCCAGAAGTAGGTACCAGTGAACCGTCCAGGATTTTCATGAAGGTAGACTTACCGCAGCCATTGGCTCCGATCAGACCGTAGCGATTGCCTTCGCCAAATTTTACAGAGATGTTTTCAAAGAGCGGCTTGGAGCCAAATTGCATAGTGATATTTGCTGTCGAAAGCACGAGAGGAATCCTGAATTGAGATGGACAAAAAATGAGCTGCGTACTTTAAGGATTTCTCGGGTGACAGTCGAGTGATATTTACAGTTGAAAGGTATTTAACGTTGATTAGTTTTTAAGGCCGTCGGCAATTTATTGGGGTAGGATAGCGGGTTTTTAGTTCTGTTTTTGGAATTCTGGCAATGAAACTCAGTGCACGTCTACAAACTTTGGTGAATCTTGTAGAAACGAGTGGTGGACCGGGTTTTGATCATATCTGGGATACTTGTTGTGATCATGGCTTGTTAGGGCAAGCTCTACTATCTGATTCTGCCTTGAATGGCGTGTCGCAAAACAGACCCGTGATTCATTTTGTGGATGTGGTGCCTGAGTTAATGGCGCAGTTAGAAGCCCGCTTGATTGCCCAGATGCAAGATCATCAAGATTACTGGCAAGTACATTGTCAGGATGTGGCACAACTGAATCTGTTGACGTTTCCCCCAGAAGACCGGCACTTGATCATCATCGCCGGGATTGGCGGCGATTTGATGATTGACATTATTCAGGGGTTGTTAAAGTCGATTGGACACACTGGGCACTCTCAACGTTTGTCACGCATCAGTTTTCTATTGTGCCCGGTTTATCATCACTATCGTGTTCGTACTTTCCTGGCAGAGCAGGGGCTTGGTTTAGAAACAGAAGTCCTGGTAGAAGATAAAGGTCGCATGTACGAGCTATTGAACGTCTCGTTTAATGCCTCTCAACCTGTGGCTTCAACTGGTGACGAGATGTGGGATTTTTCCAGGCCCGCGCATCTTCGCTACCTTAAACAAACCATCAAACATTATCGTCAGGTCGTCAGACGTAACCCGGAAGCGCAGGCTATTATCGATGCTTATCTGTCGATTGCCCCTTCATCGATTAATCTCTGATACAGCCCTTCCGCCAATTTTCGGTAGCCTGCGGTGTTCAAATGAATCGGGTCAGATTTATATTTCGGGCTACGCAGTAAATCTGCAAGTAAGCTCTTTTCCAAAGGCACTTGGTATTCTTCTGCCAATTCGAGATAGAAAGGCGCGGCATCTGAAAACAGCTTTTTTTGAGGCACGGCGACGAGTAGCACTTGAGCGTCATGTTGATGTGCAATTTTGATCATCCGGGCAAGGTTATCTTTGGTTTGGCTGGCAGGTAGGTTTCGTAAAATGTCGTTACCTCCTTCTAATAAAATCACCAGACTGGCTTGATAGTCGATTAAGGTCTGTTCAAATCGCTCAAGACCCTCAGTGGTGGTCTCTCCTGAGATTCCAGCATTTATTACGCCTTGCCCAGTTAATTCTTCTAACACTGCGGGATAGGCAGTCGCCTTGTCGGTCCCTACGCCTTCGGTGAGGCTGTCACCAAAGGCCAGAATGACATCATGTCTGGAGATTGGCTCTAACCTGGAATCTGAGCAGGCCACCAGTATGGCAGAGCAGGCTATTAAGACGGTACGGAGTATCAGGGGGAATCTGGTAATCCAAAATCGACATGTCATTGGCACGGCATCCTTTTACTGTTTCGTTGGCGCACTTATCTCTGTGACTTCATCGGATGCTAAAAATATCCGTTTATTTTGAGAAATCAGAGGCGCATAATCCGGCCAAAAAATTGTTAGGTGGGGCAGGATTTTAAGATGCATGTGCTGATATTGAGTTTAATCGCGTTAGCGTTTGTCTTAATTGTTATCGAAGATGTTATTCATTTGAATAAGGCTAAATCAACGCTTTTTATAGGATCGTTGGTTTGGATCTTGGCGTTCATGTTTCCCGAGGGGGGAAATGTAGAGCATGTTAAAGAAGGCTTAAATGAAAACCTTCTTGAGATTGCAACGCTTTGGTTGTTCTTAATGGCAGCAATGACTTTTGTGGCCTATCTCAACCAACAGGGATTGATTACACAGCTGGTCTATCGATTGTTGCCGAGTAAGATCAAGTTAAGGTCGTTGATGATCATGATTGCTCTGTTGGGGCTGTTGTTCTCTTCTCTGGCCGACAATATTACCGCCTCTTTGATTATGCTTTCCTTGCTGGCCTCGTTAAAACTGGAGCCCAAACAAACGCTCAAGTTTGCGGCTTTGATTGTGTTTGCGGTGAACTCTGGCGGTGTTTCTTTGATCACGGGTGACGTAACTACCTTGATGATCTTCCTGGCGGATAAGGTCTCCATCACCGATCTTTTCTTATTGATCGCTCCTGCTGTGTTTGGTGTGATGACGCTGGCGTTGTTCCTGATGCGCGGTATCAAAGATGAGGTGACTTTACCTAAGTTCAGACGTCCGATTGCCTTTGCTGATAAGTTGATTGCCTTGTTATTCCTGCTAACGATTGTGGGTACGCTAGGTATGAGTGTCGCTTTCTCTGTGCCTCCTGTTTTGACCTTCCTGTTTGGTTTGTCGGTAATGTTCATAACGCACAGAATCATCTACAAGAGTGAAACCAAGCCAAACGTATTGGAATATGTGCGTGAAGTGGAGTTCGATACCCTATTGTTCTTCCTCGGTGTATTGCTGCTAGTAGGTATGCTCAAAGAGCTATCAGTGTTGGATTTCCTACCTCAGTTGTATCAAGTGATGCCTGTCTATGTGGCGAACTACTTTGTTGGGATCTTGTCAGCATTGGTTGATAACGTGCCGCTAACAGCTGCGATTTTGAAGTCTGGTATTGAGATGGATACGGCCGATTGGTTGGGGCTGACTTACGCTGTGGGCGTGGGTGGTTCGCTGTTGATCATCGGTTCTGCGGCCGGTGTGATTGCGTTAAGCAAGCTGACGGAATTGACTTTTATTACCTATCTGAAGTTCTTCCATTGGTTGCTGGTGGCCTATACGGCGGGGTATTTGGCTGTGTTGGCGATCGCAAATATCTAATAGAACCAGAGTGTATTTTATGAAAACCCTGTCTTCGGACGGGGTTTTTTATGGCAGTATTTTAAGCAAACAGAGCAATTTCGATCAGGATTTTAGTGCCGTTTGAAAGGCATGATGAGACGGTATCTGACCTGGAAGGATGAACATGAAAGATAAGCTGATTGCTTATGATGAGCGGATGTCGCGGGTGTGTGATTATGTGAACCGGCACCTCAATGACACTCTGACACTTGAGACATTGAGTGATGTTGCTGCGTTGTCTAAGTACCACTTTCATCGGTTGTTTAAAGCCCATATAGGGATGAGCGTGATCAACTTTCTGCAGTTGGCCAGATTGAAACGTGCCTCGTTTCGTTTGGCCTTTGAGAAAGACATTCGCATCATAGACATTGCCTTTGAAGCGGGGTTTGAAAGCCCTGAAGCATTTGCCAGAGCGTTTAAGCGAACCTTTGATCAGTCGCCTTCTGAGTTCAGAGCGAAACCGCAATGGCCTGAGTGGCATAAGCGGTTTGAATACCAAACTCAGATTGAAGGAGCTGTCCAGATGGACGTAAACAAACAAATGGACCTAACCAAACAGTTGGATGTAAAAGTTGTTGATTTTGAAACGACTAAGGTGGCCTTGTTAGAGCATCATGGCTCACCGGACAGGGTACTTGAAACCGCAGGAAGGTTTATCCTGTGGCGGAAAGAAACCGGGTTATCGCCGGTAAAGAGCAGTAAAACCTTCGGCATCCCCTACAGTGATCCGAACACCACTGAGCCTGAACACTTCCGGTGGGATGTCTGTGGCTCGATCCGGGAGGACGTTCCACCCAATGAATATGGTGTGAAAACAGGTGTTATTCCAGGTGGCCGTTGTGCTGTGGTTAGGCATAAAGGCAGTCATGATACCCTAGAGCAGAGTATTTATTATGTGTATCGGCAATGGCTACCTGATTCAGGCGAAGAAGTTCGAGACTATCCGTGCTTTTTTCATTACTTGAACTTTATTCATGAAGTGGATGAGTGTGATTTGCTGACGGATATTTATTTTCCCTTGAAGTGATGACCTACTTTCGTTTACTAATGGTGGCTTGCTGTCAGTAACACAGAATGATTATTTAAATATCAAAGGATTGAATTTACATGTCACGCAGTTCCTCTCTCGTTAAAGCCCTAAAAACCAGTCTGAAATCCCGAGGCTTTAAATACGTAGATGTCGCCAATGCTCTGGATTTGAGTGAGGCCAGCGTTAAAAGGTTATTTGCGGAAGAGAACTTTTCGTTGAAGCGGCTAGACCAGATCTGTGAGCTGATAGGAATGGAGTTCAGTGATTTGGTGGATGTTAGCCGCCAATCCAGCGCGATTCGTTCTTTAACGATCGAGCAGGAAAAAGAAATTGTGAACGACATCTCTTTGCTGATTGTGGCGAACAGCGCTCTAAACCGTTGGAGCTTTGAAGACATTCTGAGAGTCTATGAATTCAGTGAAACCGAGTTAGTGCAGTATTTGGCAAAACTGGATCGATTGAAGCTCATCGAACTGTTACCGGGCAATCGTATAAAACTCTTGGTGGACAGAAATTTTAGCTGGCAAAAAAACGGGCCCATTCAACGTTTCTTTGAAGAAAAGTTGGTGATGGAATTCTTCAGTCATCGCTTCAATGATCCTGGGGAGAAACGTCAGGTGTTGGTGGGGATGTTGTCGAGAGCTTCCAATGAGGCATTCCAACGCAAGCTTGAGCAGTTGGCTGAACTGTTTCACAGCCTACATCTGCAGGACGAAAAACTCCCGGTGGAAGAACGCTTTGGCACCAGTGTCATTACCGGAATGCGTTTGTGGGAGCCGAAAGTCTTCGAATCCAAACGCCGGGTAAAAGACGAACGTAAGTTTTAGAGTGCTGCTGATCGGCACTCTAGTGAACGCCTGATTGAAACTCGCCTTGCGCTAAAAAACTTTTCACCTGAGCAATGACGTTGGCATTTTTCATCATGAATGGATGAGTCACCGGCAGCACGATGTGCTGTTTCATGCCTTCTACTTTGGTATTGGAAACGGACACTTTTCCGTCATCTTGTCCTGGCAGCAGAGTCGAGAGGATGAGATTGATGCTCCGTGACCCCGCGATGATGCCTAATTCAAAATTTGCAGGGCCCAGTTGTCTGGGAATGCTGTTTTCTTTTGTGCCTAATTCGAGAGAAGAGGGGCCACCGATTAACTCAAAACCGGGTAGGCCGTGCAACTTATCCACAACCTCGCTCCCTTGATTGGGTGGCCCAAGCATCACTACTCGTCCGAGGTTTTTGATCGAATGGTTTTGCAGATACTGTCTTACCAATATTCCTCCCAGCGAATGTGTCACAAAGTGAATTGTGGCGGTATCCGGGCATTGAGTCAGTGCCTGGTTGATATGCGTTTCTGCTAAATGAGGGATTGAACCGGATCTCGATGGATAGTCATGATTAACTGTGGTGTATCCGGCTTCTTTCAGTGCGCGATTCAGTTTGGACATGGATCGCTTTGTTTTCGCCAGTCCGTGAAGCAGTATTACGCACTCGTTTTTACGAGTTGTCAGGCTGGTTGTGGTATTTCGGTGATTTTGCATTTCTTGCTGCGCTTGGATTGACGGCATGGCAACACCTGTTCGGCTGGCATAAACAGAAGTCGTAAGTGTTAGAAAAGTCAGTATAGGAAGTAAAAGTTTCATCGCTTGTTGTTTCACTACAAATTAATAGCGTCTCTTCAAATTAATAGCGTCTCTTCAAATTAATAGCGTCTCTTCAAATTAATTGTGTCACTGGATCTCTATGGCAATATCCCGAGCTAGGTGGCTCGGGATACTTTATTGCTGGTTTTATCAGGCATTGTTGTTTTTCGTCTTTCTAAGTGAGCTTAACAACACTGGCAACAGCAATAGCACAAACCAGATGTCGCTTGATCCGCCGCCAGAGCCACCGCTCGGATATGAGCGATGTGTATTGAACGCTGGTTGTTGTGCATCTTTTCGGTTGTCTCGAACGCCCTGAGTGGCACGTTGTTGTCGCGCGGCTTGCTCGGTTTTAACGCGCTTGTCGTTGTTGCGTGCAATGTTCAGCTGTTTAAATACTTCTTCTCGCACCACAATCATTGAGGTGTAGTTGGTCACTAAACCGTATTCTTTTGCGAGGTCGGTGATGGCGTCTTTAAAATCGTCTTCATAACCCAGGTAGTCTATTTGATTCTGAAGGTCTTCGATGGTTGCGAAGGCCCACAGACGCTCGATCTCTGGATTCAATTGGCTTTGTGCAGGGAACTCGAACGACGTTTTATAGATCTTCTGTTCACCAGAGACTTTGCCTTTAATAGTGACGTTGGCTTTGCCTGATCCCCAATAGTGACCAAATAGGATCAGCTGTTGACCACGGTAGACAGAACCGATTTTCTCCGGTGTCAGATCTTTTACCTTGATTCCGTCAATTTCGATTTCCATATCATGGAAGGCTTCATGAGTCAGTTTGCTGGTGGCGAGCATCATTTTTCCTACGATGTCATCACTGTTGGAAACGCTCATCGCAAACCCATTGGAAATTTTTGCCATGCTGTTCAATAGCGGTCTATTCGCGCTGTTGCCCATGACGAAGGTAAACAAGCGAACGTCGTATCTTTCCAATAATTTCAGGAAGGCTTTTTTCTCGGTGGTACCGACATTGGCAACGCCGTCGGTAACCAGAATTACTGCACTGGAACGGTCAGCGTCCAGATCATCAATGCCTTCTTCTAATCCGCGATAGAGATTTGTACCTCCTGTAGGTGATGTGTTTTCCAGTTGTTGGGTGTAACTAGTGACGTTTTCAGGCGTTGCCAGTGTGTAGCCACGGGTGATCTCGTTGGCGCTGTCGTTAAACAAAATAATGCGGAAGCGGTCATTGGGATTTAGTTGACCAAGCCCTCTGTTCACCCCTTCGATCAGGCTTTGATACTTACCTTGCATCGACCCAGAGAAATCCAATACGAAGATCCAATCACGCCCTTCATTAATCTGCTTCAAGTCATCGCCCGGTGTGATGGTCATCATGAAGGTGCCTCGGGATTGATTCGGCTCTTTGTGTGCCACCATATCTACTGCACCAGGCAGACCCTTTTGGTGACGCCAGTACACAACGATGTCCTGATCGAGTGTCTGAACAATGTTTTGTGTGCCTGATGGTGTGGTCGATGGTAAGGTCGACGCACCTTCCAATATTTCCTGGGTATTTGCTTCACTGTCTACCAGGTTGCTTGCCTGACTGTTCTGCATAGAGATCGACCATTCCTGATTCGACGTTGAGCTGGCAATGGCTTGCGGGTGCTTTGGCAGGCGAACGTCTTCAATCGGATAGGACGAGCGGATTTTCATGTTGAAGCTGAAGGCTTCGGTTACCTTGTCGTTATAGGACCAGAAGGCAAGCTTCTCTTCATCAACTCCACCATCCTCAAGCGGGTATACATACTGACCAATGCCGTGATCCGTATGAACTGCCTGGATATACACCAGACGGATTTTTACATCCTGTTTCGGCAGAACAGGGTAAACACTGCTGTAGAATGTTTTGTGGTCATCTTTCTCTGTCAGTGCGGTTTCTCGCCCTTGAGCTTTCTCCTGTTCGTAAATGTTTCTGGCTTCTTCTTTCTCTAACACTTCGCCTGTGACGGGTTGTCCGTCAATCCAATAAGTGAACTCGCCAACAGCCGCTTTTTCCGGGACAGGAAATGAATAAAGCGCCTCAAGGGACGTATCGTTTGGATTGTAAAACACCTGAGTCACGCTGGTGATGGCATAACCATCTTCTACCGTAACCTCAACATGGTGCTGTTTGATTTCTAATTCAGGAAGGCTGCTGTTCATCGGGGTCATCAGACCCGCAGCACTTGCAAGCTGGGTTAGGGAAATACCCAGTATCGTAATGATCGATGTTTTGAGATATCTGGTTGCTATCTTTACCGTGTTCATAGCGCACTCCGTTTGTTAATTCGTAACAATCAGAGTGGAATTTAGAGCTAAGAAATCAGGCGCTCAATGAAAACAAACCAAGTTGAAATGAGTGATTCTTGGGGTATTGATAAGTGATACTTTTAAATAAATATGTTTAGGATTTGTTTTGGTGCGCGGATTGAAGATTGATGGCCGTTTACTGCGACATCATGTTTTTGAATACCTTAATATCTTTACTTAATCCGTCTAAATCAGGATAAATATCGACAGTTGATATACCTAGGGTCCTCATCTGAAATCTTATGTACTCAATATTATTTGGTTCAATGTCAAGCCTGATTAGAAATGGGGATTCTGATGATTTCTGTAGCTCTTCAAAACCACATTTTTTTCTTCCGTGAGCTGTAAAGCATGCTTTTTGATTGAACATGCGACGGTCAAATCTATTCGGTAGAAATGCTAGTGGATAATCAGGTAGATTTTTTGATGCCATTTCATATTTAAGTATATTTTCTTCATCTAAGGGTTCTCGAGTTAGGCTGTCAGTAAAAAAAATCAGTCTATGATTAGTGCTTAGTTCATTTAGCATATGGGGGTTTAAGCACCATACACAAGGACTCTCAGCTTCAGATTCAATAGCAAAAAATAAAGCTACCAGAGCACTTTCAGTCCAGTCTAATAGCCTGGTTGGTAAACCATAGTGCTGACCTAATTGCATCCACTCCCAGTGATTAGTAATTCTTGCAATTTGGGGCAGTAAAAGTCTTCCTTTATGAATGAAGTCAGAGATTAGTTCGTATTCATCGTCAGGGCTGTATTTCCAAGAGGTGCTTCTAGTAATCGAAGGTATCAATTTATAACTGATGTTTGATTGGCCTCTAAACCAAGGAAGATCGTTACCAAATAAAGTGTGTACTTCCTCAAGATAATCAGTGTATTCAGCAATGTCTCTTATTTTTAGTTTGGATTTTAGAACTTTTGTTGTTTTTAGTTTCTTGAATTCCATTCTCTATGAGGTCCGAAAGATAATAAGATTAATGACAGTCTATAGAAAACAAAGAATTTGTTTATGATAATTTTGAAATCAGAGAAGTAAATGTTGTCCAGAGCCGAGTTGGACTCGCCACGAAGTGAGCGCTTTGTAGAACTTATTAAAGGAAAGGATTTTCAAGTTTAAGTAAGGAGATGGTGCCCAGAGGCGGAATCGAACCACCGACACGAGGATTTTCAATCCTCTGCTCTACCGACTGAGCTATCTGGGCATAGGTAAGTCATGATGACTTTAATTGAAAAAGCCCCGTTCTATCGACGAGGCTTCAACTCTTTATTTAGAAATAAAGTGGTGCCCAGAGGCGGAATCGAACCACCGACACGAGGATTTTCAATCCTCTGCTCTACCGACTGAGCTATCTGGGCTAAGTGGTGCGAATTAAACAGGGATTTCGGATTTGTGTCAACTGCTATCAAGTACTTTTTTCAGTTTTTTGACGAAAAAATGTCAATCTGATCAAAGTGTAAGCAGTTCTGGTTAAATCCTAATCGCTCTGTTAAATGCTTAGTCGTTTTTGTCTTCGGTCTTGCTGGCATCGACGGTTTGTACATCGCCAGCGTCTTTCACAGGAACAAAACCTTCGACTTGCTCGAAGTCGGCATTGTCGAGGAATTTGTCCATTTCTTCCTGAACGAATTTACGGTGTTCAGGGTTAAGCAAGTTCAGGTGTTTTTCATTAATCAGCATGGTTTGGTGGCTTTGCCATTCTTGCCAGGCTTTTTGAGAGACGGTTTCAAAGATTTCCTGGCCTTTTGCTCCTGGCATTGGCGGAACGATCAGACCCGGAAGTTCTTTTTTGTATTTTCTGCACAGTACAAGTCGTGACATGTTGGTTTCTCTCTGCTGTATATCTCTAGGGACGTTAGCCTGCCAGGTGGCGTTTCAAGGTTTCTATCAGGGTCACCATTGGCGCGGCGGTTCCCACCGTTAATTCTTGCTGCATGTTATACCAAAGGCGCCCTTGAGGTTCCATTATCTTCGAGGTGTTTGGGGCTGAATCTTTCGCTTCTGGCCCGTTTTCAGTGAGCTCACACAGCACTGGCGTAATGTCGAGATGATAATGGCTGAAAGTATGGCGAAACGCCGGCCATTCTTCTTTCTCAATGTGATCAGGCAGGTTGTACTGTTTGGTGTCCGGTTGATGTTCCGGAACGCAATACAGGCCGCCCCAAATACCGCTGTCAGGTCGTTGCTGTAAAAGCAGTTCATTTTGATCGTTAAGGATCATCAAGAATCGTGCGCTCTTCACCGGCTTTTCTTTCTTTGGTTTTGAATGAGGAAAGGCGGTCGGTGTGCCCAGTTCATAGGCTTTGCATTCAGGTTGTAACGGGCAAACACCACAGGCAGGCTTGGAGCGGGTACATAGAGTCGCTCCGAGATCCATCATGGCTTGAGTGTAATGGCCGGTGCGCTCTGGGGGTGTATTGGCTTCTGCGATGCGCCAAAGATCTTTTTCCACTTTACTAGTGCCTGGCCAGCCTTCAATGGCATGAAATCGGGTCAATACACGTTTCACATTGCCGTCCATGATCGGTGCCGAAATGCCCATTGATATTGACGCAATAGCTCCTGCGGTTGAGCGGCCAATGCCGGGAAGTTCGACTAAGCCATCCACTGAGGTCGGGAATTCACCCTGATATTGTTCGGCAACCATTTGAGCCGCTTTGTGAAGATTTCTGGCTCGTGCGTAATAGCCTAACCCCGTCCATAGGTTTAGCACCTGATCTTGAGAGGCATTAGCCAGATCAATAACCGTAGGAAAGGTTTTCATGAAGCGTTGGAAATAGGGAATGACGGTCTTTACCTGGGTTTGTTGAAGCATGATTTCTGACACCCACACGCGATATGGCGTAATCGGGTTTTGCCAGGGTAAATCTTTGCGGCCGTACTGATCGAACCAGTGCAAAACGGTTTGATTAAAAGGCGTTACATTTGCCATGAACAGAGGTCTTTTGATGTGAAAGTATTGGGGATTTAAACGTTCGGCTAAGGATATCGAAGGATCAAACAATATCAACCTTCAAGTGTGGGAATCGTTGAGGGTAATGAGGGAATCGCTGTGCGTATCGAGCGCATCGTTCTGCGTATCAAGAGCACCGTAAAACTATTTCTACCTGTTTTTACCTCTTTTGACCGTTTTTAACCTTTTAACATAGGAAGGCTCTTAGTAGCTTTTGTCTAACAATATTACATCTGGGGGCGGTTATGATCAGGAAAACACTGGGTTGGATAGGCGCTATTGTGTTGGGCGTGGCTGGGGTATATCACTTCCTGTCTTTCAATCCGTCGGCCTCGTACCGTGATTCTTTTGTCTCCAGCGATGTTCAAGTACCGGCATTAGCTGTTGAAAGGATTCCCAGCCAACAACTGCTTTTGCCTGAAATATCAGAACAAACGCCGCTTGCTGAGTTTATGGATGAGGGAATGCGTCATCAGTTTAAGAAAGTGGCCCAGCAGTATGCATTGGATGTGCAGTTTCCTGCGTATTCCAAACCGCTGAAAATGACGGATTGGGCTCAGCTCAATCCGCTTCCCTTTGTTCCGCAAAAAATATCCTTAGACACTGCTGAGGATGTCAGTGCCGAGATCATTTTGCCTCACTTTCAGATTACCCGTGATGATGGGCTGACTGTGCAGGTGCGCGTCTATGGCGAGAGTGCCAATATATCCTCGGCAAAGATGTCTTCGTTAACGGTGTCTTCGGTAAAGGTGGCCTTGGCGCATACTCATTCACCCAACAATGTGCAGTTGCAGTCTGAACTCCGTCGGGGTGAATCGGTGGAGGAAGGCGTGCTCTATGAGGGCGTTATTTCCAGCACGAAGTTAGCGTCGTTGGATGATGGGGAAATTCTCGTGCGTGCTTTGGTGAATCTTGAGCAAAGCGGCACCAGTGAGTTGGTTGCTACGTTCGCTCTGTCCGACAGTGTGGCGGAATTAACGGAGGTCGGTGACGCCTACATCGACGGCGCGGATCTTGTGATCCCGCTGAGTTTTGATGTAGAGGAAGCTGGTCTGTATCGCATTCGGGCCAACCTGTTTGATCAGGCCAGTGGTGATCCCATCAGTCATCTCAATTCATCGTTCAAGCTTTCATCATTACGCAATGAAGGAACCTTAAAAGTTCATGCGGCAACGCTACGACAGTCGGGCAGTGCAGGCCCGTATTGGCTTTCTGATTTTAGTGTCATAAAGGCACCGGAAGCGGCGGGAGAATCGTCGGCTTATGGACGAGCATCAGCCGAACAGTATCCGGTATCCGGCTTTGATTTGGATTCATACAGCAGGGAGGAATATCAAAACAGTTTAAATAAGAAACGCTTAGAGTTTTTACAAAAAATGTCTTCTCAACCTCTATAGTCTTCACAACTTCTATAAATGTTGGC
This sequence comes from Litoribrevibacter albus, assembly GCF_030159995.1. Classification (NCBI taxonomy): domain Bacteria; kingdom Pseudomonadati; phylum Pseudomonadota; class Gammaproteobacteria; order Oceanospirillales; family Oceanospirillaceae; genus Litoribrevibacter; species Litoribrevibacter albus. The sequence goes on along the minus strand of NZ_BSNM01000027.1, from coordinate 125,978 downwards.
GAGACACGGATTCATCGAAGATAACAATAACGATAGGATGATCTATGAAAAGGTTAAACAAAGTAAAACTACTGGGGTTTGCGGCCGCGTCTGTACTGGCTGCAACGGGGACTCCAAACATCGCCCAAGCACAAGTGGCAGGCCATAATGTTATTCTGGTTCATGGCTTTCAGTTTTCAGATTTAAAAGAAAAACCATCGGATCAGGAGGTCTATGACCGCCAGTTGATTCCGCAGTTTTGGCAGGATCGTGCCGAAGGTCGCTTGGGCTGGAGCAGTGCCGAACGAGTGGAAGGTCGCATTTCAGAACAGGTGTTTGAGCAGGCGAAGCAGCTTTCCATGCAGGGGACATGTGTCGATGGCTGTGTTTTGGTGACGCACAGTACCGGGGACTTGGTGACTCGTTACTTCCTTGAAAATCAGGAAACCTGGTTGATGAACGCCGGGCTTGAGCCTTTGGATATCATTGCTGTACTTGATTTCGCCGGTGCGGGTGGTGGTACAGAGCTGGCCTCTTTGGCTGTGAACATCGCCAGTAATGCCAGTATTCCTGATTGGATCAAGCAAGCCGTCGGTGGTGCGTTTGGTTTGGATCTGAGCCAAGCGGATATCAGTGATTTGGGCGTGGTTCAGGATCTGAACGTCTCCAAGGCAAGAACCTTGGCGATGACACCTAATGACATTCCTCATCTGAGATTCGCCGGGAATGGCGGCAATGTATTAATCAAACCGCTGATTTTAGGATCAGACGATGCCACGGTTCCTGCTCACTCTTCTTGTGGTGCTTCGGCTCCGGAAGCCATTGAGAGTTGTGCAAACAGTGTGTCTTTCACTGGAAAGCTGACGTCGGTGAATGGACCTGACGGGCTGTTGTATAACCATTACCCGGTATTGATGTCGAATAAGGCCGATCATGGTCAGGTGATTCGTGACGAAGCCACCGGGCCGGTGACGTATGTTTACAACGGATTTGATGTTGGCCTTCGTGTGGACTTTGAGGCTGAGTACAAATCAGTGCCCTGGTGGCAGTTCTGGCGCGAAACAGGCAATTTCCGTTTTGTTTCTGACTCGGCCGACCGTTCTGTGTCATCGCTGGTTTATGACACTTTGAATAATTAACAAGCAACGAACAATTAACCACGCTGGGAATAACTAACCAGGCAACAGCAAACAGGCACACGAACCGGGAGTATGTTTTCTGGCTTGTGTGCCTTCATTCGCTATTTTGTCTTTTCTAGCAGGGCTTCTCTACGATTGACTACTATTTAGTTTGGTTGATAATTATACAGATGTTTATAAAGTGGCTCTTCCTCTTGCCGATACTATAGTTAATAAAAAAGCCGTGAAATCAGTGCTTAAAAGTATTCTTTGAGACAATTTATGATTTGTATGGCTGTATAAAAAGTGTTCATTGATGCTGTTTGGATAAACGGTTGTATGGACTGGAAACCTGAGGGGATGGAAGTAGGTGAGCATTCGAATTAAGTTTGTGGTGACGTTATTAGCCGGTGTGATTTTACCTGTGCTAATCGTAGCAATCATGTCGTTAATGACAGTCCGGGATAGCGCGATTACGTCTTTTGAAAAGCAAAGTACAAATGAAATACGGCAAATCGATACGGCGTTTTCTTTGTATCTCAATGGATTAGCGGAAGATGCCGTCTACCTGGCTTCGACAGAGATTATCCAGAATCTCGACAGTTCCGTCATGACCTATATGGATAAACCGTCTGAACCTATGACACCTGAGCAAAACAGCGAGGTGGAGGCAAAAGCTTTCCAGCTGTTGAAAGAATTTGGTGAATCTCGTCCTGATCTGGCGTTTGTGTATCTGGGAATGAGCAACGGTGGTTACATCCAGTGGCCCAAAGGCAACAACGTTGCTAACTATGATCCAAGAAAACGCCCTTGGTATACCTCATCGATTGGTAATGCATCTGAGGCGGTTCGTGCGCCTGCCTACGCCGATGTTACAACGGGCACCCCATTATTAGATTATTTGAAAGTATTTCAGGCCAAAGATGGCCTAAAAGGTGTGGTGGGTGTTGATGTGACGTTGGCTAAACTAACCACAATGGTTCAGCAAGTGAAGTTCGGTGAGCAAGGCTATTTGATGCTGATTGAAGACACCGGCGTGGTTTTGGCCGATCCATCCAATCTGGACCATAACTTCAAAAAGTTAAACGAGTTAGGGAATGTATATCAGGAATTAGCTTCCGCAAAAGGTATGGTTCAAGTTGAGTTGGATGGTAAGCCTTGGTTTGCCAGTATCTATGAATCACCTTCTCTTGGATGGAAGTTTATCGGGCTTATTCCAGAGTCCGAGGTCTTTGAGGCCGCCAATAAATTAGCCATGACCATCAGCTTGGTCAGTATCTCGTTGATTGTGGTGTTCGCTGCTATTGGTCTTTGGTTATCCAGTGTCATTACCAAACCGATGCAGGTAATCACTCAGGGCTTACAAGAGATTGCCAGTGGAGAAGGGGACTTAACCCGTCGCCTAACAGTGAAATCCAATGACGAATCCGGAGTAATGGCGGATGCCTTTAATACCTTTGTGGATATGGTTCATACGCTAATTTCAGAGATCAAATCCAACGCCAGTCAGGTTGGGGAAGAGGCGGATGGTGCGCGTCGGGTGTCTGAGCAGGTTCGTGAGATTTCTGATCAGCAATCCCGTTCGATTGAACAAGTGTCTACCGCGTTCCATGAAATGGTCGCGACCTCAAATGAAGTGGCTCAGAACTGCAGTCAGACGGCATCGTCTGCCGATGAGAGTCAGCAACAAGCCAGCCAGGGGCGTCAGTTCATTCAGGAAACCTCCGAATCGGTGAATATTCTCGAAGACATTATTGTTGACTCAAATAATGCGATGTCGGAGCTGGCCCAAGAAGCCAATAACATTACTTCGATTCTGGATACCATTCGTGGCATTGCTGAACAAACCAATTTGCTCGCGTTAAATGCGGCCATTGAAGCGGCTCGTGCCGGAGAGCAGGGTCGTGGTTTCGCTGTGGTGGCGGACGAAGTGCGTACTTTGGCGCAGAAAACGGCCGAATCCACCGAGGAAATTGATAATCTGATTTCGTCCCTGAATAAGCGCACTAATGTGGTGTCTGAAAAATTGTCCAGCAGTCTGGAGCATTCTAAGCAGACGGTAGAGACGACAGAGAAAACCAAGGCGGTGTTCGAATCTATCCAGCGTTCAGTGACCAATATTGGTGATATGGCTACTCAGATTGCGGCGGCAGCGGAGGAACAGCACTCGGTGGCTGAAGACATCAACATGAATATTACCGATGTCCATAATGAGGCTCAGAAAGCCAATGAAGCCTCGGTGCAGTCTCATACGAACTCACAAACCCTGAGTCAGCTTTCTCAAGAACTTACAGCGCTTGTGAGCCGATTTAAAACCTGATGCGTATATTAAATCAATATAGGCTCGCTAATCTGTCTATAGTGTTTATTGCCTTAAATTAAATAGGTTGTATTCATGCAGGCATTGTTATCTTTTCCCTTGATCGCGCTGCTCCTGTCTTTCTTCGGGAGCATCGGTCTTGTTCACGCCGATACTGTGTATTTAGACATTGGTGAGTGGGCTCCTTTTACCTCTGAAAAAGACCCTGATGGAAAAATCGCAGAGACCCTCGTCAGGGAGGCTTTTGCTCTGGAAGGGTTTGACGTTGAATATAATTACTACCCCTGGAAACGAAGCTATGAGCGCATTAAGAACGGTCAGAGTGACGGAACCTTTCCTTGGTTCGTAAACCCGGATCGTGGCGACAATGATTACTTTATTATTTCAAAGGAGCGTTTATTCAGGGATAAAGAAGTGTTCTTTTATCACGTTAATCGCCCTTTTGATTGGAAGGAGTTCTCCGATCTTAAAAACTATGTAATTGGTGGCGTGATTGGCTATAGCCATGTTGTTCAATTGGCTAATCACGGTATTACGGTAGAGGCTGTATCAAACGAAGCACAGAATTACCGAAAACTGATGGCTGGTCGGATAGATGCTGTGCCTGGTGGTCAAATAGTCGGCTACTACATGATTCAGAAAATGTTTCCGGAAGCTAAAGTCCGAATGATTACGCATCACAGTAAGCCGCTGCGTGAAGCGGATATGTTTATGTTCTTCAGCCGGAAAAGGCCAAGGAGTCAAGAGTTTGATGCGGCGTTTTCCAGAGGCATGAAAAAGCTGAAAAGCTCAGGACGCTATAGTACAATTCTTGATCAATAAAAGTTGTCTATCTCGTCAGAACGGTTTTTCGCTGTTTTGAATGAGGTTTCAGGAGTTGAGCTGTATGACCTTGTTATCTTTATTAGCCCTCGCAGGAACTATGTTGTTACTGGCTGCTATGCCAGGACCTGGCGTGTTTGCTACGGTTGCGCGTGCCTTGTCGTCTGGTTTTGGTCATGCCTCTGTTGTGGTCTTGGGGATCGTCTCGGGCGATCTGGTCTTTTTGCTCATGGCTGTATTCGGTTTGGCAGTTATGGCGGAAGCGTTAGGCAGCTTCTTCACCATTGTCAAATATGTAGGTGCCGCGTATTTGATTTGGTTGGGAATCAAGCTGTGGCGTACTAAGCCTGAGGCTGTGAATATTGACGGAGTTAAAGAAAACTCCTGGATGGCCAATTATTTGTCTGGACTGTTCATTACCTTGAGCAACCCGAAAGTGATTATCTTTTATCTAGGTATGTTGCCAACGTTTGTAAACCTGACCGATTTAGGTGCGATGGATGTTTTTCTGGTAGCCACGGTTATTTCTGTCGTATTAGGGTGTGTGATGTTGGGGTATGCCTATTTGGCTTCAAAGGCGAGAAAAGCATTTCAGAATCCAGACGCCGAGAAACGTATGAATCGCATTGGCGGAGGCATCATGGTTGCCACAGGTTCGGTCTTGGCAACTAAGGGATAATCCACTTTTATCTAACTAAGTTGGAAGTTTATAGCGAGGCGTCTTAATGGCGCCTTTTTTTATGTGTCTGTTTTAATGTACGGTTATTAAATGCTTGTTCAACAAAACAGCATCAAATCGTCATAATCACTTTTTAGTATCTCTCGACGTTTGTGTTAAAGATCTTCCCGATTTTTGGTTGTACTCAGACAAGATTCGATTTCATAAACCCTGAAAGGGAATTCGAGATCCCTGAAGAATAACAACAGCGATGGAGATACCATGCGACTACTAGCACTTATGATCAGCACGTTGATGGCGCTGATTACCATGAATGTACCGGCTTATGCTGCGCCAAAACACGATATGGAACAGCGTTTTGAGCAAATCAAAAATCACTTTGAATACCTTCGTAACCGTCATGCCAAGGCTCAACTCGGACCGCGTCCGTTTTATCTGGTTGCGGACATGGATCAGAGTGAATTGAAAGACAAACTGCAAAGTTGTGAGAAGAAAACCTTCCGTCGCACCAAGTTCTCTATCGGACACCGTGGTGCGGCAATGCAGTTTCCCGAACACACCAAAGAGTCTTACGAAGCGGCAGCCAGAATGGGAGCGGGTATTGTGGAGTGTGATGTCACCTTCACCAAAGACCGTGAATTGGTTTGTCGTCATGCACAGTGTGACCTTCATACTACAACAAACATTCTTGAAACTCCGTTGGCGCAAAGCTGTTCCGTACCACCAGAGTTTGATAGCGAAGGTAACCTGATTAATGCTGCCGATATCAAATGCTGTACATCGGACATCACCTTGGCTGAGTTTAAAACGCTTAAAGGCAAAATGGATGCGGCCAACAAAAACGCAACCAGCATAGCGGACTACATGAATTCGACAGCTAACTGGCGTACGGATTTATATACCGCTCGTGGCACCTTGATGACTCACAAAGAAAGCATTCAGTTGATCAACTCTTTAGGTGCAGATTTCACGCCTGAGCTGAAATCTCCTGAAGTTGAAATGCCCTATGAAGGGGAGTTCACTCAAGAAGACTTCGCTCAGAAAATGATTGATGACTACATTGATGCAGGCATTGATCCGAGTCGTGTTTGGGCTCAATCCTTCAATTATGATGATGTCATTTACTGGGTAAATAACGACCCTGAATTTGGTGAGCAGGCGGTATTTCTGGACGGTAAATACGATGTAAATGTCAGCCTTGCAGAGATGGAGTCCTGGGTGGCAAACGGGGTGAAAGTGTTGGCTCCACCAATGTGGATGTTGCTGGATGTGAACGGTAATGGAGAACTCGTTCCGTCTCAATATGCGATCAATGCAAAAACCGCTGGTTTGGAACTCATCACTTGGACGTTGGAGCGTTCCGGCTTATTGAAAGACAACGGCGGTTGGTACTACCAGTCTATAAACGGTGACAACGGTGGCCAGGACGTGATCGACAACGATGGCGATAAGATGGAAGTACTTCATGTACTTGCGCAAGACGTGGGCGTGATCGGTGTCTTCTCTGACTGGCCTGCGACTACCACTTACTATGCAAACTGCATGGGCATCAAATAAGCTGATTTGTTGCTTGTGAGAGTGAAAAGCCGATCAATTTAGATCGGCTTTTTTGTGCATCTTGGAATTTTTAGATTGTTAGGGTTTTAAGATAATCATGTATTTTTATGCGTTCTGGAAAGTTGGCTGAGCAGAGATTGCAGCGATTGCGGAAACTGCATATTCACGGTTTGCTCAAGCCCTTGCCATTGTTCTTCAAGCTCTTTTTGCCACGCTTCTGAAGAGTGATGGCTGATATGCTCACGCCATTCAGCCATGTTCCAGGGTGCATTTCTCATTAAGTCTGTGAGTTGAACCTGATGGTAGTCCCGGCCAACCAGAAAGTCGCCACGGGCATCGACGGCAATGAGATTTTCTTGTAGCAGAAACTGGCGAATTTCACTCCAATGATCACATCCCAGTTCACTTAAAAAGTGCCCCAAACTCTCCGCGCTGGTGGCGTGGCCTTCGGTGTGATTTCGCCACAGGTATTCCAGCACTCGAAGGCTCTGGTAGAACACCGATTCTTTAGACGCGTGTTGCATGGAGGACCAAGTGACCAGTCCCTTTACCCATTCCACTCCAAGCAGTGTGATCAACCAGGAAATATGAATCCACAGCAAAAATAGAGGGATGGCAGCAAAGGCACCGTAAATCAGTTGATAAGAAGAGAGATTGCTGACAAACCAGGTAAAGCTGAACTTAGCTAACTCAAACAGCGTTGCTGCTACAAGTGCGCCCGATAGGCCGGCACGCCAGGGTACATAACAGTTAGGAACAACAATATAAATCAGGCTAAAAGCCAGAACGTTCAGTAGCCAGGGCATCAGGGTATAGAGGGAGCTGCCTACATTGGCCCAGGCCAGTGTTTGCGACAGTAACTCGGAGGAGGCCAGCCAGGAGGAAATTAATAATCCACTGGCCAGCAAGATTGGCCCCAAGCTGATGATTGCCCAATACATCAGGAAGCTGACCATGCCCTTTCGGCGTTGGGAAATTCCCCAGATCTGATTAATGCTTTGCTCAATGGTTCGTAACAATAAGATTGCAGTGACAATCAGAATGGCCAAACCAATGAAGGTTAGCTGTGTCGATTGGCTGGCGAACTTCTGGAGATAGGTCATCACTTCTGTACCCGACGAGGGGACAAAGTGATTGAAGATAAACTGTTGGATTTGTTCGTTCGCGCTGCTTAATGCCGGGATGGATTTTAATACGGTAAACAACACAAAACTGACCGGAACCACGGCGAATAGGGTGGTGTAGGTCAGGGCTGCGGCCACCTGCAGGCAGTTGTCGTGCAGAAAATTAAGGAATAAGTTGCGTTGAAAGGCGAGTGTGGCTCGTAACCTGTTCATCATGGTTTCCACTGTGCATGCTTCTGAATGGTATGAATGAGGCTCATGAGTAAGGTTATTACTCGCTTTGATCAATTAACTGGAGAACGTACTCCGCCACAGCAAGAGAAGCGGTTAAGCCAGGAGATTCTATACCAAGTAAATGAATTAAATTAGGCAAGCCGTGTGTTTGTGGCCCTTCGATCAAGAAATCTTCAGCCGGATCGCCAGGTCCACTCAATTTGGGGCGGATCCCTGCATAACTGGGGTGCAACTTGTTGGCATCCAGAGCTGGATAATAGCGCTGAATAGCGGTTACCCAATCAGATTTGATGGCGTCCAGATGAGTTGATTCCGGCATTCGATAATCAATCGTGTCGAGGTATTGCGTGTCTGGTCCAAACTTCACTTGCCCAGCCATGTCGAGTGTTGCGTGTATCCCCAAACCGACGGTGTTCTTTTCAGGTACTGGATAAATCAAATGATGGAATACCGAATGGCCGGTGTAGCTGAAGTATAACCCTCGACAGTAATGAATAGCCGGGACGTCTGACGAATACATTGTCGCAAGTGCGTTTGCATGTAGACCTGCGGCATTGATTAACCAACGACAGCGAAGCGTCAGTGCTTCTCCTTGATTGTTGATGGCGACAGTCCAGCCTTGAGAGTGTTGTTCAATGTGGGTGACTTCCGCCTTGTATACGATCGCGTTGGCGGCATCTTCAATATCTCCCACCAACGACAGCATGTATTGATGAGCGTCGATGATGCCAGTGGACGGGGACAGCAGTGCGGAAGTAGCTTTGACATTCGGCTCCCGAGCGTTGACTTGTGTTTGGGTCAATTGTTCCAGGTCGAACACGCCGTTGGCTTGGGCTTTTAAATGAATGGCTGAGAGTTGTTCTTCTTCATCCGATGAAGTTGCAACAATCAGTTTTCCTAAAGGTGAGTGATCAATGCTTCTTTGCTGACAATAGCGGTAGAGTTGCCGTTTACCTTCAACACACAACCTGGCTTTCAGTGAGCTGCTTGGGTAGTAGATTCCGGCATGGATAACTTCGCTGTTGCGACTGCTGGTTTCTTCCCCGAACAGTGCGTTTTTCTCAACAACCAGGCATTCCTTTCCTGCATCCGAGAGACGTTTGGCGATGGCCAGGCCGACAACGCCGGCACCAATAACCAGGTAATCGGTGTGTAGATCGGTGGAATTTGAATTCGATGCGTGTGCTTTATTCGTATTAGAAGGCTTCTGCGTAAATAATGATTGAGACATGTTCCCTTCCGTAGGCATTACTCTCGATATTGATCATGCTCGAACTTTATTACTCTTGAAACTCACTATGCTCGATATTGATTATGTTGGAAATTCACTGCTCTTGAAATCAATTTTCAACAGGAATGTCGAGCTGCTCTTCGTCAGCAAAGGTCGAGTTGTCTGAAACCGGTTTGGACGTCGGGGCCTTAATGTAAGGAAGTAATCGCTTACAGGCCAGATCACTGGTTTCTTCGTATTCGGTGAGTGCCTGTGGCTCGCCATTCTGCATGATTACCAGTGTGCATTCGCCTTTCACATTGGTATCGATGAAGTATTGTAGGGATAGACGATCCATTTTTTGCGCGAGTTGATCCCGGTATTCGGTAGAGTGTTCGTGTAGTTCCAGCAGCTCGGGCTTTTCTGCTAAGACATAGAGGCAGGCTGCAATCACCAGAAAGATGGTGATGCGGCCAAAGCGATAGTTTTGAATCCTGTCGTTATACTTCATGCTCACTCGGGGTTATTTTATAGAGACTGGTGGCTGCAGTGTTGGAGACAAATTCTGCACTGTATTGATTTAGCCAGTCTTTCATTCGGACGTTTTGATCGCGTGTCAGTTCCAATAACACGACTTTTCCCTTTGCCTCGGCCAAGGTCAGATCCAACAAACGGTGGCCGACGCCTCGGTCACGAGTAACCTGACGAACCGTCAGATTGTTCAGCTTCATTTGGCCGGTTGATTCTTCGACGCTCATAGCACCAATGATGCGGTCATTGAAAAAAGCGCAGGCAATCCATTGGTTTTCAGGCTGATTGTGGCGTTGAAGCAGTTCTTCAGTGAAGGTGTCGGAGTTTTCGATCACCTGATCGTCGACAATAAGTTCTTTCAGTTCACCAAAGGTTTTGGTGAGGTCTATATGATCCTGGCCTTCTGGCGAGGTAACTTTTCTTAAAATAACAGGCACGTAAACGATCTCTTCTGTGTTTCTTTTAAGCTTAGCTGATCTGCTTCGGGAAGGGGAAGTCGCAAACTTGCTTCCAGAAACCCTGCCATTAGCAATGCATTAGCAACGAGTCGCATGGGCAAGGCAGTTATAAATGCAGACCAGCTAGAAAGCCGTTATAATAATCGCCCATTTGAATAATAGCGATTGTTTATTTTGATTCCTGCGGGAATCCCTTTTGGAGGCAAGCATGTCGGCACGTCAGGCCACAGTTGAACGCAATACCTTGGAAACCCAAATTAAGATCTCGGTTGATCTTGATGGTACAGGCAAAGCCAGCTTTGATACCGGGGTTCCTTTTCTAGATCACATGATGGATCAAATTGCCCGTCATGGTTTGATTGATATGGATATTGTGGCAAAAGGTGACCTTCATATTGATGCTCACCACACGGTGGAAGACATCGGTATTACTTTAGGTCAGGCATTCGCGAAAGCCATTGGTGACAAGAAAGGCATCACTCGTTATGGCCATGCTTATGTGCCTTTGGATGAAGCTCTATCTCGTGTAGTTATCGACTTCTCTGGTCGTCCTGGTTTGGAAATGCATGTGGACTTCACCCGTGGTTCTGTGGGTGGCTTCGACGTGGATTTGTTCTCTGAGTTCTTCCACGGTTTTGTTAACCACGCTCAGGTGACGTTGCACATCGATAACCTTCGTGGAAAAAACACCCACCACCAGGCAGAAACCATTTTTAAAGCCTTTGGTCGTGCATTACGCATGGCATTGTCTGTGGATGAGCGTATGGCGGGCATCATGCCTTCCACCAAAGGTTGCTTGTAATCGGCGGCTCTGAAACGAGTTTAAATGAGGGTCAACCCGGTTGGTCCGTTAAAAAATGCGGTAGAGAGACTTATTGATGTCGACCATTGCGATTATTGATTATGGCATGGGTAATCTTCACTCGGTTGCGAGTGCATTTGAACATGTATGTGACAGCAAAATCATTGTGACCTCTGATGTAGCGGAAATTGAAGCAGCCGATCGGGTTGTGTTTCCGGGGGTAGGCGCAATTCGTGATTGTATGGCTGAAATCCGTCGATTGGGGATGGATGAGGTTGTTAAAAAAGCGGTTGCAGAGAAACCCGTGCTGGCCATTTGTGTTGGTATGCAGGCGTTGATGGAACACAGTGAAGAAAACGGCGGTGTTGACTGCATCGGTTTGTTGCCGGGTAAGGTGAAGTTTTTTGGGGATAAGCTGAAAGACGAAGCGGGTGAGAAACTGAAAGTACCTCACATGGGGTGGAATCAGGTGAAACAGCTTGATCACCCGTTATGGAACGGAATTGAAGACAACAGGCGTTTTTATTTTGTTCATAGCTTTTATGTAAAAGCCGAACGTTCAGACGAAGTGAAAGCGACCTGTCATTACGGGCTGGATTTTGATGTGGCTCTTTCACACGGCAACTTGTTTGCGGTGCAGTTCCACCCTGAGAAAAGCCACACGGCTGGCTTGCAGTTGTTGAAGAACTTCGCCTCTTGGGATGGCAAGGCATAGTTTTATCGTGTCTTCTTAGTTATAAGAGGTCTCTTGGTTTTTAGAGAATCTTCTTGGTTAAGTCCTGGCTTCGAGCGAATAAGTAATTGCTTTGGAGCTAATAGAGTTTTAAGTGACTAGGTCACGAAAGAGGAAACAGACATGGCATTGGCCAAACGCATTATTCCTTGTTTAGATGTGGATAACGGGCGCGTAGTGAAAGGCGTTCAGTTTGTGGATATCCGTGATGCGGGTGATCCGGTTGAAGTCGCCAAACGTTATAACGAACAAGGCGCCGATGAAATTACCTTCTTGGACATTACCGCGACTCATGAAGGGCGTGAAACCACTGTGCATACGGTTGAAGCCATTGCCAGTGAAGTGTTTATCCCGTTGACTGTGGGCGGGGGAATTCGCGAATTGTCTGATATCCGAACCATGCTGAATGCAGGTGCAGATAAAGTCAGCATCAACAGTGCGGCGGTGAAGCGTCCCGAGTTTGTTCGTGAAGCGGCTGAACGTTTTGGTTCTCAATGCATCGTGGTCGCCATCGACTGTAAACAAGTGGGTGAAAATAAGTGGGAAATCTTTACCCACGGTGGCCGTAATCCAACAGGCATTGATGCCGTTGAGTGGGCTAAGAAAATGGCTGAATACGGTGCCGGTGAGATTCTGCTGACCAGTATGGATCAGGACGGCGTGAAACAAGGCTTCGACTTGGGGGTTACCCGTGCAATCAGTGAAGCGGTATCGATTCCGGTGATTGCGTCAGGCGGTGTCGGCAATCTTCAACATTTAGTGGACGGCGTAGTAGAAGGCAAAGCGGATGCGGTATTGGCTGCGAGTATTTTCCACTTCGGTGAGTACTCTGTGCCCGAGGCTAAAGAGTATATGGCAAAGCAAGGCGTTGAAGTTCGTCTTTAACACTTCACCCCTCTAAGGGGTATGCTTCGTCTTCATGGAAAGCTCAACACTTGGTGTTGGGCTTTTTTTCGTTCTGGGGTGCGCTTGTCGTGCCAGAGTTTTCTTTTCAATCAGTGCGGATAGAGGCAATTGCTTGAAGCCGCGCTGTTCAAGTTCCGGTAGTACCTTTTCAAGATAATCCAGTGTTTCCGGGTACGGATGACCGATCATCAAGCAGTTGCCTTTCTTTTCCGCAATCGTTAGGCACTTTTCGTATTGCTTGTTAATGAAGGCGGTGGTGCGAACGTGATCCAGAAAAATGTCGCGAGACACGGTAGGCACGTCGTACATTACGGCTACATCATTGGCGACACTCTTGGGGTTGGTTTTACTGTCGACAAATAACAGATTCTTTTCTTTCAGAATCTTCATTGTCCAATTCATTTGTAGATGCTTAGTGGTCAGTAAACTGCCCATATGATTATTAATGCCCATTAAATGGGGGATGGCATCGATGTTTTGTATCAGCTGGTGTTGATACTCGGCCGCATTCATGGCACTGGTCAGAGCTCCAAGCCCTAATGGCATGTCTCGTAGATTTTCCATCGGCGCATGCAATAACAGTTCTTTGCCTAGTTGGTGGCCTTTTTTTGCAAGCGCTTCTGAATAGGGGCGATTAGGTAAAATCGCCAGAGTCACCGGCCCCAGAAGATTGACTGTCCGAAGCCCTCTCGATTCATTATTACCTATGTCATCAATAATAATGGTGACTTTGGGTGTTTGAACCGGCGTGGTTGCAGGAGAGTTAGCAGGAGTAGAATCCGTTGCCGCTGAACTGAACGATGAAAAGCACAAGAGTGAAAAACACAAAAGCCCTGTACGAAACAGGGCTTTTGGAGATGGAGCATCAAACATAGGTAATAACGAAAGAAGCTATTACTGGTTTGCAGAAAGGATGTTGAAACCTTTCAGTACGTTCAATGCTTCGGATAATTGATAGTCGCGTTCAGCCAATTGTTCTTTGGCTTCTTTTACCTTGCCGTCACCGTTTTCATTTTCCAAGTGACCTGCCAGATCCGCTTCTTTGTATTGAACCTGAGGCTTAATGGTTTCTACCTTGGCGCGTTCAATGGTGATGTCTGGTTCAATGCCTTGAGCCTGAATTGAACGACCGTTTGGTGTGTAGTAACGCGCGGTGGTTAACTTAATACCGTTTTCCGCATCCACAGGAATGACGGTTTGAACAGAGCCTTTACCAAAGCTTTGTGTGCCCATGATGATCGCGCGTCGGTGGTCTTGCAGCGCACCCGCTACAATTTCAGAAGCAGAGGCTGAACCGCCATTGATCAAGACCACCAGAGGCGCTCCGTTGATCAAATCTTTTGGCGTTGCATGGAACTGAGATTTAGAGCTGCCAATACGGCCTTCTGTGTACACCACCAAACCATTGGTTAGGAAGGTATCGACAACATCTACAGCGGCTTGTAATACCCCACCAGGGTTGTTGCGTAGATCTAGAACCAAGCCTTTAAGATCCTGGTTATCTGCCTGAAGCTTGCCGATGGCCTTATTTAGATCATCGCCGGTTTGAACCTGGAATTGAGAAATACGAACGTAGCCGTAACCGTCTTCCAACCAGCGGTGACGAACGCTGGTTACTTTAATAACGTCGCGGGTTAGGGTGAACTCAAGCGGTTGCTCTTCACCTTCACGAAGTACGGTTAAGACGATGTCTGATCCTGGCTCACCACGCATTAGATTAATCGCGTTATCCAGAGTCATACCTTTCACTGGCTTGTCGTCCAGCTTCATGATCAGGTCGCCTGCTTTTAAACCAGCGCGTGATGCAGGTGTGTCATCAATTGGGGTGACGACACGGACAAAACCATTATCCATCTGGACTTCAATGCCTAGGCCACCAAATTCACCTGAGGTGTTGATTTGAAGTTCTTCAAAGATTTTTGAATCCAGATACGCAGAATGAGGGTCAAGGCCCGAGAGCATTCCACGAATGGCGTTTTGCAGAAGTGTTTTATCGTCAACATCTTCCACGTATGACGTGCGAATGCTGTTAAAAATTTCAGCAAACAGGCGCAGATCTTTCAGCGGAAGTCTTGCGTCTTCCGGGATCTTATCCGTTTGCTCAGTCGCATCTGTGATCTGGTCGTTAACGTCGGTGTTTGTTTCGTCAGTTGAAGCGTCTTGCATCGCCTCAACTTCATCCGCCGCCATTATATAGGGCGCTATTTCCGAACTGGGTAAAAGGGGAGTGACTGGTTGGGAGGAATCTGCACCGGCTGAGTTCACATTCATCAACAAGGCTGTTGATAATAAAAATGCCAAGCTGCTTTTAGCAGTCAAGTTCATTTATACACCTACAATTCGGAAAATTAATATTCAGGTCAAATTGACCTTAATCGAGTTCTTATTTAATTCGTGCTACCAGAGCATAGCGTATTGAACTGGCTGGCACGCAATTTACACCTATTTACATAGGTTAGTTATTGATAAAACTGATTAATGCTATACCGTTATGGGCGGCCTGTACACCATCTTTTCGGGTTGATTGGTGTACCTTGTTGGCGAATTTCAAAATATATCCCTTCAATGTCCGTATCGGAAGTATTACCTGTATAAGCTATGACATCGCCACGGTTAATCCATTCCCCTGGTTCACGAATTACTGATTCGGCTTGTCCGTAAAGTGACATATAGCCACCACCATGATCAATAATGGTTAATAATCCAAAGCCACTGAACCAATCCGCAAAGACAACCCGACCACTGTGGATGGCGGTTACCGGCTTACCAGACGGAGCGCCAATCAAAATACCGTTGGACTTGAGCTTGCCACCTGCAATGGCACTGCCAAATGAACGCATGATTTTACCGCGTGTTGGCCAGGGCATTTTTCCTTTGTCTGATCCGAATGGTCGGCTGTCCCCCAAAGCATTGATGTCTTCCAGGGCCTTTTTCATTTCTGCCAGTAGTTTGTTGAGTTGCGCCTGATCTTTCTGTTTTTTATTTAATCTTGCTGATTCGGTTTTGAGTGATTGACGTAGTTTGTTCAACTGCTTTTGCTGCGAGGTTTTAGCCGCAGCAAGTTTGTTTTGCTCTTGTTGCTGAGCCTTCTTTAAGTCTTGAAGCGTGACTAATTCAGCGGTCAGTTGTTGCTCGTTTTTCTTGAAGGTCTCTAATGTTTTTAAATGTGACTCAATTTGAGTCATCTGTTCCGCTTGAAAGTGTTCATGGTATTTCAGTAAACGAGCGAATTTCTGAGGAGATTCCTGACTCAACAACAGTTTGAGCTGATTATTATCCTGGTTTTTATAGACGGCAATCAGGAGCTTTCTGATTTGTTGCTTACTTTTATTCAGCTCAAGCTTAATGCTTCTGTTTTGTTCCCGTAACTTTGACAGTTTGTTTTGTGTTGCGTCCAAGTCACGTTTTGTTTGCTGAAGTTTCTTTCGAGCTGAGCTTACTTTTTTACTGGTTGCCTGGAGGTCTTTGTTCTTCTGGTTTTGTTCAACTTTCAGTTGGCTTAATTTTTTCTTGAGTCGTGCAATGTCTGATTTCTGCTGGGAAAGATTCTTCTCAACGTCTGAAATACTTTCAGCGGTGGCTTCTGCGGCAGAGATACCCAGAGCAAGAATCAGCAAACAAGAAAAGAACAATTTAAGTGCAGGCATGAATAGAATCTGATGAGTGTGTTTTGTATAACGGCTAAGCCGTTTCTGGTTGTATTGTTGCTTCCGATTATATTGTTTTTAGCTGTTATGTCGTTTCGGATTTGCATTAACGCAGCAGAGATTCTAGGGGATGTGACGTAAATAAAAAAGCGGCAGTCCAATGGACGCCGCTTTTTCATTTGATCTGGGACCTATTTTATTTGGTCTGTGACCTGTCCAGGATCGGAATAAAATCCAACCGTAGAAATTAACGCTTGATTAGTGAATGCCCGGTCATCTCTTCTGGTTGTTCCTGACCCATAAGGTTCAACAGGCTTGGTGCGATATCACACAGTGCGCCGTCGTTTTCCAGTTGTACGGATGGATCACTGCCAACATACACCAACGGAACCGGGCCGGTTGTATGTTGTGTGTGTGCTTGACCACTGTCGTAGTCCAGCATTTGTTCACAGTTACCGTGGTCGGCTGTGATCAGACAGTGTCCGCCGGTTTCTTTAATGGCATCCGTTACGCGACCCAGGCTTTCGTCCAGCGCTTCCACAGCTTTGATGGCTGCATCGAATTTACCTGTATGGCCGACCATGTCGCCATTTGCGTAGTTACATACAACCAGGTCATATTGACCGCTCTTGATGGCATCAACCAATTTATCGGTTACTTCAGGAGCACTCATTTCTGGCTTCAGGTCGTAAGTAGCAACGTCTGGTGATTGGATCAGGATACGCGTTTCTCCATCAAACTCGGCTTCTTGGCCGCCAGAGAAGAAGAAAGTTACGTGCGCGTATTTCTCGGTTTCTGCGATGCGAAGTTGAGTCATGCCTTGTTTGGCAACGAATTCACCCAGTGAATTTTTTAATTCGGACGGCGGATAGGCACAGCTGGCAGGAATACTTGCAGCGAACTCGGTAAGCATCACAAAGTCAGCCAGAGCTGGACGTTTGTTACGTTCGAAGCCTTTGAAGTCGTCTTCCACAAAAGCACGGGTTAATTCACGGGCACGGTCGGCACGGAAGTTCATGAAAATGATCGCGTCACCGTCGTTGATGGTGGCCGCGCTTTGACCTTCTGAAGCACATACTGTGGTTTTAACGAATTCGTCGTCTTCGCCTCGTTCGTAAGCTGCCGCCAGACCTTCAACACCATTGGTCGCTGTAAAGTCAGATTGGCCTTCGGTCAGCATCTTGTACGCTGATTCGATACGATCCCAGCGGTTGTCACGATCCATTGCATAGTAACGGCCAACTAATGTAGCAACTCGGCCTTTGCCTGTTGCTGCTAGAACTTCATCCATTGCTTTAATTGAAGGCTCAGCACTGCGTGGTGGCATGTCTCGACCATCAAGGAAGGCGTGGACATAGATTTCTTTCACGCCGCGTTGGTCAGCCAGTTCAACCATCGCTTTAATGTGATCTTCGTGGCTGTGAATGCCGCCAGGAGAAAGTAATCCAAGGATGTGAATGGCACCGTCATTGGCTTTCGCTTCGTCTACTGCCTGACAAAGTACCTGATTTTCGAAGAAGGCTTTGTCTTCAATGGCTTTGGTGATCAATGTGAAGTTTTGATAAACAATGCGTCCTGCACCCAGGTTCATGTGGCCAACTTCGGAATTCCCCATTTGACCTTCTGGTAGACCAACGGCCATGCCCGAGGTGTTGATTAAGGTGTGTGGTTGTTCCTCAATCAGACGATCCCAAACCGGAGTTTTAGCATTAAGAATGGCATTTTGATCTTTGTCAGTACGGTGGCCGAAGCCATCAAGGATAATCAGTGCAGTAGTTTGTTTAGTCATGCTTTCTCTGGCTGTTTTGTCAGCGATTAAAAAAGGCTCAATTTTACGCAAATTTCAGAAGTCTGTCATCTGATCATCATGACTGTGTTCTATTGAGGCGTGGGTGCTTCAATCTTTGACTGGAAATCGGCTGAATGTTCATGGGGGACATGCTTTCTGGCACGTTGGTGGTGGAAAAATGTGCTCCTTGATTTTCAAATAAGCCGTGAGGCTGTATCATTACGCGCCACACGATATTGATGATGAGATTTTTTCATGGAACAGTTTTTTGAATTTGCAACGAACAACGCGATGTTGGTAGGTGCTTGGGTTGTTTTGTTGGTGTTGTTTATTATTTCTGAAACTCGCAAGGGTGGGAAAACGTTATCGGCTCAACAGGTCATTATGCGTATGAACAAAGAAGAAGCGCTAATCCTGGATGTTCGTGATAAAGCGGATTACAAAAAAGGCCACATCATCAACTCGATCAATATTCCGTATGCATCGCTTGATTCTCGTGTTACTGAAATCGAGTCGCATAAAGAGAAGCCGGTTGTGGTGGTTTGTAAAATGGGACAAACCTCAAATGCTGCGGGTTCTATTTTGAGAAAACATGGTTTTACTGATGTGACTCGTTTGGCGGGTGGCATGGCTGAGTGGACTAGCCTGAATCTACCGGTTGAGTAATCGGTTACATTATTTATCTAAGTTTGGATGGCCAGACAGTTCTGGTGCGTTTAACTAA
This sequence comes from Litoribrevibacter albus, assembly GCF_030159995.1. Lineage (NCBI taxonomy): Bacteria > Pseudomonadati > Pseudomonadota > Gammaproteobacteria > Oceanospirillales > Oceanospirillaceae > Litoribrevibacter > Litoribrevibacter albus. The sequence goes on along the minus strand of NZ_BSNM01000027.1, from coordinate 107,345 downwards.
ATGAGAGGTGGTCTATGGCTGATATTATTATCTACAGCAGCAACTATTGTCCGTATTGTGTTCGAGCAAAACAATTGTTGAAATCTAAGTCTGTGGACTTTGATGAAATTGTTGTGGATGGTCAGCCAGAATTGCGTCGGGAAATGATGCTGAAAAGTAATCAGCGCACAGTGCCTCAGATCTGGATTGGTGAGTCACATGTGGGCGGTTGTGACGACCTTTATGCGCTAGAGCGTGCAGGTAAACTCGATGAGTTACTTGTTACGGCCTAATACGTTCTTGCTGAGTAATTTCTTGTCTGCGTAACGTTCGTCATGTGACTGTTGATAAGTCACTTTCTTATCGGGCGATCCTTGGTCACGCAGTTTCTCTTTCGAATTGTTTTCGATTCTTTGATTTGATCCCTTTGGGGATCAATCTTCTCTTTTCAACGGTTGTTTTTGACAGATTCGTTGTGTAGTGTAAAGGCACTTTCACTTCTGTGCTGTCTCAAGATACTGTCATCAGCAAATAGTTTGTAAGATAGAGTGGCTAATGCCGGGCACCACGATTTTTTCGAGCGCTTTTCTGTTTTCGCATCGATGAATATCTCCGGTAGCAGTACAGAATAATAATAAAATGATAGGTATCGATATGGCTGAAGAAAATCAGGCAGCTCAAAACTCTGAGCAACAAAATGCAGGTTTTGCATTACAAAGAATTTATCTAAAAGACTTCTCTTTTGAATCTCCGCGTTCACCACAGATATTCCAGAGCCAGTGGAAACCTCAAGTTCATATGGACTTGAACACCGGTAATGCAAAAGTGGGCGATGATTTGTATGAAGTGGTATTAACGATCACGCTGACTGCGAAACAAGACGACGAAGTTGCTTTGTTGGTTGAGATCAAACAAGCCGGTATTTTTTCTATCCAAGGTTTGGAAGGTCCTCGTCTTGCTCATGCGTTAGGTGCGTTCTGCCCGAACATTCTTTTCCCGTATGCTCGTGAAACCATCGATAGCATGGTTACTAAGGGCAGCTTGCCACCATTCATGTTGCAGCCTGTTAACTTCGACGCGATTTTCGCTGAAGCGATGCAGCGTAAGCAACAAGAAGCGGGTCAGGCAGAAGCGACTCACTAAGGCCTGTTCTTACGGCCAAAAAAAGCAGCTCATGATCTTTGATCTGAGCTGCTTTTTTTATGCGCATTTTTTTATCTGCTCTTATCGTTTAGCAATCAATTCGTCAGATGGTTAGTGGGGCAGAGGTACTTCACTCATTGCCTGACTACTCTCTTTAGTTTGCTTGATCGCTGTTTTGAGCTTTTTATCGGTGGGATAAAAGTACGCCGCCGTTTCCAGGATCTGAATGGCCTGATCATATTCCTTCAGCGCCCAGTGGGCATTCGCCAGATTGAAGTAAATGGCTAGTCTCGGCGTGTGTTTCAGAAACTCTTCTGCCCAACTTATATAGGCTTTTATCTGATCGGGTTTATTTTGACTCAGACCTTGAGAAAGTCGATAGGTCATCACATCGAAAAAGAAACGTTTCCAGATACCGCTGGGGTGAATAACATCACTCAGGTATTCAATATGTTGTTGCTTAGAGGCGTGGTATTTAGTGACCTGATAGGTCGCCTGAATACAAAGCATCATCACGGGGATGGTGATCAGAGGAATAACTACCGCGAAGCAGCGAGCAAAGAAGTCCAGTTTAAAGCATTTAATGCTAGATGTGCTGGTTATCCAAAGCAGCCAGGCAGTAAGTAAACTGAGTATCAGCCAGTGCACAATGGACTGGTAAAACGGGTATTCTGTATTCGCATGAAAAGATATGGGGACAAGTACCGACAACGCTGCCAGGCCGTAAACGATGCCTAAATGACGTATTGCCCGAAAGATTAAAATGACAGTCAGGGCGAGCAGTAATAATGGCGGTATGACGCCACCTTCTACGGCCCATAACAGAAGTTCATTGTGTGGATGATCGAGATTGGCAATGATCTGGTGAGTGTACTCTCCCGAGTGATATTTCTCTGCATAATAATCCAGAAAATTGCGTTCAAAGTTACCATAACCCCAGCCAGACAAAGGCTTGTCTTTGATCATGTCCAGTGCTTGTAAGTAGATCCCTGTTCGGTTTGCCGTGGACTGAAAGGCTTCCAGGTTACGTCCGCCAGATTCCATTTGTTGAATGCTGATGATTGCGAACAGTACGCCAAACGAGGCTGAAATAAGCCAGCCCCAAAATAATCGAGGTTTGTATGGGGTTGAAAGCTCACTTTGGGTGGTTACATATTTATAAATCAGAGGCAGACATAAAACGATGGCGAGCACGGTGCCAAAGATACCGGTACGTGAACCTAGTAAAATCAGTGCGGCGGAACCCAGTGTCGCGCAAGACAGCAACAACGAGATTTTAGCTTTCGTGGTGTTTTCGTCGTGCGGTTTAAGTATCAAATACAAACTGGTGATAATGCCTGTTGCGATAAAGCTGGCGCTAACATTGGGTTGTTGGAACGATCCGAATGGTCTTCCGTAGTCTTCTTTATAAACCCCAAGAGCAGCGATACTCGGAAAATATTGTTGAACCAAGCACAACAAAGCTTCAATTAGGCTGGCGGCAACTAACAGGTAGAACACGTTTTGCCAACTCTTGTGTGCCTGGATGCTTTGAAAAAAAAGTACCGTCAGCAGCAAACCTGCCAGAATAGCGAGAACCCGAGTGCCCGCTTGTGTGGTTTCTGTAATTTCCTGAAATGCAATTGGGATGACCAGCGCCAGCATAATCAAGCCAAGGAGCTTGAGTGCGGAGTCGTCTATCCACTGTCGTGTCTTGGCAAGGCGAAACAGCATGGAAGAGAAGAGTAAGCTGATGACGCTCCACACGGCAGCGTTATACGGCATTTCCAATCCCGTACCGCCGGTATTCTCAATGTTAAAGTGGACGCTGAACAGCAGACAAAAACCAAGTAGAAATAAGGTTATCTTAGAGTCAGGTACGGGCGACTGGGTGTGATAAGGCTCGTTTAACTCTACTTGGGTTGGCTCATCCATGAGGCTATATCTGTCCTTTCTTATGAATTAAACGCAATGCTGTCTGATCTGGATTCAAGTACTTCCGCGCCATTACCTGAATTAGAGTGCTTCCGCACCTTGGAAATCTAACTGTCGCCATGCTTCGTAAATCATAATCGCTGCGCTGTTGGACAGATTCAGGCTTCGGCTGTCTTTCAGCATAGGAATGCGTAGACGTTGGTTTTCTGGTAGCGATTCGATGAACTCGATAGGAAGCCCTCGGGATTCCGGCCCAAAAATTAACGCGTCACCGGCTTGAAACTCAACGGCTGTGTGTCGCGTTCTGCCCTTGGTGGTGATAGCCATCACACGGTTAGGTTGACGACTAGCCAGATAATCATCCAACGAATCGTGCATCTCCACATTAGCCAGTTCGTGGTAATCCAGACCTGCTCGTCGGAGCTTTTTATCGTCCATAACAAACCCAAAAGGACGAATCAGATGTAAATGGAATCCGGTGTTGGCGCACAAGCGGATGATGTTACCCGTATTGGGTGGAATTTCAGGTTGGTAGAGCACTATATCAAGCATTTTGTCAATAAATTCTGGTGGTTAGAGTTTAATCTTAGTAATAAGGTTTAAAAATGTTGCTAAACTAATACAATCGTTTATTAATGTATTTGATTTTTAGCCCCATTTTATTAGTGAGTAAAGAAACGGAATGATACGCCTGCCGAGATTGAAAAAGAAGCCAAAGACCAGCGTCTTGAATGGTATCTCGATTGAGGCGGATGGTATCGCTTTTGCCAGAGTCTCTACCAAGAACGGCTTACACGTGAAATCGGCCGCGTTCTTTCCTTATGAAGACAATGAATGGCAGAAAGCACTTTCCAAAACCATATCCAAGCAGCGGATGTATGGAAATGTTTATATTTCCTTATCGGAGAAGTTTTATAACTTACTGCTGGTGGATGCCCCAGAAGTTCCCGAGGCTGAGCTCGCTGATGCGATTAAGTGGAAAGTGAAAGACCTGATCAATGAGCCTCTGGATTCCGTTACCATTCAATATTTCAAGTTGCCTGAAGATGCCTACCGTGGCCGCTTGAGCATGGTCTACGTTGCGGTGGTCAATAAGTCTCTGGTTCGAGAGATTATTGAACTGTGTGAAGACAAAGGGCTTGAAATTAAAGGCATCACCATCGAAGAACTTTCCCTGAGTAATTTGTTATTTGCCTCGGGCGTCACAGAGGGCGACAGCACGGGCATGGTGTCGCTGGGTGCCTACGAAGGCCAGATGCGACTGTTGGAAAGTGGCAATTTATATCTGGCGCGGAATTTAGGCATTGGTGTTGACCGACTGAATGGTTTGAACGAAGACGAATTGTCTGAATACGATTTGGCGCAATGTGATGAGTTGATGTTCGATATTAAGCGCTCAATGGATTATTACGAAAGTCAGCTTGGCAAAGGGGTGGTACATAGAGTAATTCTCATGCCGGCCGATACAAACTTAGTGCGTTTAGCCAGTGTGTTAAATGAAAAGATGGAAATCATGGTTCAGCCTTGGCATTGGCAATTCACAGAAAATATTTCTCATGAGTCGGAGTCTCCGGAAGTGCTTGATCGATGCATTTCAGCCATTGGTGCCGTGACGGGAGGTTGGCTTGAGAATTAATCAAAAGATCAATTTCTACAGTGATGAGTTCCGACCACCGGTTATTCAGCTGCCAACTGCCAAGATGGTTCAGTATCTTGGGCTGTCTTTGGGTGTATTAATTGCGGTTGCTTTGATGTTGTATTACCCGATTCCAACTCTGGATGAGGAAATCACTGCGCTGAATACTCGTTTGGCAGATAAACAAGCCGAGTTAAAAGAGGCCAAGCGGAAGTATCCCAAGCTGGTAAAGAGCAAAGCATTGGAAACTCAGCTTGCTGCGCTGAGAGAGCAGAACAACAACAAGATTCGTTTATTAAATTATCTCAAGTCCGATACCTTGAAAGATGCACAAGCCTATTCAGGGGTATTCGAGGATTTAACCCAGTTTGATCATCGTCAGGTTTGGTTAACACGAATTGATGTATTGTCGGAAGGGCAATCAATGCGCTTGACCGGATTAGTGTCTCAACCGGATGTGCTGCCTGGGTATATTGACGGGTTGAAACAAGCCGCTTCATTCAAAGGTCGGGCGTTCAATCTGTTCAACCTTGAGCGGGATGAAGATAACAAAAATTATCTGCACTTTATTTTAAGCACCGACATCAATACGCAGAAGAAAGCAGGAGGGCCGAACAGTGAAGGCTAAATGGCTGCTTCTCTCTGAAAAGTTAAATGCGCTAACTTCCCGTGAACGAGGCATTATTTTTGTTACCTTGTTGATTGCTGTTTATATGTTGTTCCAGTTGTTTGTGTTTGATCCGCTAATGGATAAACGGACACGAATGGTTCAGCAAGAGCGGGACATCAAACAGCAAGTGGATAAGGTACGAGTCGAAATTGCTGAAGTCATTGCTGCTTCTAAATTTGACCCGAATAAAGAAATTCGCAAGAAGATCGAGCAGGCAGAGCAGAGTGCTCTTCAATACCAGCATGATATTCAAACCATTACAGACAAATTGATTGAGCCATCACAAATGTCGGATGTGCTGGCTTCCTTGTTGAATAAGGATTCAGGCCTGAAATTGACTTCGGTGAAAAGTGTTCAAGCGAAGCCGGTAGCCATTGGTTCCGGGAAACCGGGGGAAGCTGATCTTTACCAGCATACGCTGCATCTGGAGATGGAAGGCAAATACAGTCAGGTCAAAGACTATCTAACACGGGTAGAAGCACTGCCGGAAAGAGTGTTTTGGCGAAATCTGGCCTTTCAGATGGATGATTATCCTGTAGGGCGTTTAACGCTGGAAGTGTACACCCTGAGTACCAGTAAGGATTTGATTGGTGTTTATCGATAGAAAATTAGCTCGTAGCGTATTGTTTAACCGCTCGATTATCCGACGGAATCTATTCATGAGATTAAGCACGGCTGCATGTCTGAAGCTGGTTATGAGTGTAAGTCTGCTGTTTTCGGGGCTGGCATTTTCTGATCATGCGGTGTCGGACCCTATGCGTCCGCCAGGGTTTGGAGAGGTATCCACCAAGAGAACGTATCAATCAACGAAATTTACGTTGTCTCAAATATTAGTTTCTGATCAAAGAAAGCGTGCTGTAATTAATGAACAGCTCGTCTCGGTAGGTGACTCAGTGGATGGCGCGAGAGTGCTCTTCATAGACGCTGAGAAAGTAACGTTACGTGTGGATGGCCGAACTAAAACGTTGGCAATCAACACAGCGAAGGGTTTTAAAATTAAGAGAGAGACCGAGTGACAGGTATGAATCCAACGTTGTCGAATCAAACGTTTCTGAGCCAAACGTTAGCGCGGGTGCGTCCATTAGGTGTGTTGGTTGCAGCGCTCATGGTAGGTTGTCAGTCGGTGCCTAGAACGGAATTGCCTCCCATTCCTCCGATGACCTCAGAAGCACAAACGCAGACGAAACAGCATCAAATGCCTGACGCCTTGGCCGATCTGATGTTGCCGGAGTTACAAGTGACCTCTGAGGCGGATGTGCGTTTTGATGTGATCGCCAATGATACGCCGGCTAAGCAATTTTTTATGAGCTTGGTGGATGGCACTTCAAAAAATATGGTGGTGCATCCAGACGTCAAAGGCGATATCTCGATTCGCCTAAAGAACGTGACGCTGGAAGAAACGCTCAAAGCGGTTCGCGATATCTATAACTTTGATTACCTACCGAAAGCCTATGGCTATCAGATTGTTCCGAGAGAGATTCAAACAAAAGTCTTTCCGATTAACTATCCGAACATTGTAAGGATCGGCCAATCTTCCACTTTAATCAGCAGTGGTCAGGTGTCTTCGTCCAGCACTGAGCAAAGCAGCTCGACTTCTTCGACGGCCTCCAGCAGTACTGAGACATTGCAAAGTGCCCGTGTTGAAACTACGACGGAAGCCAACTTCTGGCGGAATCTGCTTAACAGCGTCAGCATGGTGATAGGCACTGAAGGGGGTCGTCGGGTTATTACTGATCCTCACACCGGATTGCTGATCGTGCGCGCTTATCCCTCTGAACTTCGTAATGTTGAAGAGATGTTGGAACGTGCCGAGCTGAGCTTGAAACGTCAGGTGATTATCGAAGCCAAAATTCTGGAAGTGAGTTTGTCCGACGGCTATCAGGCCGGTATTCAGTGGGACACCTTCGGTAATGGTTTTAACTCAAACATAACTGATACGTCTAATGAAGTTGTGGTGGGCTTTGATACCGGCAATTTGAGTACCCTGTTGGATTCATCTGTTGAGGGTGTGTTCAAGTTTGGTCTTAACTTTACTGACTTTAACGCCATCATCAGTCTGATTGAATCTCAGGGCGATGTCAGCGTGTTGTCCAGCCCTCGTATTGCAACGGTCAATAATCAGAAAGCCGTTATTAAAGTCGGATCGGACGAATTCTTTGTCACCGATGTATCCAGCACCACGACCAGCACCTCTTCTTCGACCAGTGATACACCGGACATCACGTTAACCCCGTTTTTCTCGGGTATTGCTTTGGATGTGACTCCCCATATTGGTGGCGATTCTGAAGTTATTCTTCATGTACACCCGACTATTTCTAAAGTGGAAGACCAAACCAAGACGGTCACTTTAGGGGATTCGGGTGATCTTATTTTACCTCTGGCGTTTTCTACTATTCGGGAAACCGACAGTATTGTTCGCGCCAAGAGCGGTCAGGTGATCGTTATTGGTGGTTTGATGGAAGAGCGCAGCCAACAACTGGAAGCAGGCGTGCCTATGTTGAAAGACATTCCGGGGCTTGGAAAACTCTTCACTCAAGAGCGTGACGTTACTGAAAAAGTGGAACTGGTGATTCTGTTGAAACCTAAGATTGTCGAAGGGCAGCTTTGGGAGAAAGAACTTCAACAAGTGCGTCAGCGATTCCCTGACTTTTTCAATAAACCGAATTAAGCATTGTCTAAGGAATAGGTGGATCTTGGCTAAGCATCCTAGAGAAATAATGGATCAGCTTTGTGGGCATTTTGGTTTTTCAAAGCTGCCGTTCACGCTGTCTCCCAACACCCAATTCTTTGTGAATCTTAAAACCCATAAAGAGTGTTTTAATACTCTGGTGTTTGCATTAGGCACGGGCGAAGGCTTCGTTAAGGTTACAGGGGAAGTGGGGACGGGTAAGACCGTTCTGTGCCGTAAACTGCTTAATCAGTTATCGGGTGATGAATACGTTACCGCCTATATCCCAAATCCAGCGATGCCGCCAGAAGTATTGAGGCGGGCGTTGGCTCGGGAGTTGAAAGTCCCTGATGTTGATGTGCTGGATCACTATCAATTAATTGAAGCCATTAATGATCAGCTAATTTCGGTCGCAAAACTGGGTAAACGAACCATTCTTGTGATTGATGAAGCTCAATCCTTACCTGAAGATACTCTCGAAGAAGTGCGCTTGTTGAGTAACCTGGAAACCGAACAACAGAAGCTGATTCAGATGGTTTTGTTCGGCCAGCCGGAATTAAACACGCTGTTGGCTCAGGATCGTTTTCGTCAGTTGAGACAGCGTCTGGCCTATGCCTCGTCGTTGGATAGTTTGGACTTTGAAGATCTGGAACAGTACGTGACTCAACGAGTGCATGTGGCGGGTTACAACGGCGGTAAGCTCTTTGATTATCCTGCGTTGCGTCTTTTGCATAAAGGCACTTCGGGAACCCCTCGCGTCATTAATGTGGTTGCTCAAAAAGCCTTGTTGGTGGCCTTCAGCCAGGGTGAAAACGGCGTGACCAAGCATCATGTGAAGAAAGCCTTGGATGACACCGAAGGCTTGCCAGCCAGAAAGTCATTCTGGCAGCGACTGTTCAGGGCGAAAGTCGCATGAGTTTGATCAATGATGTACTGAAAGATTTGGATAAAAAGCCAGAGAATGCGAATGTCTCTGTGCTAGAACTGATGCAAACGTTACACCCCAGCGCAAAACCCAAGAAATCACGATGGCTGATCTTCAGCTTGTTCTTTGGCATTTTGGTTGTGGCGGGGTTGGCCTGGGGATATCTGAATTATTTTAATGAATCAGCAGCATCTCAACCTGCTCTTGCTAGTAACGGTATGGAAAGTAGCCAACCAGGGGTTACTGATCACGAGACTGTGAATCGAGTCGTCTTGAATCAAGTTGCTCAGCCCCAGGTCGTGAGACAAGAGCCTGAAGTTACAAAGCCAATGAGTGATGCTCAAGACCGAGCCTCATCCGAATTTAAGACGGTAGAGCAGAGTGAACAGCCAACAAGTCTTCAAGCGCAAAAAGTTGAAACTGAAAAGGGCGTTTCTCAAAAGAAAGCTCTTCAAGCGGCAGTTCACAATGTACCCGCTTCGCCTGAGGTGTCTGTTTCAGCGTCACGGGCAACGATGACAGTGGCCGAGGCGACGCCAGTGCAAACCAAGGCTAAACCAACACCCGTTGTGGCAGCATCTGAGCAAGCTCAGGAAACGCCGCCTGCTGACGTGTCTGCAGTGAAAGAAATCGAGACTGCTGAACCGACACAAAAATCAGAGGCAGTAACCTCCGTTTCCAAACAAAAAACACAAGAAGTACGCCTTTATGAGCAAGCGTTGTCCCGTTTTCAACAGGGGCGCTATCAGGAGAGTCAGGTCTTGGTGGACCAATTGCTGAAGCAGGCTGGGGAGGCAACACCGCAAGGTAATGTTTCCAAGTATCAGGCGCTCAAGGCTCGTTTATTATTGAAAGAATCACCGAATGCATTGGTGACATATATTGATCAGCAGAAGGTCGATATCTCTTCTACGGATGAATTGCTTGGCTTGGCGGCCAGTGCTTATCAGCGCACTAACGATCATATTCGAGCGGTCAAAGCCTATGATTTATTGGTTCAACGTCAGCCAACAGAGGGGCGTTGGTGGTTGGCGATGGCGTTTTCCTTAGAAGCAGAAAATGCTTTGGATAAATCATTAAAAGCGTATTCCTTGGCGCTTCAATCGGGCAATTTACCGGCCAATGCACGGGAATTTGCCGCCAGAAAAGCAAATCAAATCAGCAAACAATTAGAAGCCTTGGCGCAGCAAGCTAAGGAGCAGCAGTAACATGGCACAACCCAGAATTCGTATCGGTGACTTGTTAGTCAGTAAAGGCTTGATCAAAGAAGATCAGCTGATGACTGCGTTGGACGAACAAAAGCGCAGCGGAAAAAAAATCGGTAAGGCGCTCACCGATCTTAAATTTGTGACCGAACAGCAAATGTTGGAAGTGATGGCGGATCACTTCTCTTATCCTTATGTGGATTTGGTTCGGTTCCAGCTGAAAACGGATCTGATCACGCGATTACCGGAATCTCAGGCTCGTCGCTTCCGGGCCGTTTTACTGGCCGATCAGCCGGATGGTTATTTAGTGGGAATGCATGACCCGCTGGACTTGATGGCCATCGATGAACTTCAGCGTAACTTAAAGCGTCCGGTCTTACCTGCCTTTGTGAAAGAACAGGATCTGATGAACTCATTGGATCGGGCTTATCGTCGTCGTGATGAAATTGCGTCATTGGCGACGGAGCTGCAAGACGAGCTGGAATCCTCCACCGATTTTGACCTGGAAGCCATTGCCAGCAGTGGTGAAGCCTCCGAAGCGCCGGTTGTGCGGATGCTTCAAAGTATTTTTGAAGATGCCGTGCAGGTGCGAGCCTCTGATATTCATATTGAGCCGGATGAAGGCGTATTACGGGTTCGCTTGAGAATCGATGGTGAGCTTCAAGAACAGGTGATGAAGGAAAAACGCATTGCCAGCGCTCTGGTTTCTCGTTTGAAAATCATGTCCGGCTTGGATATTTCTGAAAAACGCTTACCGCAAGACGGTCGTTTTAATATTCGTATTCTGCATAAAAGTATCGACGTTCGTTTGTCCACTCTGCCAACACCTTATGGTGAAAGCGTTGTAATGCGTTTGCTGGATCAGTCTCAAGGGACGTTAGAACTAAGCCAGTTGGGGATGCCGGATGATATCCGAAAACGTTTCGAAACCTTAATTCATCGTCCTCATGGCATGATACTGGTTACCGGGCCAACGGGAAGTGGTAAAACCACCACCTTGTATTCTGCTCTTAATTTGTTGAATCGACCCGAACAGAAAATTATTACCGCAGAAGATCCGATTGAATACCGTTTGCCCCGAATCACTCAGGTTCAGGTGAATACCAAAGTCGGACTGACTTTCGCATCGGTACTCAGAACGGCGTTGCGTCAGGACCCGGACATCATTCTGGTCGGGGAAATGCGGGATCAGGAAACGGCCGAGATCGGTTTGAGAGCGGCGATGACCGGGCACTTGGTGCTTTCCACGCTGCACACCAATGATTCTATTTCGACGGCCATGCGTTTGATCGATATGGGGTGTGATGCCTATCTTGTTGCCTCTTCATTGCGTGCCGTGATTGCTCAACGCCTGATTCGGAAAGTGTGTGAATACTGTAATCAGGTGGACGAACTTTCGTCGCAAGAACGAGCGTGGATTAAGAACATTAATCCTAAGTACAGAGATACCGTGTTTGTGAAAGGGCGTGGTTGTCATCAGTGTAATAACACCGGCTATTCCGGCCGGATTGGTGTCTACGAGTTGCTTGAAATGGACGATGCCATGCTGGACGCATTACGACGTAACAGTGCGGCGGACTTTGCACAAGCGGCAGAAGAGAATCCGCATTATGTGTCGCTTACGGAATGTGCCATGCGTTATGCCAAAGAGGGCATTACCTCGGTGCATGAGGTCTTCCGTATCAGTGCGTCGTTGGATGAGCGGGCTTCAAACATTCCTGATGATGAAGATCGTGATCCTACCCCTGTACGTAACTCAGAGACAGCAAGTAATTCTGATACAGCAAGTAATTCTGATACAGCAAGTAATTCTGATACAGAGAGTCACTCGAATGCCGGCGTGGCGACCGTTCCTGGCATTTCTGAACAAGAAATTTCGCTGGATCTGGATTTGCCCGATTTACCGGATTTAGGGGACTAACCAATGGCTAAGTTCAGTTATGTCGGTCGGAACGCGCAAGGAGATAAAGTAGAAGGAATACTGGACGCCTCGACGGCCGAAATTGCCGCTGGCATGTTGCAGTCTCAAGAGCTAACGCCGGTTCGAATTGAAGAAGCCATTGAAGAAACCTCATCGGATATTGATCTAAAGCGCTTTCTGCCTAAGCCAAAAGTGACGCTTGATGATCTGAGCATGTTCTGTCGCCAGATGTATGCCTTGGCCCGTTCGGGGATGCCGATCGTTCAAGCCATTCGTGGTCTGGCGGATACCTCAAAGAACGAACGTTTGGCAGAAGTGTTGAATCAAATCTCCTCTGAATTGGTGATCGGTAGTTCATTGGCTGTGGCGATGCGGCAACACAGCGATGTGTTCTCTTCCATCTTTGTCAGCATGATTCATGTGGGGGAAAGTACCGGTAAGTTGGATGATGCGTTTAAAAAGCTGATTGATCATGTTGAGCTTGAGCGGGAAACCCGTGGTCGTGTGAAACAAGCGGTTCGTTACCCTGCCAGTGTGGTGATCGCCATTACCATTGCGATGTTCATCATCAACTTGTTTGTGATTCCTGAGTTTTCGAAAGTCTTCTCCAAATTAGGTGCGGATTTACCTTTGCCTACCCGAATTCTAATGACCACCTCAGAATTCAGTGTTCAGTATTGGTGGTTGATATTACTGATACTGACTGCGAGCTTTTTCGGGTTTCGTTACTACATCAAAACCGATGACGGCGAACTCTGGTGGGATCGGGTGAAGCTGAGACTTCCCCTGATCGGTAATATCTTTGAGAAAGTGGCGCTCAGTCGTTTCGCGCGTTCTTTTGCCATGATGTCGGAATCTGGCGTACCTATTCTGCAGAGTCTCAACATTATCGGCGCGAGCATTGGTAATCGCTATATTTCCAATGCCGTAGCCGATATGAGACGAGGCATTGAACGAGGTGACTCGTTAGCGAGAACATCCGCAGCGACGGGCATGTTTACGCCTCTGATTCTCCAAATGATTGCGGTGGGTGAAGAGACGGGCTCCGTCGATAAACTATTACACGATGTGGCCGACTTTTATGAAGAAGAAGTGGACTATGATTTAAAGATGCTCTCACAAGCCATTGAACCCATTTTATTGGTGTTTATGGGGATTATGGTAGTTGTGTTGGCGTTGGGTGTGTTCTTGCCTATGTGGGAACTTAGCTCGGCGATGAAGCATTAATGGTGAGAAAATTATCTTTTTACTGATTGGAAGCAAAAATGAAACTAAGTTTTTGTAGGATATTGTCTATACTTTATTAAATTTATTGTTTAATAATATCGTATAACCTACTGAACACTCGGTTTTATTTTGATTTAGGCGTTTCATTGTTATTTAAATAAAGTTGGCATCTATGCGATTAACAGAATTAGGCACAGGTACGCAGATGATAAATCAGAGTAAAGGGTTTACGTTGATCGAATTTGTTGTGGTTACCGCGATCATAGCTATCTTGGCAGCCGTTGCGTTACCCAGAATGATGGATGCTCAGGACAACGCTCATCAATCTTCAGTTGAAGGGGTGGGTGGAGCGTTAGCGTCGGCTGTGATTCTGGTTCGTAGCCAATGGGTTGCAAACGGTTACAGCGGTGCAGTGGACGAAGTCATTGGATTTGGTAATGATGATATAGCGACCAGCTCTGATGGTTGGCCGACAGATGCAGGCCAAGGCACTGGCTCCAATAACAGTGAAGTTATGGACAGTGCAGAACGTTGCAAACGCTTGTGGGATGCCTTGCTAGTGGATAATGCCCCATCGGCCGATAACGATTTATTGAACGACCCGGATTATCAGGTAGATACCATCAGTGGTAATTGCCGGTTTACCTATCGAAGAACGGATGATGGCTTCGATATTGAATACAACGCCCGGAACGGTGCAGTAGTTACAGATTTGGATTAGTTGATGTTGCACATCAGTTAATCTTGAACATAGGTTGTAGCCCGGACGCAGTGACCTGAATTGGAAATACATTAATGGATGAACCAACCGACTTTTTCAGGGGAAAGTTAGATATGACAAAACAACAAACAGGTTTTACGTTGATCGAATTGGTCATGGTGATTGTAATCTTGGGGATTCTATCTGCGTTTGCATTGCCACGATTTGCAAATTTGAGTTCGGATGCGAATGAGGCGGTCTTACAAGCAGGTTTCGGAGCTGCTAAGTCTGCTTCTGCGATCGTTCATTCAGCTGCTTTGGCTGGAAATCAGACTGGCTCAACAGGGTCTGTAGATCTTGAAGGCGAAACGATCGATTTGGTATTTGGTTATGCAGAAGCCGAAGATATTGCTTTAGCTGCTGGTTTGGTAGAGGATTTTGATGTGACTGCAAGTTCTGCAACATCGACTACTTTCGCTCCTTCAGGTGCTGCAAGTTCAGGCACTTGTTCATTTACTTATACAGAAGCTACTTCTTCAGCAGCTTCAACAGTTGTCGTTGTAGCTTCGCCTAGTTGCTAATTAGTTCTACATCATGACCCAATCTAAAGGCTTTACTCTGATTGAATTGGTTATGGTGATCATCATCTTGGGGATTCTTGCTGCGACAGCGATTCCCAGATTTTTCTCTAAAAGCGCTTATGATGAGCGCTTTTTTTATGAAGATGTCATGGCCGGTTTACGGCATTCTCATAAGCTTGCGATGAGCACTGGCTGTGGTGTGCAGTTTGATGTTGAGGCCAATGGATTTGTACTTCAGCAGGATGAGAATTGTTTTAATTCTGCTTCAGCGGCCAATTACTCTGCTTCTGTCATTCGTCCCGGTGAAGGGGATGCTTACACCATTAATACCCGACCTTCAGGCAGTAATTGGTCTTCGAATAATGACCCTTTGATCTTTAACGCACGCGGACAAGTGACCAACTTGGGCGGAACGGTTCTCAGCTCCACGACACTCAACGTCGCAGGAAGAACGATCACCGTAGATGGTCATACTGGGTATATCCGGTGACTAGTATGAAGGTTCGTTCTCACGGCATGACTCTGGTCGAAATGGTTATTGCCATTGCAGTGGCAGGCATTGCTGTGGCTGCTTTGGCGGCTGCGTTTTCATCGATAGTCACTCGTACCGCTGACCCTATGATTCAAACACAAGCCCAAGTTGCCGCTGAATCTTTGATGGAAGAAATTCTGCTCAAGCCGTTTTCTGATCCCTCTTCAGGCACGACTTGCCCGTCAGCCCCGGCGAACAGACAAGACTTTGACAATGTCTGCGACTATAACGGGTATTCTTCTGTTGGCATTGTTGATCAGACAGGCACGAGTGTTTCAGGGTTAGAGAATTACAGTGTCAGCGTCTCTACCACTCTATCTGCTTTCTCATCTATACCGAGTGCTGACGCTTTGTTAGTAACCGTGACAGTCACCAGTCCGTTGGGTGCTGATGTTGTTCTTTCGGCTTATCGAACGAATTATTAGGGGCGATAAGTAGGATGAGAACCAAACCAGTTAACGGCTTCACCTTAATTGAATTAGTCATAGTGATTACCATCGCTGGCATTGTGGCGGTGTTAGCGGCGACGATGATTGGTAATCAAATGACGGCGTTTGTCGATTTAAGCCGTAGGGCGGTATTGGTGGATCAAGCCGAAACGGCCGTTCGTCAAATGACTCGGGATATACGAGCTGCTTTACCCAATAGCCTCAGAGTCACCACCAATTCCGGTAATGCCTATCTTGAATTGGTCCCGATCAAAGATGCGGGTCGTTATCGGCTCTCAGCAGGGGATGGGACTGTTACTGATGATGATAAGACTTTGGATTTCTCTGTTGAAGATACGGACTTTCAAGTGCTTGGTCGTTTACCGACTGTTGAAGCAAATGACCGATTGGTGATCTACAACATTGGGCAGGTAAATGCATCAGATAATCCGGTTAATGGTGCCAATGTTTATGCAGATCCAGCTAACAATTCTGCTTCTTCAGCAGTCCCGGTATTGGGTAGCCATGTGATTTCAGACGCAGGTGATGCCTTGTCTTATACCGGTACGAATAGCAATGTAATGACTCTGAACTCGGGTCATCAATTTGCCTTTCAATCACCTCAACAACGGTTTTATGTGGTTAATCAGGCACTCTCCTATGTCTGTGATTTAACCAATCAGCGCATTCGGAGATATGAAGGCTATGACCTTCAGGCCGCTCAGCCTAACAACTTATTAGGTAGCCCTCTGAGTGGCGCTTCGATTCGGTCTACGCTTATAGAGAACGTGACGGATTGTGAGTTTAGCTACAACGCGGGCAATGCTCAGCGCTCTGGTTTATTAACCATTACTTTAACTGTCGCTGAAGATGGTGAGCGAGTTCGTTTGGTTCATCAAGTGCATGTGGATAATGCGCCATGAGGTACTGGGGTGTCGTGAGAAGAGAGAAGGGCTTTGCACTGCCTGCCGTGGCGTTTTTGATTGTGATCGTTGCTTTGATCATTGCTGCACTGCAACGTATCAACAGTAATCAAACGGCAACGTCGTCAATGGGGCTCCAAAGTTCAAGAGCTTATTATGCAGCATACAGCGGTGTGGAATGGGCTGCGTATCAGGTCAGAACTACCAATATTTGTCCCACAGGGACTCTGGCAGATAGGATCCAAGGGTTTGAAATTTCCATCGAAGATTGTGGTAAGACCGATTATCTAGAAGGTACGAAGACCGTTTCAATGTATGAAATTCGAGTGCTAGCGGCTTATGGTGGAAAAGATCAGTATGGAAGTAACCCTGATTTTGCGTCGCGTGAAATAACCGTGTCGATGGTGATCGAATAAATGAGACAAGTACGGCTGTTAATAATTTTGATGATGTCTTTGTTTGCTTCGTTGGTTGAAGCAGATTATTGCCTGGATGTGTTTCCTGACAGCGTCACCAGTAACAGCAGCGCAACATTAAATGTGCCGACTTGGTCGTCGAATGATCATCTTCAGGCTACGTCGGGTACGGACAGTTTTGACCCAGGTGATACCTTTAAAGCGTCAGGTCAGATATCAGGAGATTACAGTATCGTTAGTACTGGCACGTCAGTCAGACTTTACTTCACATCACTTACTATCTCAGGAAATGTAGAACTGAATGCTGGTGGTAACCCTAAAGACCTGATTATTGTGGTAGATGGAAGTATTCAAATTAATGGTAACCCCACAATAAACGCCATTTTATATGCGACGGGTAGTATTAGTTATAACGGCAATGGTGATAATACAGCATCAATTACAGGGGCCGTCACATCAGAAAACACGGTTTCTATTGATAACGTGAATCAGGTGTCGTATGACTCCAGTTATATTCTTGATGCTGACTTTGGCAGTTTATGTTCTCCCTTTCCGCAGCCAACGGCTTACTGGTCATTTAATTCGATCACCGGGCTGAATGTGTCGGATGATTCAGGCAATGGTCATGACGGTATACTGGGGGCTAATTCAACGGGCGATGGTGACGAACCCGTAGGGCAATGTGGCGTCTATCTGGAATACGACGGCGCTGATGATTTTGTGAATGTTGCGGATGATGCAGCGCTCGATATTGAAGATGAGCTTACGGTGGCGGTCTGGATTCGGCCTGATCGATACCCCTCTTCCGGTTTAATGACCATTCTCTCGAAAGATGAAAACTATGAGTTTCACCTTAACCCTGACGGCACCATAAACTGGTGGTGGAATAACAGTTCTGGTTTCACCAGAGAATTTGATTCGAACACCAGTGTGCCTCTGAATCAGTGGACCCACGTTGCCATTGTCTATTCCAGGTCACAGGGGACACAAACCATTTATATTAATGGTGTGGCTGATGCGTCCCGAAGTTACACCAATCAGAGTTTAAGAACCAATAATGATCCGCTTCAAATAGGTAATGATCAGTATTTTAGTGGTCGTTATTTCTCTGGCGATATTGATGAAGTCTATGTGTTTGAGGCGGCGTTAAGTCAAACTCTGGTTCAGAATTTAATGGAAACCGAGCCTGAGTTTTGTGGCGATGATGATGCCTTGGCATTCTACATTTTTGATCAGGAAACCTGGAATGGTACAGCAGGCGAAGTCTCTGACGGCAGTGGTAACGGTGCTGATGGCAGGGCTGTTAATGGTGCCCAAAACAGGGAGTCTGATCCTGCGAGAACCGGTTCTCCCGGTACATGCCAATACGGTGATTTTGATGGTCAGGACGATTACCTGACCACAGACGATTCAACGACCCTTCTTCAGATCTCAAATGATTACTCTACCGCTGTGTGGGTAAAAGGTGCGGTGGTTAGTGATCAAAACCAGTGGGCGGGAATTTATACCAAATCAAACCCTTCAGGTGGCACCAATCATTGGAACCTTCAACGTGAAAACTTTAATGATGCCTTGGTGGTGTTTCATGGGAGTAATAGCTGGGATACAGGCATCTCTTTAACGCAAGTGAGTGAAAGTTGGCATCACGTGGGCCTCGTTTATTCGGGTACTACCATGACGTCCTATTTAGATGGTGTCCAGGTTTCATCCAGTACTTTCTCTTCAAGCCCTGGTAATGGCGATGGGCATTTAAATATTGGGGCGGATCGAACCCAAAGCGGAGATTTTGTATGGAATGGTTCCATTGATGAACTGTACATTTTTAATGAGGCCATCAGTTCGGATGATATGGCTCAGCTCTATAACCAAACTCGGCCTTGTGAGTCGACTCCAAGTTGTCGAATTGATTACGTAGATCAATTCTCGTCAACCTCTTATTCTAATTCCGATGGCAGCAGTGACTGGACCACCAATAATTGGGTAGAAGAAAACGATGATGGGAGCCCGACAGGTGATCAGGTTCAGATAGTCTCAGGGGAATTGAGAATTTCTGGAGGCGGTATTTCTCAAAGAAGAATCTATCGAGCTGTTAATCTGGGTAATGCCATCAGTGCTGAACTTAGCTTTGATATTCGAGAGTCGGGAGCAGAGCCTACCGATAGTATTTCTGTTGAAGTTTATGATGGTTCTAGCTGGACTACTTTAGAAACGTTTAATGGTAGTTTAGGCAGTGGTGGTAGTCGTAACTATGACCTATCTTCATATTTGAGTAGTGATTTCAGGGTTCGATTTGTAGAAAACGCCAGTTGGTACAATGACTATTTTTACATTGATAATTTGGTGATTTCAGGCGTTTGCCAAAATCTGGATCATTTAGAAATCTCGGTTTCCGAGAATGCCAGTACTTGCTCCCCTGTTGCGGTGACTATTAAAGCCTGTGAAGACTCTGCCGTTCCTTGTGTTACGCCTGTTTCTGACTATGCCGAAGAGATTAATTTGACCGTGTCCAGTAATCGCGGAGATTGGAGCACAAACAGTGCGCAGGGAAGTATTGATAATGGAACTGCTGACGATGGCGCTGCAACCTATCAATTTGTCGCCTCGGATGGTGGCAGTGCTGTTTTGAATTTAACGTATATCTATGCAGATAAAGTTACGATTACGGCCTCCGATCTGGTTAATAATTTAAGTGTGACATCCGGTGTTGTGACGTTTTCTGATAATGCATTCTTGGTGAAGTGGGATGATTCCATTCACTCCGGGAGCGAGACAGATCCTACGGTTGCCGTAGCAGGTCGAGATCATAGCGCTACCATTACTTATATTGCTAAGGATTCTGTTACTAACGAGTGCCAGGTTGTTGGATCATACACTGGTGCTGATAAACCTGTTTTTGTATGGATGACACCTGCGACAGGTGTATTTACCGGAGCTCAAACTCAACCAAGTCTAAAGGATATGGCAGATAGTGATGACGTTGTGCTTCCTTTTGATCAGCCAGCGGTTTCAAACTTGAATTTAGATTTTACCAATGGTGTGGCTAATGTTGACCTTGTTACCTCTGATGTAGGTCAGTTTTCTTTTAGCATCCTGGATGATTCTGGCTTTGTTCAGGATGAACAAGGAAATGCTATCGATGTATTGGGGACAAGTTCCCAAGTAACGGTTCGGCCCTTTGGCTTTGCGTTGGATATTGGTGGAACCTGTACAATTCCTTCGGGAGACCGAGGTTCAAATAGCAATGCCACCTTAGCTACTGATCACACTAAGACACCCGGCTTCAAAGCTGCCGGTGAAAACTTTGATCTCAGTGTTAAAGGGGTTTTGTGGGCTTCTGAAGATGATGGTGATTCAGATGGCATTCCTGATGATTTCTCAAACCTGTATAACAATGCCTGCGTACCCTCTCTAGGTAATGAATCGTCTGCTGTTAGTCTGGGTCTTCAGGTAAGTGGGTTTATTCCTTCCGGCGGCACGCAAGGGGACTTGTCGGTCAATGCGGTCAGTGGGTTTTCTAATGGCTTGGCTTCTCAAACCTTATCCTATGATGAAGTGGGGAGTGTTGATATCACCGCTACGCTCGATGATTATTTAGGTGCCTCTGGTGCCGATGCGTCTGGTCAAATACTAAATCTTGGTCGGTTTTATCCTCACCACTTTTCTGTCACTTCGAATACTCCAGTGCTGAATGATGCCACAGGATGGGGTTGTGACTTCACTTATCAAAGCCAGCTTTTTAACTTTGAAACGGATATTAAACTGACGGTTACAGCGAAAGAACTTGGTGGTGAGACCACTAACAATTACGGCAATGATTACTACAAACTGGGTACACCTAGCGCTATAGCTAGTTTTACAAACGGGGCGTCTTCCGCAGCGTCGCTTAAGGATTATACCGTAGCTGCTAGTGCTGCCGTGTCGGGTTTGAACGATTATGATGGAGAAGTAGAAATTCTCTTTTCTGGTTATCAACTGGCTTATGATAAAGCAGGTAAGCCTGTGGCTGAGGACAAACCCTTTGAGGCCATAATTAATTGGATCTTACCCAAAGAAGCGCTTACCGACAGTGATGGCGCATGCGTCGATGATCCTGCGAACTGTGCTTCAGTGACTGTGGCAGATATTCAAGGGACTGAAATCCGCTATGGGCGAGCAGTCGTTGGTAATAACAATGGCTCTGAATTGATGCCGTTAGAGTTACCTCTTCGTGTAGAGCTGTGGATGGATGTGTCGGCATCAGGCGCTGCAAGCCAATACAGTTTTGTAACGAATACTAATGATACGTGTTCGGGAGATACCTGGACTGACAGCAACATTACTTTGTCGGAGTACAAAGGAAAAATTGTCAGTGGTGATACTACTGGGAGCTTTAATGGGTTTGCTAATGGCGTAGGAGTATTGGAGCTATCTGCCCCGGGTGTAAATAACCAGGGCAGTGTCAATGTCACGTTTGATGTAGATGAATGGTTACACTTTGACTTTTATAATCGTGGTGATGAAGATCCAACCGGCACTGGAACTTTTGGTGTCTATTCCGGGCGTCCACCGATTTTCTATATGAGAGAAAGTTATCGGTAGTACCTTTTACGGTAAGCCGTGATCGACTTTTGTTTTTTAACTCCGTTCCAGTGATGTGTATCAAAACCTTCCTAACCGTTGTGACTTAACCTGACTCTATTCTGTCAGGAGGTGGTCGATGGCTTTAACACTGGTCTATGACATCGGTAAAAAACGTTATATCAATCTGACCAACGCGTGCACGTTGGAATGCCAGTTCTGCCCGAAACATAATGGCTCGACTCAGGTTCATGAGTTTGATCTCTATATGAAAAAACAGCCAAGTGCTTCCGACATCATCATTGAATTGGGTGATTTGTCGGAGGTTGAAGAGGTCGTCTTCTGCGGCTTTGGTGAATCGACGCTACGCTTGTTGCCTTTGCTTGAGATCGCCACGTATGTGAAAGCTCAAGGCGTTCCAGTGAGAGTGAATACTGATGGCTTAGGGAATCTGGTTCACAAACGAAACATTCTGCCCGACTTGGCCTCTGTTGTGGATGCGTTATCGATCTCTCTGAATGCACAGAATGAAGCGGTCTATAACCAACATTGTCATCCTAAGAAGCAAGGTGCTTATCAAGCGGTGCGAGATTTCATCGAGCTTGCCCCCAGGTATATTCAGAAGGTGGAAGTATCGGCCATCGATGGTTTAGCCGATGTAGATGTTGCCGAGTGTCAGCGTATTGCTGAAGCATCGGGGGCGATGTTTAAGAGACGGGTATTGGATCAGGTAGGATAAAAAAGGCCAGCTAAAGCTGGCCACACTGTTTAATGATCATCATCGTCATCGGGATGATCTTTGGTCTCTAATTCCAACTCTTTGATCTTACGAGTGAGCGTGTTGCGGCCCCAGCCAAGTAGGATCGATGCATCACGTTTACGACCCGCCGTGTGCTTCAGAGCGGTTTCAATCATGATGCGTTCAAACGTAGGAACCGCATCGTCCAAAACGCCTTTTTTACCTTTCGCCAGTTCCTGGTCTGCCCAGTTTCTTAGAGCAGCTTCCCAGTTGCTGGTGGAGGTTTGAACTTCCTGTTCATCAAGTAATTCTGGCGGTAGATCGCCGATATGCACTTCACGACCAGACGCCATAACCGTTAGCCAGCGACAGGTGTTCTCCAGCTGGCGAACGTTACCATTCCAAGGCAAACCGGCCATATATTCAACGGCTTCTTCGGTCAGGACTTTGGCTTCGACATTCAATTCGGTTGCTGCTTTTGCAAGGAAGAAGTCCGCAAGCTTTGGAATATCTTCACGACGATCGGCCAGTTTCGGAATATGAATACGGATGACATTTAAACGGTGGAATAAATCCTCACGGAATTTCCCTTCTTCCACCAAACGCTCCAGATTTTGGTGGGTTGCCGCAATAATACGCACATCCACTTTTACTGGCGTGTGACCACCAACGCGATAGAATTCACCATCGGCCAAAACACGCAATAAACGCGTTTGTGTCTCTGCTGGCATGTCTCCGATTTCGTCTAGAAACAGTGTGCCGCCATCGGCTTGTTCAAAACGTCCACGACGTTGACCCGCAGCTCCGGTAAATGCGCCTTTTTCATGGCCGAACAGTTCGGACTCGATCAAGTCTTTTGGAATCGCCGCCATGTTCAGCGGGATAAATTCTTTACTGCGGCGAGGGCTGTGCTTATGCAGGGCATGAGCAACCAATTCTTTACCCGTTCCAGATTCACCGTTAATTAGTACAGTGATATTGGATTGAGATAAACGACCAATCGCGCGAAACACTTCCTGCATTGCAGGTGCTTCACCAATGATTTCAGTGCTGGCCTCTTCTACTGATTTCAGTTCTTCTTCTTTTTGCTCTTGGGCGTGAGTGAGTGCACGCTTAACCAAGGTGACGGCATCGTCAATATCAAACGGTTTAGGAAGATATTCAAACGCACCACGTTGGTAAGATTTCACCGCACTGTCTAAATCAGAGTGGGCTGTCATGATGATGACAGGAATTTCAGGGTGCTCTGATTGGATCTGGTCTAATAGATCTAAGCCATCGATGCCCGGCATACGGATATCACTGATGATCACTTCAGGTTGGCTGTACTGGAGTTTCTTTAAGATCTCATCCCCGGATTCAAAACTGCTGGTGGGCACATTGGCTTGAGACAGGGCCTTCTCCAATACCCAACGAATTGAACGGTCGTCGTCGACGATCCAGACATTATTCGTTTTGTTCATGATGATAACTCCAAAGGTAGATAAATAGTGAATGCTGTTTTACCAGGCTCACTCTTACATTCGATCAGTCCTTCGTGTTGAGTAATGATGGACTGAGAAATGGAGAGCCCTAAACCAGTGCCTTCTGCTCGGCCACTGATCATGGGGTAGAAAATGTTTTCGAGAATGTCTTCGGGAATGCCCGGACCGTTATCAATAATATCCAACTGACACACCAAACGATGACGCTGTGCACCAATGGTGAACTGGCGCAGTGCTCGTGTTTTAAAACAGATAGATGGAGAGTCGATGTGGTTTTCTTGTAATGCCTGCATGGCATTTCGGCTGATGTTCAGAATGGCTTGTATAAGCTGGGACGGGTCTGCTAAAAACTCCGGAATACTGGGGTCGTAGTCCCGAATGAGTTTAACCGAGCCTTTTGTTTCCACTTCTATCAAAGTACAGACTCGTTCTATGATCTCGTGGATATTGGTCTCGATTCGCTCTGGCAACTTTCTGGGGCCGAGCATTTTGTCGACCAGATTTCTTAACCGGTCGGTTTCTTCAATGATGACATTAGTGAACTCGGCCAATTGTGGGTCGTTTAATTCACGTTCCAGCAATTGGGCTGCACCACGAATTCCCCCGAGCGGGTTCTTCACCTCGTGTGCAAGGCCACGAACAAGCACTTGAGTGGTAGCTTGTTTCGCCATAATTTCTTCTTCGCGCGAGATT
The DNA here is from genome assembly GCF_030159995.1 of Litoribrevibacter albus. Taxonomy (NCBI): domain Bacteria; kingdom Pseudomonadati; phylum Pseudomonadota; class Gammaproteobacteria; order Oceanospirillales; family Oceanospirillaceae; genus Litoribrevibacter; species Litoribrevibacter albus. Next base: position 83,004 of record NZ_BSNM01000027.1, on the reverse strand, counting down.
CGAATCAAGCGATCTCTCGGTTGAAGCTCCATAATCAGGAACGTCTGGCTGTGAAGCTCAGTGATCGGAGTAACGATGTAATCGAGTGTGATTGGTTCCCGAGTTGGGAGGTGTAGAGTGGTTTCACGCTTGGTGAATGGGTGTCCGCGTTTAACGGCGAGTTCCAGCAGTTCTAAGTTATCTTCATCTTCGAGGAAGAGACTACTGATGTGCACGTTATCCATGCGATTTGCACTCACCTGCAACAACATCTCTGCTGCTGGGTTCATATAGCTGATCGTCAGATCGGCCGTCAGTTCCAGAACAGAGGTATTCAGGTTGTCGAGTATTCGTTTATATGACGATTGATTTTCCATAATAGTGCACAGTAATTACCAATACTAAGCAAAAGCAAGAAGCAAGCCAGCTTCTGTGATTGCTTTTAGGCCCTATAAATAACAAGTCTGGTGCGCTTTTACTGGTATGGGAGCCAATAACTTGTTCGTGTATATGTTTATTTTAGGGCGATAATAATCATTGTGCACTAAAATGGTGCTATTAAGTTTTGTTATGATCGGATTGTCTATTTGGGGGTTTTACGTTTAACGGTTGGGCGATGAATAAATACGGTAATTGAAGGGCTGGTGATTACGTTCTCACCCTGCTTGTCCAGAATTTGAACTGCGATGGAGTGTTCGCCACGATTGATGTTTTGAACATTGAACTGCGTTAGGTTGGTAGGGGCGCCCAGAGCTTTACCATCAATGAGTAGTTGGTATTTGTCGCCTTTTTTAAGGGCCGGATTTGAGCTTACTGCTACGGTGAAACTGCCTGCGCTGCCTTGTATGTTGGCTTCATGTTCAGGGGAGTCAATGGTAACGCTGCTGTATCGCGAGGTGGCGTTGACCTGAGCTTTTTCACTCTCGATCGTGGTTTCTTGGGGTTGGTTGTAGCTTGGTGCTTTGTAAGGGTGAAGGGGCTCAATATTAAGAACTTCGGCTTCAGGATGGGGCTGGTCTGAATAAACCACAGTCCCGTCTTCGGTAACCCATTTGTAGACTTTGGCGTGCACTGTATTGGTGCACGTTAATGCCAGTGCCAATACTGATGTAAAAATAACGGAATTTTTCATGGCAAATCAACTGTCTACTCAAAAATGGGAAAGGCTATCATCTTATAAAAACTGATTTTAGCATAGCAAATAAAAAGCCTCCCAGTGGGAGGCTTTTTTAGCTCAATCTATCGTAAGGACAGATTAAACAGAGTAGTACATGTCAAACTCAATTGGGTGAGTAGTCATGTTCAAACGCTCAACGTCTTGTTTCTTAAGCTCAATGTACGCATCGATCATGTCATCGGAGAATACACCGCCTTCTTTCAAGAAGTCGCGATCTTCGCTAAGAGCTGTAAGTGCTTGCTCGAAGCTTTCAGCAACAGTAGGAATAGCTGCTGCTTCTTCTGCTGGAAGATCGTACAAGTCTTTATCCGCTGGGTCACCAGGGTGGATCTTGTTCTTAACACCGTCAAGGCCAGCCATAAGCATAGCTGCGAATGCCAAGTATGGGTTAGCGGTTGGATCAGGGAAGCGAGCTTCAATACGCTTACCTTTTGGAGATGCAACATATGGAATACGGATAGAAGCAGAACGGTTACGCGCTGAGTAAGCTAGCATAACTGGAGCTTCGAAACCTGGAACAAGACGCTTGTAAGAGTTAGTAGAAGCGTTAGTGAAAGCGTTAAGTGCGCGAGCGTGCTTGATAATACCACCGATGTAGTAAAGAGCAGTTTCGCTTAGGCCTGCATACGCGTCACCAGCGAATTGGTTTTCGCCGTCTTTCCAGAAAGATTGGTGAACGTGCATACCAGAACCGTTATCACCTACTAGTGGCTTAGGCATGAAGGTAGCAGTTTTGCCATACATGTGAGCAACGTTGTGTACGCAGTACTTAAGAATCTGAACTTCGTCAGCTTTCTTAACTAGTGTGTTGAAACGAACACCGATTTCGTTCTGACCAGCAGTCGCAACTTCATGGTGGTGTACTTCAACGTCTTGGCCCATTGCTTCAAGAGCAGCACACATTGCAGTACGGATTTCGTAGCAAGAGTCGATTGGTGGAACTGGGAAGTAACCGCCTTTAACGCGTGGACGGTGACCTGTGTTACCGCCTTCGAAATCTGCGTGAGTAGACCAGTCAGCTTCTTCAGATTCGATAGAGTAGCTTGCACCAGAGATGTCAGCTTTCCACTTAACGCTGTCGAAGATGAAGAATTCAGGCTCAGGACCGAAGAACGCAGTGTCACCTAGGCCAGTAGACTGTAGGTATGCTTCAGCGCGCTTAGCAACAGAACGTGGGTCACGCTCGTAACCTTGCATAGTAGAAGGCTCGATGATGTCACAACGCAAGTTAACAGTTACTTCTTCAGTAAAAGGATCAAGTACAGGCGTTTCGTCGTCTGGCATAAGAATCATGTCTGATTCGTTGATGCCTTTCCAACCAGAAATAGAAGAACCATCGAACATTTGACCGTTTTCGAAGAACTCTTCGCCAACTTCGGTCGCAGGAATCGTAACGTGCTGCTCTTTACCGTGCGTGTCAGTAAAACGAAGGTCAACCCACTTCGCATTATGCTCTTTCATTAGCTCAATTGTATTGCTAGACATTTGTCTCTCCGCTACACATAAATTTAACCGGTGCGTTCTTAATGAGCGGAGGCTCATATAAGAAGCGAACCAGCATTAATCCTTTAGATTTCGGGAGTACCCGTATCTTGTGTTTCTTCTAAAGCAAATGGTGTGCCATTAACTTTAATTGCGCTAAACCGCAAGATTACTGCATTCGCCCGATGAAGCTACTATAGCTATGCTTTTTATTAGTGCAAGCTGTTTTTATCGTGCACTAATATGGTGCTTATGCTGTTATTTGGTGCATGCTTGTGTTCCTTGAAAAAAGCCTTTTAGACGAGTGGCTGTCTGGCTTGCGGAGGTGGTTTTGTGCCTCTCGAATCGCTCAGGTATAATCGCCGCTTCTTTTTTCTTCGGTATAAGCCTTCTCATGAAGTACATCATTAAACTGTTCCCTGAAATTACTATTAAAAGTCGTCCGGTTCGCAAGCAATTAATTAAGCAATTGAAGGCGAATTTACGGAACGTTTTAAAACGTATTGATCCTGATTTGAAAGTGTCAGGGCAGTGGGACAGTGTGGAGGTTGAAACGGGTACTGATCAGCAAGATGTTATAGATCAGGTAACCGAGTCGCTTGGCCATATTCCGGGGATTGCTCACTTTCTGAGTGTTCAGAAATACGCTTATGAAAGCTTTGATGACACGCTTGAGAAGGCAAAAACGCTCTACGGTGCATCCATTGAAGGAAAGACGCTCTGTGTGCGGGTAAAGCGAGCAGGTCAGCACGATTTTAAATCCATTGATGCTGAGCGATACATTGGTGGGGGCTTACGCCAGCATTGTAATGCGAAAGGAATTGATCTGAAAAATCCTGAGGTTCAGGTAAATATCGAGATCCGGGATAAGCATCTTTATTTAGTGGATCAAAAGTATGCTGGATTGGGTGGCTTTCCTATCGGCTCTCAAGAGTCAGTATTGTCATTGATGTCGGGTGGTTTCGATTCTACGGTTGCCAGCTATTTAACTATGCGTCGTGGTATTAAAACGCACTTCTGTTTCTTCAATCTAGGCGGGAAGGCACACGAGTTGGGTGTGAAAGAAGTCTCGCACTATATTTGGGAGAAGTTCGGGAGCTCGCATGGTGTTAAGTTTGTCAGTGTTCCTTTTGAGGGCGTTGTTGCTGAGATTCTTCAAAATGTAGACAACTCCTATATGGGCGTAGTGTTGAAGCGCATGATGTATAGAGCTGCAAGTGCAGTCGCTGAGAAGATGGAGTTGGATACGATTGTGACGGGCGAAAGTGTCGCTCAGGTGTCCAGTCAAACGCTAAAGAACTTGTCAGTGATTGATCGTGTAACAGATACCTTGGTGTTAAGACCGTTGGTGACGACTCACAAGCAGGAAATTGTTGATATTGCGACTCAAATTGGCACTTATGAGTTTGCTGCTAATATGCCGGAATATTGCGGTGTGATTTCTGACAGGCCTACAACGAAAGCTTCGATGAAGCGTGTACTGGAAGTGGAAGAGAAGTTTGACTTCACTGTTTTGGACAAGGCGCTTGATGAGATGGTGATTCAGCACATTAAGAATGTGGTGGAAGACTTCAATCAAGATGTAAAAGTGGAAGAGGTCTCTGTTCTTTCTGATCAATTAGCGTCTGGTGAGACGGTGGTTATTGATATTCGTCATCCGGATGAAGAGGAGAAATCTCCATTAGAGCTTGATGGAATGACCGTTGAGAAAATTCCTTTTTATAAATTGCATACCACTTTCAAGGAAAAGAGCTTAACGACAGAATATCTATTGTATTGTGATCGTGGAGTGATGAGTCAGTTGCACGCGCAGCAATTACAAGCCGATGGTTATACCAATGTGAAAGTATTTAAAAAAGAAAAGTAGCGTGTATATAAGTGCGTGATCCAAAAGACGGCCCAACTGAGGCCGTTTTTTATTGGCTGGAATACAGCCTGGACCACTTTATTTTGTTGACTTTTATCGACTAAAAATCGGCTGTGTTTATATTAACCAATCCCCTATGTTAATAGCCTTCAAAAGCATGTAAAATGCGCGCGAAATGACCGCTTTAGGCCTAAAAATCTGAAGTCTTACAAGCAATCCTGCCCCATAAACTAGATCGGGGTAACGATATTGTTCTGGAGATTCCTTTGATACAGAGATTAAGAAACGTTGCTATTATCGCGCACGTTGACCACGGTAAAACGACGCTTGTTGATAAATTGCTTCAGCAATCAGGGACGTTGGACCGCAAAGACCAAGGTGCAGAGCGCATCATGGACTCAAACGACCAAGAAAAAGAGCGTGGCATCACGATTCTTGCGAAAAACACGGCTATCGAATGGAATGATTACCACATCAATATCGTAGACACACCGGGACACGCCGACTTTGGTGGTGAAGTAGAACGTGTTCTTTCTATGGTGGATTGCGTATGTCTATTGGTTGATGCTGTAGACGGTCCTATGCCTCAAACACGTTTCGTTACGCAAAAGGCGTTTGAGCAAGGCTTGAAGCCAATCGTTGTTATTAACAAAATCGACCGTCCAGGTTCTCGTCCTGATTGGGTAATGGATCAGGTGTTTGATTTGTTTGATAGCTTGGGTGCAACTGATGAGCAGTTGGACTTCCCAGTGATTTATGCGTCTGCATTAAATGGTTTTGCTGGTCTTGATCCAGACGATCTTGCAGATGACATGACACCATTATTTGAAATGATTGTTGATAAAGTACCTGCACCAGATGTGGACATTGATGGCCCACTTCAAATGCAAGTATCAGCGCTAGATTACTCTAACTACCTAGGTGTTATCGGTGTTGGCCGTATCACTCGCGGTACTATGAAGCCAGGTTCACAAGTAACGGTTGTGGATCGTGAAGGTAAGACTCGTAACGGTAAGATCTTGAAGCTTATGGGCTACATGGGTCTTGAGCGTGTTGAAGTTGAAAAGGCGACGGCAGGTGACATTGTTTGTATCACTGGTATCGACGGTTTAGGTATTTCAGATACTATCTGTGATCCTTCTACACCAGAAGCATTGCCTGCGTTGTCTGTTGATGAACCAACAGTAAGCATGACGTTCCAGGTGAACGACTCTCCGTTTGCTGGTTTGGACGGTAAGTTGCTAACCAGTCGTAACATTGCAGAGCGTCTTGAGAAAGAATTGATTCACAACGTTGCGCTTCGTGTAGAGCAAGGTGATACGCCAGAGAAATTCAGAGTGTCTGGTCGTGGTGAACTTCACTTGTCTGTATTGATTGAAACCATGCGTCGTGAAGGCTTTGAGATGGGTATTTCTCGTCCTGAAGTTGTTCAGCGTGAAGTGAATGGTCAAATTGAAGAGCCGTTTGAGGCTGTGGTTGTTGACGTTGAAGATCAGCACCAAGGTTCAATCATGGAAGAGTTCGGTTACCGTAAAGCAGAAATGACCAACATGGTTCCAGACGGTAAAGGTCGTGTTCGTATGGAATTCATCATGCCGTCTCGCGGTTTGATTGGCTTCCGTAACCAGTTCATGACGTTGACCTCTGGTAGCGGTATCTTGACCAGTATCTTTGATCACTGGGGCCCAGTGAAACAAGGTGATGTGACCAGTCGTATCAATGGTGTATTGGTGTCTATGGTACAAGGTAAGGCACTTGGTTATGCATTGTTTACGCTTCAAGAGCGTGGTCGTCTATTTATCGATCCAAACATTGAAGTGTACGAAGGTATGATCATTGGTCTTCACAGTCGTGACAACGATCTAGTGGTTAACCCGACTAAAGGCAAGCAGCTAACCAACGTTCGTGCGTCTGGTACGGATGAAAACATCCAGCTAACGCCGCCAGTTAAGATGACTCTGGAACAAGCGCTTGAGTTTATTGAAGATGATGAGTTGGTAGAAGTAACTCCAAACAGCATCCGTCTTCGTAAAAAGTTCTTGAAAGAACATGAACGTAAGCGTGAAAGCCGCAGCAAGAAGTAAGTTATAGCTTCTTGAGTGAGAGTATGACGTTCAAAAAGTAGTCATAATCTCCTGTTATAAAGAGCCGTATGACCGTCCAGGTTATGCGGCTTTTTTATGCGTTGCGTTCAGAAACGGGAATAAAACTGCTTCAGTTCAAAACAGTGTGTCAGATTTGCTCTAAACTTATGTCTTTAGGCTTTCGGTGTAAGCCTTATGTCTGCTTTTAGTCTGCCCTGTATATTCCTGCTGAGTGACAGGTTCTGATTGCGTTGCGGTAATAATTGCGTTGCGGTAATAAATGTAACTATTGATCAAGGAATGAGTTAATGCACACCCTCTACCCGGAAATAAAGCCCTATGCAGAGCATGCACTTCAGGTTTCTGAATTACATACTCTGCATGTAGAAGAATGTGGAAACCGAGATGGAATACCTGTGTTGGTTGTTCACGGTGGGCCAGGTGCGGGTTGTGAACCTTTTCAACGTCAATTTTTCGATCCTGAGCACTATCGCATTGTACTTTTTGATCAGCGAGGTGCCGGTCGTTCTACGCCGCATGCGGAAATTAAAGAGAATACCATTGAGCTTTTGATTCAGGATATTGAGCACATACGTGAAACTTTGGGTGTGGAGCAATGGGTGTTGTTTGGTGGTTCCTGGGGATCTACGTTAAGCCTGGCTTATGCCCAGGTGTATCCAAAGCGAGTACAGGCCATGATCCTTCGTGGTATTTTCTTGTGTCGTGATGAGGATATTGATTGGCTGTATCAGCAGGGTGCTAGCCGAATTTTTCCAGATCATTGGAAAGGGTTTCTTGAAGCTGTTCCTGAGGAACAACGTGATGACATGTTGAGTGCTTATTACGATATGATCACTGGCGGTAATGAACTGGCGCGTATGGCTGCGGCAAAAGCCTGGTGTAAATGGGAAGGCAGCTGCTCTACATTAAAGCCAAACCAAAGTGTTGTGGATCATTTCATTGATCCTCATTTCGCATTATCCATGGCAACGATGTGTGTTCATTACTTCAAACATCGAGGTTTTCTTGAGCAGAACCAGTTAATTGATAACTGCGATAAAATTCAGGATATGCCAATCACGATCATACATGGTCGGTACGATATTGTGTGTTGTATGGACAACGCGCAAGCCTTACATGATGCATTGCCTAACTCCACGTTGTTGATTGTTCGTGAAGCCGGTCATTCTGCGATGGATGCGCCACTTACCGATGCCTTGGTTCGTGCTACCGATGAAATGTACCGCCGCTTGAAAGAAGATAAAGAATAGACCAATAGTGAGGGTCTATCTGTAAGGCTGTTTTAAAGTATTGAACTAAGTCAATAAAATCTGAACTTTTGAGTATCCTGCTGAAAAAAATTGGCTAGTCTTAATGGAAAGCTGAGGGTAGAGGTAGCTTTCTATGCACTTTTTAAGACAATTTAAAATCTCTCATCGACTGTGGGCACTCCCAGTCATTATAACCATAGGGTTTATCTTCTATACCCTATCGGTTTCCAGTCAATACAAAAGCCAGTTACTGGAAGATCGCTATGAAAAGACAAGGCATGTTGTTGAGTCAGCATGGCATGTGATCGATCACTTCTATAAAGATGCCCAGTCTGGTCGGATCAGTGAGTCAGATGCTAAAGAGTTGGCTATGGCGACGATTCGGGATTTAAGATACGAAGAAAATGACTATTTTTGGATTCATAGCATGGATCTAAAGATGGTCATGCATCCTATTAAGCCAGCCTTGGATGGAAAAGATGTTTCTGGTTTCAAAGATCCTGAAGGCACCTTTCTATTTGTGGATATGGTCAATGTGGTGAAAAAGTCGGGTAGCGGCTTTGTACCATATCTTTGGCCAAAACCAGGCAAAGATGAGCCGGTAGAAAAAATTTCCTATGTTAAAGGCTTTCCTGCCTGGGGATGGGTGATTGGCTCCGGTATTTATCTGGATGATGTAGAAGAGATTTTTGGTGTTGCATTCGTCCAGATGCTAATGATTGCTGCCATTGTGGTTATTTTGGCTGTTGCGATTGTGATTATGGTTACTCGGAGTATCACCAATCCTTTGGCTACCACTGCGGCGGCTTTTAAAGATATTGCCGAAGGAGAGGGGGATCTGACCAAGAGATTATCACTTGCTGGCAAAGATGAAATTACGGAATTAAGGATTTACTTCAATTCATTTGTGACCAAGATCCATGAACTGGTTGCTGATGTAAAACAGGGAGTAATTGAGCTTACGCAAGCGACCGGAAACTTGGGAGAGAACAGCACTCGATCAATAGAATGTGTTTCCCGGCAAAAGAGCGATACAGAACTGGTTGCGACGGCCGCTCAGGAGATGCATCAAGTATCTGTCAGTATGGCTGAAAATGCTTCGGATGCGGCAGAGCGAGCGCAGGCAGCAAATGACCGAACCAAGGCGGGACAGGGGGTGTTGAATGCATCCATTACCGATATAGAACAGTTAACCGATCAAATTGGTTCCGCTGTGCAAGTCATTGATAATCTGGCTAACAGTACCGATGAAATCGGCTCCGTGGTGGAAGTGATTCGTGGAATCGCTGAACAAACGAATCTGTTAGCGTTGAACGCCGCGATTGAGGCAGCTCGTGCTGGAGAACAAGGTCGAGGTTTTGCGGTAGTGGCTGATGAGGTGAGGACTTTGGCTGGACGAACACAGCAGTCTACTGAAGAAATCAATGAAATGATTAGCCGTCTTCAAGTCGGCGCTAAAGATGCGGTCAGTGCTATTGAAAGCAGTCAGAAATACACCTCGTCGACCTCTGAAAAGGCCATGGAGGCGGGAAATGCGTTAGAGGAAATTGCTCAAATGGTGGATGCAATTTTTGCTGTAAACACTCAGATCGCAAGTGCTATTGAAGAGCAAAGCAGTGTGGCGCAGGAGATTGAAGGGAGTATTACCAATATCGCTGAAACTGCTGCCAGTGCTGAAGAGATTGTTCATGAGACGGATGAGGCCGCGCACTCGATGCAGGATTTATCTGAGCGCCTGAACTCACAAGTTGGGAATTTCAAAGTCTAAACTAAAGTGCGTTACCACTTCTTGGTCTGAACCAATACATCTGCACTCAGATGTATTGGTTCAGTTGGGTACTCCAGGAAGTGATAAAGCGTTTATTGTTGCCTGTGCTCTTAGTCTAAATTGTTTATTGCTTTACAACGGATGGAGTGGAAACGGTTGTTGTGTTGATATTTCTGGGTATATGAAACAGTGGAGTCGCGGCATCACTATCTCTTGTGTTAGAACTAGCGCTAGCCGAAATCGAATTCTCGAAACTGACCGTAAAATCAATACCGGCCCGATCTGATGAGTCAATGCTTACCATAGATTTTTGCCCTAGTGTTGGGTAAGCGCCACAACTGTCACCTTGATCACAAATAAAGTTGTCGGCATTAAAATCGCTACCAGCTATCACGTGATATTCCCCAGGTTCGAGGTTTTCAATGGTGTAGCTATAGACACCGTTGTCACTGCTGGCCTCGGTAAAACCTAGAGTTTCATCGTTTTCAGGGTTGATGGCCAGTATGTAGATATACCCTGCATCGGCTGTATTAGGTGTAGTCGTAACTTGCATGGATACATTCAGGGTTTCTTGGAGACTGGTCATATCTTCAGTGTTGGTTGCATCAAAGACAATGGATGCGTTATATAAGCCATCTGCCAGAGAGTTGCGGTCAATGGATACCTGATAACTACCAAACCCTTTCCCATCAATAGTATCTTCTGTGATGTTTAACCAGCTTTCTGAAGGGATAGTACTGTTAATGGTTAAGTCTCCGCCAGAGCTGTCAGTTACAGTTATGTTCAAGTTATCACTGAAGCTGCCAAAGTTTAGTGAGTTACTTGAAAGAACTATGTTCGCAGAAGCGTTTAACGCACCTGTAGCTGCAAGCATGGCTTTTCGGGCGTTAATCAATCCGTAGCCAAAAACGTCGTCTTTGCCGGGTGTGCCTAAATCATCGGTTAAATCGCCACTTTGAAGTAAGGTGTTAAATTGGGCGACTGTTAGGTTGCTGTTGGCTGATTTCATGAGGGCAGCAACGCCAGCTACATGAGGAGAAGCCATAGAAGTGCCCTCAGAATAACCATAACGGTATTGGATTCCTCCACTTGAATCATCCCCAATGGTACTAAGGACACCATCCGGATAGCCATCCCTGTTCAAATCAGAGGTAAAGTCCCCACCTGGTGCAGCTATATCTACTGTGCTACCAAAATTTGAGTAGGGCGCTTTCTGATTATTGATAGTAGTGGCGCTCACCGAAATTACATTGTTGTAGGCGGCTGGGTAGTCCGGAGTGGATGTATTGTCATTTCCTGCGGCAGCAACGACCAATATGTCCATCGCAGCAAGTGTGTCGTATATTTCTTGTTCAGCCAGAGAGGAGCTTGGAGATCCAAGGCTAAGGTTAATAATGTTTGCCGGTTGTGCTGGAGTGGTTCCTGAATTGTTAGATAAGCCTGCCGCATAACGTAGACTCTGAATAATGTCTGCAGATGTACCCGCTCCATTTCTGCCTAGAACACGTAAGGGCATAATTCTTACACCGCCTGCAACTCCTGCTACACCTGTAGCGTTATTGGTTGCTGCTGCGATAGTTCCTGCAACGTGAGTGCCGTGGAAGTTACTGCTATTATCGGGATTGGATTTATCTCCAGGGTCGTTCGGATCGTTATCTATACCATTACCATCCAAAGAAAAAGCTGGGTCACTTATAAAGTCATAACCAGAAACAAGTTGCCCTTGTAGATCAGGGTGATCCAGAAGGACACCAGTATCAATAACAGCAACAATGACAGAGTTGCTGCCTGTTTCTAGATCCAGAGCTTCTTCTAGTTTTATGTTGTTGTAGTGCCATTGTGCGTTAAAGAGCTCATCATTTGGTGTGAAAAATGCCTTTCGGTAGTAGTTGGGCTCGGCGTATTGGTAATTACCTGAGTTATTCAGTGCTTTAATCCACAATAATGTGTCAATTTTGATTTTTTGTTCTGTTGTCCAGTTACCAGTAAGTGTGTTCGGGTGTTGAGTGTTGTTAGACGATGCAGATACTTCACCAAAAGTCGACGGCATTTTTAACGTACCAATGTCGGGAATGGAAACGGAAGAAGCTGTAACTACATTTTTCTTATTCCGGTAAAGGGCTTCGCCTGGCACGAACTCTGAGGATAGGGTTTTCGATACTTGGGATGCAGTGCTACCACCAGCTTTCAATAGATAGTTGGCGCTGTTGCTGGCTGCTCTAACCTCTATGTAGTAGGTGCCTGATTGGGTAACGGTTAAACTTTCAGAGGCTTCATTACCAAGGGCTGAGTCAACTCCGTTCTCATTTTCATCGTAAAGGTAGAGATCTAAATCTGGATTCTGATTTTCGTTATTTTGATATTCATAAGTTGTCAGGTTGATGGTTTCGTTTGCTGAGAGTTCTATACGATAGAAGTCACTGATATCAGTTGAACCTACATTCGAATCTGCATTTACATAACCACCGACATTTGTTGGCGTTGGTAATAATTGTGCGGTAGCAAAGTTATTGTTGCTGGTGTTCATATTCGGATCAGCGGTATCCGAATCTGCCACTGATGTTTGTGGTGCGCTAATAGTGCCTGAAATTGAATGGACAAGGGATGGATCAAGAGCTGTAACCTGTTCCGTCGAAATATCGATATTTGAAGCTTTTGATGCCACTAATCGAATAGTGTACTTGCCGGGTTCAGTATAGGTTTTCGATACTCTGGCACCTAATCCTGTTGTGCCATCACCGAAGGTCCAGCTATAACTAGTAGCCCCGGTAGATGAGGAAGCATCGACAGTTACGGTAAAAGGAACCGTACCTCTGTAGGAGGAAACGCTAAATGAAGCACTCAGTTCTTCTGATGTGATTGATGGTGTGGAGCTGGAGTTACTACTGCCACCGCCTCCGCCACAGCTGATAAGTGATAGGGATGTTATTATTATAATTAGTAAACGAATCAAAGGAATACCTCACAAAAGAATTGAATCCATCCAAAACACTCTTATTGTTACCTATTCTGTATGAAGTATAAAAGACCTATCTGCATAAATTGTGTAAAAATAGTGGCTTTTAAGACGTTATTAGTAAGGTTTTGAGTCATTCATGAAAGGATTAATACAGCGAGTTAGTAAGGCCAGTGTGACTGTTGATGGAGTCGTGACTGGGGCAATTGATCATGGAATTCTATTGTTGCTGGGTGTGGAAAAGGATGATGATCAAGCGTCTGCTGAGAAATTACTGAAGAAGGTACTGGGCTATCGTATCTTTTCTGACTCGGAAGGAAAGATGAATTTGAACCTGCAACAGGTCGGTGGTGGTTTGTTGGTGGTTTCTCAGTTTACGTTGGTCGCTGATACCAAAAAAGGGACTCGCCCTGGTTTCAGTAAAGGAGCTACACCTGAGCAAGGGGAAGCCTTATATGACTATTTTGTGAAGCAAGCTCATATACAGCATCCGCTCGTTGAGATCGGCCGGTTTGGTGCAGATATGAAAGTTGAACTGTTGAATGATGGGCCTGTTACTTTCCTCCTTGAAGTTTAATCCCTACTTTTTGGATGTATTTATTGATCTATGCCGTTAAATAAAGCAATACAACTGGTCATTGGCTAAGCTTTTTGGGTACAATGCCCAGCAAATTTTTAATGTACTTGGTTTGAACGTGCAGTGATGGCAGGTTTCAAAGGTACTTGGTTTAACTGCACTCAGTAGAGGATATCGTCAATGGACGCTAAATTGTTGGCTGAACTCAAAGAAAATGCCGAAGCAATCAAGTTTGGTCTTTTCCGTATGGGTAAAAATCGTGTTGCTGCAATGTCAACTCACGTTCACAAAGAAGTGGTTGAGGATCTTGAGCAGCGTGCAGCTAAGCTTCTTGCTGACATCGAGAAACTATCTGCTGAGTAATCTACTCTCCAGAGTAAAAAAAGCGCCTTGAGGCGCTTTTTTTATGTCTGTTATTTCTGCATTTACTTGTCGTGAGTGACTATCAGGAGTTCAGGGATTTCATCTGTATAGCGGTTCTGATTCGTGCTCTGCTTAATGCCCTGATGTGAGTACTCTGATTATTGCTCTGCGGTTTTTTCATCAGGTTGGTCGACTAAGCGTCCGAATAATAAACCAACTTCAAAGAGCAGCCACATAGGAACGGCCAGTAAGGTTTGAGAGATAACATCCGGCGGGGTAATTAACATGCCTACGGTAAAGCACCCTACGATCACATATGGTCTTTTCTCGCTGATGCTTTTTACATTGCTTAAACCGGCTGCAATCAATAAGAAGGTCGCAATGGGAATTTCAAAGGCGACACCAAAGGCAAAGAACAGTTTAAGGACGAAGTCCAGATAGCGGTTGATGTCTGTCATCACTGCAACGCCTTCAGGCCCTACACTGGTAAAGAAACCGAAGATAATAGGGAACACAACATAGTAGGCAAATGCCATACCGCTGTAGAACAGAAAGACACTGGAAACTAACAGCGGAACAGCAAATTTCTTTTCATGTTTATATAGCCCGGGTGCTATGAAGCTCCACGCCTGGTGCAAAATGAAAGGCACTGATAAGAAGATGGCGCTCATCAGAGTTAACTTAAACGGCGTTAAAAACGGAGAGGCGACTTCCGTGGCGATCATGCTGGTGCCTTCGGGAAGGAAACGTCTCAATGGTTCTGAAATAAATAGATAGAGTTCATTAGACCACGAATAGAGTCCAACAAAGATCACTAGAATGATAAGCACAGAGCGTAGTAGGCGGTCACGTAGCTCGGTCAAATGAGAAATCAACGGCTGGCTGTTATCGCTCACCTGAGTGTCATTCGGAAGGTTTTGATCGGTCATGATTTATTAGGATCTTGAACTAAAGCACCGTCGGAAGAGGGTGTGGCTTCGATATTGTTGTCTGATGAAGTTAGGTCAGCGTTTTCATTGTTAGCCTGATCTGTTGACTCAGGTGTTGCTGGTTGACTCGGATCGATGGCTTCACGTTGGATGCCTTCTCTGATCTTACGTTCTTGCTCCAGAATGCGTTCGTTATACGCATCAATATCAAAGCTGTTGTTTAGTGTTTGTTGAACGCTATTGGTTTCGTCCTGAATGCGTTTTCGTAATTCTTCCGCTTCCAGCTCGCGATTAATTTCAGTCTGAATACCATTCCAGCTGGCCCGGATTTTACCAAGTATAAAGCCGACTTTCTGAACAGCACCGGGCAAACGCTCAGGTCCAAGAACCAGTAGTGCGATGACTAAAACAATAAATAGCTCGGAGAAACCAATATCAAACATAGAGGCTAACTACCTTCATTTAAGTGCAGAGCAGCCAAGTATTAGTGCTTGGTTTCTTCTTTCTGAGTTGTTGCGTTGACGGTTGTTTCAGCGTCTTTCTTTTCGATGCTCTTTGCTTCGTCTTCGCCATCTTTCATTGCGCCTTTGAAGCCTTTGATCGCACCGCCTAAATCAGAACCGATGTTACGAAGTTTTTTCGTTCCAAACAGTAAAACCACAATGCCCAGGATGATGACTAATTGCCAAATGCTAATGCCAGCCATAATAATTTACCTCTAACTTATTTGTTTCTGTTCGCTTTTTCTTCCAAACCGGAAAGACCAAAGCGACGTTCTAATTCGTTTAATACTTCATTCACATCAATATTCAAGTGACTGAGCATGACCATCGAATGAAACCAAAGATCAGCCGTTTCATATACCAGGTCTGAATGATCTTTGCCTGGTTCTACATCTTTTGCAGCAAGGATGGTTTCAGTGGCTTCTTCACCTATTTTTTCAAGGATTTTGTTAAGCCCTTTACTATGTAGTTTAGCTACATAAGAAGAATCGGGAGAGGCTGATTTGCGCTCCTCTAGTACCTGCTGTAGAGATGTTAATACGTCGCTCATAGAGAATAAGTTACTTCAAGAATATGAAAGAATGGAGTTGGTTATTTATGGTGACCACTTTAATGGGTTTATCTAGGGATGTCTATCATGGAGCTGAGGATAACATCCCTGTTGTTGATGCATATCAGTAGCGTTTAAGTGCTAATAAATAAACACCACTGATCAACAATGCAGCGGTCGGGAAATTGATGTTTTGAATCAACAGGCTGGCCTCAGGTACGTTTAATGCGCCGGCAGTGGCCAGAAGCACTCCACCCAAAACACGATAGCGCTTGGCGCTTTCCTGATTTCGTAGTTCGGATTGCAGTTGTTGGATGTGTTGACTTTGTTCAACCCGGTGTTGTTCAACTGACTGCAATTGTGTGATTGCATGGAACATCAGTTGCGGTAATTGTCGTGTCTGCTCGGCCCAATCAGCGGCATGCAGCTGAATGTTTTTCAAAACATTCGGTGGAGCAACTCGATTTTTCATCCAGCCTTCCAGGTAAGGAAGGGCGGTTTGCCATAAGTCCAGTTCTGGATACAGCTGCCGGCCCAGGCCTTCAATGTTTAGCAATGTTTTCTGAAGCAGAACCAGTTGAGGCTGAACTTCCATATCAAAACGTCGAGCTACCTGGAAAAGGCGCAGTAAGAAGTGACCGAAGCTGATCTCACTAAGGGGCTTTTCAAAAATCGGTTCACAAACACTTCGAATGGCAGCTTCAAACTCGTTGACTCGGGTGTGCTTAGGAATCCAGCCTGAATCAATGTGGAGTTGAGCGACTTGTCGATAATCCCGATTAAAGAAAGCCAGTAAATTACGCGCCAAATAGATCTGATCATTTTCAGTTAATGAGCCAACGATGCCGAAATCAACCGCAATGTACTGTGGTGATTGTGGATGCTGACGGGATACGAAAATGTTTCCTGGATGCATATCCGCATGAAAGAAGCTGTCACGGAAGACCTGAGTGAAGAAAATTTCAACACCGCGTTCCGCCAGAATTTTCATGTTGGTTTTTTGCGCGGCTAGTTGTTCTACGTCGGCTACAGGGATACCTGAAATTCGTTCCATCACCAGAACGCTGGTGCGGGTGTAATCCCAATATATTTTAGGAACGTAAAGAAGGTCTGAGTTCTCAAAATTACGACGCAACTGGGAACCGTTGGCAGCTTCTTTCTGCAGATCCAACTCATCGTAAATGGTGTGTTCGTAATCGTCGACGATTTGTTTTGGGTGAAGTCGCTTGCCTTCCGACCAGTATTTTTCAAGTAATTCGGCCAGCAGTTTCATAACTGCAATGTCTTTGCGAATCGTCGGCGCTAAATTAGGACGAATAACTTTCACAACAACGTCTTCGCCGGTTTTTAACTTGGCGGTATGTACTTGTGCTACTGAGGCCGAGGCCAGGGTGTCTTCACTGAATTCATCAAAAATACTTTCGATCTTGGTCTTTAAAGATCTCTCAATGATGGATTTGGCCGTTGTAGATGAAAACGGAGGGACTCTGTCTTGCAGGAGTTTTAATTCTTCTGCAATGTCATCGGGAAGAAGATCGCGTCGAGTGGATAGAATTTGTCCGAACTTAATGAAAATAGGACCAAGTTCTTGAAGCGCCAAACGTATACGTTCACCTCTGGAGAGCTTCTTCGGAACAGGACGCAAATGCCAAGGGGCCAAAACCAATAAGATTTGAAGATACCAAGGCAGTAAGGTGAGGGGTATAAGCTGATCTAAACGATATTTGCTGATAACCCAGATGATCACCAAAATTCGTTTAAGACTGGTCACCTATATCTCCTTGATTATTTGAATGTTCTTGTGAAGGTTTTTGTGGTCGGTGTTGACCTGTATCGTTTTGATCAGGACAGCTTTGATTCGGACTGCTTTGATTTGTATCGCGAACCTTTTCCAAGGCTTGGAGTTTTGCGGCTAGACGATCCGCAGCCAATCGAACTTCAGTGACTTGTTCACAGTAATAATCTACTTCACTGGCGTGAGGTAAAGTTCTGAGTTCGTGATGAATATATTCTTCGAGATTGGCTGTCATGCTTTGATGTGTTGCTTTTAGCCATTTTCCAGAGGAGCGTACGCCTTGACCAATCTGGTGAGCGATGATGTCCCCTGTAAGTTTCGATAATAAGTATTCCCAATCGATGGATAGGCCCATTGCTATCGTCATCAATTTCTGAGCGAGATGCTCATCACCATCCATTCGGATACGGCTACTGAAGAGAGCACTATTGTGATCATCGGCTAAGGCTAGCTGCAAAAAGTCGAAGCTGGCTCCGGTAATGGTCAACTCAGGCACGCACTCGTATTGATTCATCAGACGAATGCTGTCTTCCTGAAATAACCCATAAATCGTGATCTTGGGCTGTTTCAGGCAAAAGGCAATAACCTTTCCTTCGAGCTTGGAAAGTCTGCCTTGAGTAATAGGATCTTGTTTGATGGCTTGGTTAATAAGCCCTTCCATCAATGCAAGTGTCGCCGTAGAGACCATTTGGAACATAGATGTGAAGACCTACGGTTTGATTCCTTTGTGAAGCGCAACGATACCACCTGTCATGTTGTGGTAATCGCAACGCACAAAGCCCGCGTCTTTCATCATGTCTTTCAGTGTTTCCTGATCTGGATGCATGCGAATGGATTCAGCTAAATATTGATAGCTTTCTGCGTCGCCAGCAACCAACTGACCCATTTTAGGCAGTAGGCTGAAAGAGTAGGTATCGTACATTTTTTCCAACAACGGATTGGTAGGCTTCGAGAACTCGAGCACTAATAGACGTCCACCTGGCTTAAGTACTCGCAACATTGAACGAAGCGCTTTGTCTTTATCCGTAACATTTCGAAGGCCAAAGGCGATCGTGATCAGGTCAAACGAATTGTCTTCAAAAGGTAAACATTCGGCATTAGCCTGAACGTATTCTATGTTGTTGGTCAGGCCCAGGTTGGTTAGACGCTCGCGACCTACTTCCAACATTGAACTGTTGATGTCAGCCAGGATAACTTGTCCTTCGCTGCCAACTAATTTGGAAAACTGCTTGGTAAGGTCGCCAGTACCGCCAGCAATGTCCAACACGCGTTGACCTTTGCGTACCGCACTTAGGTCGATGGTGAAGCGTTTCCATAACCTGTGGACACCACCTGACATTAAGTCGTTCATAATGTCGTATTTACTGGCCACTGAATGGAATACGTCGGCTACTTTGCTTGCTTTTTCATTAACGGGCACTTGCTGAAAGCCAAAGTGCGTAGTTTTATCGTGTTCAGTCATAGATCGTTGCTTTCGTTGTCCGAAAGTTATCCTGTGGAAACGTTAAATTCGGGCTATTCTAACCTTGATTGGAGGGGTTTGTCTTTTGATAAAGGTCAATTTGTTGAAAACCCCTGCTTTAGGGTAGAATGCTCCGCCTTTAATCCTCGTTGGTTTAGTGGTATGGCTAAAATAAGTGTAAAGAAAGATCATAACTTGGGCCTTGAGCAAGCGCTTAAAGATGCTGAACAACTTGCGTTGATGCTGGCAGATCGCTTTGATGCCAAGTATGAATGGAAAGGCAATAAGCTCGTATTTCATCGTACCGGCGTGAAAGGTTTTCTGGATGTGACAGAAACTACGTTGGAAATTCACGTTGAATTAGCGTTACTTATGAGACCGTTTAAAGCCGTCGTAGAACGTGAAATTCATAACTATCTAGAGAAAGAGCTTCGTTAGACGCTCTTTTCTTGGGCTCTCTGTGTTAGTCAATTTTTATATCGAACGGGTTACTTTTTCCCTGATTTAAGTTGTCTAGCACTTGTCCTTCCCGCTGCACAATTATCTCCATAAACTCTTCAGCGCCTCCCAGTGCTTTGAATGTATTGAATCCTCGCTCCAGAAAATCATGAAGGTTTCCAAGACCTTTTTTGTGTGCGGGCTTTCGAATGAGTTTTAAAGTTAGGGAAATAAATGGGAAGCGTACCAAGTGATCGAGGTCGTGACCAATTTGTTCAATCAAATTGAGTTGTCGATGCCTCAGCTCTGTGGCATTGGCTTTCAGATACGCAGTAACGTAACTTTCTTCTGTAATCAGAGATGCGCAAATGGCTTTTTCTGGGTGATCAATAAATAGAAAGTTAGCCAGCTGTTGGTCTAATTCCGCTGAGAGAATATTCAATTCGATGGCATTGGCTACCGTTTCTAGTGTGTCATCGGGCAGTAGTTTTACTAAGGTTGGAAACACACGTTCCAGGTCTCTGTCTCTTTGAATGGCTGTAGGGGATAGATAGAGCTCATCCACAAAGTAGTGGGCTGCTGCTTGATAGCGGTCGGAAAGAAAGAGATCTTGGTGAGTATTTCGAAGGCGATCTGTTTGCCACACCATTAAATGCTGTAATGCCAGCTGTTGATGTTTTGGTGGTTCTTGGTTGTGACGTGACCGGTTTTGAATCAAAAGCTGGCGAAGGTTTTCTCCGTGCTTTCCGGATACTGGTTTCGCCAACTTGTCCTTAATCATACTGCTCAATCACTCAATAGGGCTGCTAAATGTGTGAGCTAACCCTACTGAAGTGAGAGTGGAATCGTCAAGGGGGGAAGCCATGAAGAGTTATCCAAACTAATAAAATGGCTTGTGTCTTTGGTTTCCACGATTCGTATGTTGTTGGGAGATTTTAACGCACTGGCCAGCATATGCTCTTTACAAAGAATGCGGTCTCTTTCCGGAATCAGAATGGTGCCGCGTTTGATGTGCTGGTAAATGTCTGTTGGTGCGTTATCCATCCAGGTTTCAATGGAATGGATATTGTTAATGATCGTCATCGCATTTTGAGGGTTCTTAAACAAATGCTCTAGCAGTTGTTTTTTGCGACCATGAGTTTCACCAAAGAACGTTTGGGAGTACGTCGATAATGGGGTCTTCTCCAATAGTCGTAGCGCCCAGGGCCACATTCTTGGTGACATGTTGTCGATCAGTGCCTTTGGAATTGGATGAATTTTTCCCTGAGGAAGAACGGGCGCTTCAAGAAGAATTTCCGCGTCCTTAAATAATTCCGGTTTTTGGCGAACCGCTTCTAGGATAACGCCGCCGCCTCGAGAGTGACCGTGAATACGAACATTTTTTGAACTGGCAAGACGTTCCATTGCTTGAACCAGGATGGAAGCGTCATATTCAATCGATGACTCAGGGTATTCCGGATGATCAAACCAGTCTGCGTGGGTGTGCTCTGGTCCTGTCACTGGAATGTGGTAGTTGCTGCATGTGAGCAAAATGAGTTCAATGTCTGATTGAGAGTATGTTTCCGTAAAATAACAGTGATTCTCTAGAAAACCGTGTACACCGATGACGGTGTGTTTGGCGATGCCACTGTGGTTTCTAACCGAGACAGCTGCCTTTCCGCACAGATAAACATCTCCGCTGAAAAGCTCCTGATAACTTTGTTGAATTGGCTCAATAAGTTTATGCATATGGCTCATATCCACCATAAAACGGACACCTTCACTGACTTTTGTTAGGCTGAGCTATTGGTGCTCAATTGTATTTATCATTTTAGTCAGTACTTTATGCCACAATATTAGAATTCGTCCTAGGTGCTAGAAACGCATTGTTGTAAATCTTAGCACAATGTTACATATGCGAGATTTAAAAGCATCCCTGTGACGCGTGATGGCAGGTTAATGTCACGTTTCCATAATCATGGAGTCAGGCCGAGGTGCAACCTCTAACTGGCAATGGCTTCAAGCTCATCCAGAGCATTTTGTTGATCAAGACGTTCCATGGCATCTGCGATGTCACTGTTTGCTGCTTTTTCGTAGAGCTGTTTGGCGTCTTTTAATTTGGATGGCCCAAACATCATAAGTAAGCCGTCCGCATATTGAGTGTAGGCAATAGGAAAGTCTGGGGCCACTCGAATTGCATGTCTAAAGTGTTTTAAGCCTGAATCTTTGTTGGCTCCGTAGGAAACACTGGCAACCAATTTACCCACCTGATTGATGATTTCTGCATGGTAAGTGCCAAAAGCAATGTGTGCTTCAGCATGATCCGGTGCGAGCTCAATGGTTTTTTCCAGGCTCTTCCTGACTTCTTTTCCGTAGCCTTTTGCCAATGCCTTGGTGATCGATATGCCTTGACTGTATCGACCTAACGCATAAGCCCGGTTGTAGTGTGCATCCGGGTGATTTGGCATAACTTCGATGGCGTGATCCGCAAGCTTAATGGCTTCCTGGAAGATTTGAAGTTTGGTTTCATGGTCTGTTTCTAGATGTGTGGCGTAGATAGCCATGGACTTCGATGCGAGGTTGAGTCCTAGTAATCCAGAGGCGAGAGCTAACTGGGTTGCCTGCTGATAATTTCCTTGATGGAAATGTAGCCAGCCCTGGATTAGCATGCCTGAAAGCTCGGTCAGGGAGTTGTTACCCAGAGAGGCAGCGATGATCGGGTATTCTGCAATGATCTCTTCTAAAGCCTGAAGCGAGGGAAAAACCTCTGAATTGCCTATGTGTAATCTTGTCCATTGTGAGTTTAATGTTTGAGCGGTTAACTCGAGGGGAGTCAGATGGTAAGAAATCCAGGTGCTTTTAAGTAATTCGTTCATCAGAAGTATCAGTGCTACGTATTTTTATTATGTAAGTAGTCATCAATAGGCCATTGTGAGTAATTAATGCGAGTAACCTGTGGCCTTTATTGATGGTTTCAAGAATAGATGTTTGTCTTTATGAAGGGAATACCTTCCCTTGAATACTTTAATACATTCAGATCTTTAGTATGCATATTCTAATTGGCATTGATAGCTTTAGCGTAGGATTGGCGGTGCTCGTTTCTAGCAGTGGTAAAAACCATGTGTTTCGGGTTCTGCATTTGAACTGCTGTAAGGCAGTAAGTATTGAATCGCAAAGGGTTTATGACTATGGGTAAGCTAAAAGACGCTGCTGAAGCAACAGACAATCGTATGAAGGCGCTTTCTGAAACTAAAATCGCGCAAGATATTAAAAAATACACGAACCAAATTTGGTTAGCTGGTCTTGGTGCGTTCAGTAAGGCTGATGGCGAAGGCAATAAGTATTTTGATGCCTTGGTGACAGCGGGTAAAGAAATCGAAGAGCGCGGTCGTGAAGGTGTTATGCGTCAGGTCGAGTACGCAAACACACGCGTAGAAGGTGTTAAAAACGACGTTATTCAGCGCGCGGAAGATGTGCGTGAGCGTGCAAACAATACCTGGGATAAAGTTGAGCGTGTATTCGATGAGCGTGTTCAACGTGCATTGACTCGTCTAGGTATCCCATCAAAAGCAGATATTGATGCTCTTAAAGCTGAAGTTGAGTCTTTGAAAAAGAACATTGAGACGTTGAAGAAGGCGAAAGCACCGACACGCTCTACAGCGGCTAAGAAAACAACTGCTGATGCAGAGAAACCTGCTGCAAAGAAGGCGACAACCGCTGCGGCTAAAAAGCCGGCCACTCGTAAGCGCACAACGTCTGCTAAAACCACTGCAACAAAAGCAGAATAATGCTTTAATTACAGCTTGTTAACTTAGTATTAGAGAGATAACGAGTGATTAAACCAACCCCTGCTAATCAGAAAGAGTTTAAGATTGGTCTGGCTTTGGGAGGGGGTGGTCCTCTCAGTGGTATCTATGAAATTGGTGCTTTGCGAGCCTTGGATGAGTGTCTCGATGGCATCAATTTCAACGATATTGATGTGTATGTCGGTGTAAGTAGCGGCGCTTTAATTGCTGCTAACCTGGCAAATCAAATCACTACGGCCCAAATGTGTCGTATCTTTATTATTAACGAGCCTCATGGGCATCCGTTTCATCCTCAAGTTTTCTTCCAGCCTGCTTTCAAAGAATACGCTAAAGGCTTACTGAAAATCCCTTCGATCATTAGTAAAAAAGTGGCTCATATGTTGTCCCGTCCTGGGGATCAATCCATTCTTGAGGCGTTTACTGCGTTGATTGAAGCCTTACCAAATGGCGTGTTCTCCAATGAGGTGTTGGCTGAGTATCTGAGTGTGCTGTACGACGGGCATGGTCGCACGGACGATTTTCGTGAATTACGACGAAAGCTATTTTTAGTGGCTGCTGATCTGGATTCCGGTGATGCCGTTCGGTTTGGTGAAGAAGGATATGATCACATTCCTATCTCCAAGGCGGTGCAGGCCAGTGTTGCTTGTCCGGGGTTTTATACGCCGGTAGAAATCGAAGGTCATTACTACGCTGATGGTACTTTGCTTAAAGCGATGCATGCCTCTGTTGCTTTGGATCAGGGCGCGGACTTGGTGATTGGTTTGAATCCACTGGTGCCAATTGATACTGAAGCAGCTTCTGATTGTGGCAGTATGGAATCCAAATCGCTCCGTGATGGTGGTTTGACGGCAGTGTTGGGGCAGACCTTAAGAACCTTTATCCATTCACGGGTTGAGCTGGGGATGTCTGCGTATGAAGAGCAGTATCCATCGTCGGACATTGTGTTGGTTCAGCCTCGCCGTGATGACGCAACTATGTTGTTATCGAGTGTGTTCAGTTTTGAGGGGCGACAAAAAGTCTGTGAGCATGCCTATCAGATGACACGACAAGACTTGCTTGAGCGTTATGATGAGTTGGCGCCAATTTTTGAGCGTTATGGCATTAAGCTAAATAAATCGGTGTTAGAAGATGCGGGTCGTAGCTTCCAGGATAAACTTTACGGCACGTTTGGGTACCATTCTTCCGAGCAAATGGGAATGATTCGCCAACTCTATAACTGGATTGCTGGTTAAACAGACGTTCTTAGCCTTTAAAAAAGACCTTGGGTTCTCGTTGGGCTCCGGCCGCTTCTAGATCGGATAAGTACTTATGCCAGTAGCTTGCCTGATTTTCTGCGAGATCTCTAAGGTAATCCCAGGTGTAAAGCCCTGAATCGTGTCCGTCATCAAATGTGAACTTCAGTGCGTAGTTGCCTGTAGGCTCGATGCCTTCTATAGAAACGTCTTTCTTTTCCACCTGTAAAATGGCTTCTTGAGGTCCATGACCTCGAACTTCGGCGGACGGGGAGTGAACTCTCAGATATTCGGCGGACAGTTCAAATTCCTGATCGGGGTATTTCAGGATTAGGGTCTTACTGTTCTTTTTGTACTGGATATTGGTAGGGCGTTGCATGAGCTGCTCCATCCCCTCATTAATCCCTTTGGATTAATGAGGGAGGATGTATGGTTATAGGATGTAACGGCTTAGATCTTCATCTTGAGCTAATTCACCCAGCGAGTTATTAACGTACGTGGCGTCGATCTTAAGAGGGCTGTCGCTGTGTTTATCGCTTAAATCGGTCGCGTCGAACGAGATTTCTTCAAGCAGTCTTTCCATTACAGTATGCAGGCGGCGAGCACCGATGTTTTCAGTTTTCTCATTAACCTGCCATGCCACTTCAGCAATACGGTGAATCCCATCGTCAGTGAACTCAATGTTCAGACCTTCAGTTTTGAGAAGCTCTTTGTATTGAGTCGTGATAGCTGCGTTCGGCTCGACTAAGATGCGTTTGAAGTCCTCGGTTGAAAGTGCTTCCAGCTCTACACGGATAGGAAGTCGACCTTGTAACTCAGGAATCAGATCGGATGGCTTGGCTAAATGGAAAGCACCTGATGCAATGAACAGGATGTGATCGGTTTTGATCATGCCGTATTTGGTGTTGATGGTGCTGCCTTCAATCAATGGAAGAAGGTCGCGTTGAACACCTTCGCGTGATACATCGGCATTGGAGCCTTCTGAACGCTTGGCAACTTTGTCAATTTCGTCGAGGAAGACGATACCGTTTTGCTCAACTGCTTTAATGGCTTCCAGCTTTAATTCATCTTCATTGATCAGCTTGCCGGCTTCTTCATCAACCAGCATTTTGTAAGCGTCTTTCACTTTAAGTTTACGACGTTTTTTCTTATCGCCTGACAAGTTTGAGAACATGCTCTGAAGTTGGTTTGTCATCTCTTCCATGCCGGGAGGTGCCATGATTTCAACACCGACGGGCTGTTGGCTGACTTCAAGCTCGATTTCTTTGTCGTCTAGTTGGCCTTCGCGTAATTTCTTGCGGAACACTTGGCGAGTTTTAGAGTTCTCTTCGCTTTCCGGTTCATCGGTACCAAAGCCTGAGCTGCGGGCCGGTGGTAATAGTGCATCAAGGATGCGGTCTTCGGCAGCATCTTCTGCGCGATGACGAAGTTTTGTCATGGCTTGTTCGCGATGCATTTTTATCGACATGTCAGCAAGGTCGCGGACGATAGATTCCACATCGCGACCAACATAGCCTACTTCTGTGAATTTGGTTGCTTCGATTTTGATGAATGGTGCATTAGCCAGTTTCGCTAAACGGCGGGCAATTTCGGTTTTACCCACCCCTGTTGGACCAATCATTAGAATATTTTTTGGGGTTACTTCATTACGCAACTCGTCATCAAGTTGCATACGGCGCCAGCGATTACGTAACGCGATGGCTACGGCGCGTTTCGCTCCTGCTTGACCAATAATGTGTTTGTCGAGTTCATGAACGATTTCGCGAGGAGTCATGTTAGACATTATGTATTCCTGAAACTGTGATTAGCAGAAAATTAATATTCGAGGACTTCAATGGTTTGATTGTGGTTGGTGTAGACGCAAATATCGCCCGCAATCTTAAGCCCTTTTTCTACGATTTCTTGTGCTGAAAGAGAGGTGTTTTCCAGTAACGCTGTGGACGCGGCTTGAGCAAATGGGCCGCCAGAACCGATAGCAATAAGATCTTGTTCCGGTTCAATAACGTCACCGTTCCCGGTAATAATCAATGAGGAGGTATGGTCAGCTACGGCGAGTAATGCTTCTAGCTTTCTCAGTGCTCGATCTGTCCGCCAGTCTTTTGCCATATCCACAGCCGCTCGTACAAGATGACCCTGATGCATTTCGAGTTTGCTTTCGAAGCGCTCGAACAGAGTGAAGGCATCGGCGGTTCCGCCTGCGAATCCTGCCAGTACTTTGTTGTTGTAAAGTCTGCGAACTTTGCGTGCGTTGCCTTTCATTACGGTGTTGCCGAGGGACACCTGTCCATCACCACCCATAACAACCGTATTGTCTCTTCGTACTGACAAGATTGTGGTCATTTTCTATCCCTTTTCATTTATCAATAATCCCTATCTAGGGGTGGATTATTGGAAATCAAGGCTATATAGAAAATTGATGTTAATTTTTCAGGGGAACTTTCTTGACCAGCCCTTGGATATTCATGGATGCCAGTGTGTCTCTGGCTTTTTCCAGCTTTGAACGGCTTGAGAACGGGCCAACATTAACTCGGTGCCATGTGCCATTCTGAGTGTTAATGCTGTCGGTAGTGGTGTTGGTAAGGTTGTTCAGGATAAGTTGGGCGCGCATGCGTTCCGCATCTTCTTTATTTCTGAAAGACCCTGCTTGCACGATATAGAGGTATTTTTTCTTTTCGGAAGCCGGCGTTGGTGTGACGTTAACCTCTACTTCGTTTTCTTTCAGTAGTTCATAAAACTCAAAGCGAGGCGCTTCTTCTTTAATTTGCTTGACTGGCTCAATGGCTTTTTGAGTGGTTTTTGCAATGGTCTCATTAGCTTGGTCAATGACTGAACTGACTTCTGGATTGCTTTTCAGGTGTTTGAAAGCGTATTGGCCACCGAAAGCTAGGGATACGCCGAGAATAATCCAAATGATTGCAGGGACTTTTTTCTTTTGGGCAGGAGGTGGTGTGTTTCCTTTTGCTGCCTTTGCTGAGCTTGTCTTGGTTGGTTTTTTAGCTGGACTGCTTTTGGCTTTGGCGGTCTTTTTATTGGATGCAAAGTCGTGGGCTGCCATTAGAAACTCATTAGCTATTGTTTAACGATTGGGTATTTGGACAGAACAGGTTATGAAACTACCAAGTGTCTAATGGATCAACGTCTATGACCCATTTTAACTTTCTAGTGCGCGGCGTTTGAATCAGGAAGTGGTGCGCAACATTCAGATAATGGTGTAGCTGTTTTCTGTCTGGCGAAGATAACATAATCAGGTAACGATACCAATTTGATTTTCGTTCGATTGCCGCTGGCATGGTAAGAGATATTTCAACATTATCGCCGGGATGGTTTGTTTTATACGTTTTAAGAGCCTGTTCTAACGACATTAGTTGTGTGAAAGCCTTGTTGTCCATCAGGCTTTGCATTCGTATGGCTGCTTGATGGTGGTATGGCGGTAAGCCAATGTTTTTTCTATGTGTTAGCTCTTCTTTAGCGAATCCTTGATAGTCTTGTTGTTCAAAGAATTTGAGCAGAGGGTGATCTACAAAGCTGGTTTGAATAATGACTTGCCCGGGTTTATCTGCTCTGCCACTACGGCCGCCAACTTGAATAAGATTCTGGAGAAGGGTTTCTTTGGCTCTGAAGTCCTGACTGTAGAGACCATTGTCGCAGTTTAAGACAACGGTCAGTGTTAAGTTCGGGAAGTTATGGCCTTTTGCCACCATTTGGGTGCCGACCAGAATGCACGGGGAATCCTCAAGTAACTGGTTTCTTATTTTCTCCAGACTGCCTTTGTTTTGAGTGCTGTCTCTATCCATTCGGATAATCGGAAAGTCTGGGAAGGTTTGGATGAGTTCATGTTCAATGCGTTCGGTTCCATATCCTAGTGGTGATAAGTAAGGGGAGTTGCACTTAGGGCATCGCTTTGGGATTGGGTGTTTAGCTTCACAATGGTGGCAATCCATGGAATTGGTGGATTGGTGCAGGGTCAAAGCAACATCGCATTGTTCGCATTCTGCTACCCAGTGACATTGGTTGCACTGTAAGGTCGGTGCAAATCCTCGTCGGTTGATAAACACCAGTACTTGCTGCTTGCTGGCAAGTGTTGCTTTGATAGTGCTTAACGTATCCGCTGTGAATATCTGATCCGGGTTGAGTGTTGATGCATCCTGTATCTGTGTTTTAGGCAGTCTTGCGCCGGTCGCTCTTTTTGTCAGTCTTAAGTGTTGAAAGCGTTGCTGATAAGTGTTTGTTAATGTTTCTAATGAAGGTGTGGCGGACCCAAGTACTACAGGTAGTCCTCTTAATTGTGCACGCTTGATTGCAACGCTTCTCGAGTGATAACGAATCCCTTCTTGTTGTTTAAATGAGCTGTCATGCTCTTCATCTAAAATGATGCAGCCTAAATTTGGTAATGGGCAGGCCACAGCAGAGCGAGTGCCAATAATAACCATTGGCTGTGATTGTTGCGTTTGTAACCAGCGAGAAGCTCGTTCTTTGTTTGCTAAGTTTGAATGCAGCGTGATGACAGGGGTGTTCAGCTGGCTTTCGAGACGTTCTGCTAACTGAGATGTGAGGCCGATCTCTGGCACTAACAGTAATACTTGCTGACCGACGGATAAAAACGATTTACAAATATGAAGGTAAACCTCTGTTTTGCCGCTCCCTGTGATTCCTTCAAGTAAGAAACAACCAAATTGATCTTTGTGTTCTACTACGGCTTGGACAGCATTAGTTTGTTCTTGATTGAGTTTAAGAGGTGCGTTGCTTTCACTGGTGTAACTTGGTGTTGGTGGGATAAGCGTTTTCTCAATCAGTCCTTTTTTACAAAGTTCCAGCAAGGTGTTGCTTTTAATGCCTTGGGCTAGCAATGTGCTTTTCGAAGTAGGGGCATTCTCGTTTAAAAGGTTGAAGGCTTCTTGTTGTTTCTTTGCATTTTTTAATAACGATTCTGTTTGGGGGTGATTTGTGCGCAGATAGCCTTCGGTGTAGAGCGAGTTAAGTGGTTTGGCCTGTTTCAGGTAGTTAGGCAAAAATGTAAAGAGCAGTTCCCCAATGGGTTGGAAAAAGTATTGGCTTGTCCATTTGGCAATCTCTATAACTTCTGAATTGACGGTAGGTGTGTCGTCAATTACCTCATCTATAGGGTTTATTGAAAAGTCCACCTCGGGGGTGATGAGGTGTTTTTCAATAACGATACCGACTTCTGTGCTATTGCCTACGGTCACTATCACCCGAGAGCCCATAGGAATATCTTTCTTAAAGGCGTAGGTGAAGCTTTGAAATAGCGGGCGATTGATGGCGATTTCAAAGAAATACAAAGGGTTGTCGGACGTAAGTAATAAGCTGGTTTGCTCAGACATTCGCTTAGCTGCTGAATAAAGTGGATCGCTTATTATAAATAGGTTTGTTCTTTGTAAAAGGTCTGTTATTATTCCGCCTCTATTTTTCGGGTGATTTAGCCGAAAAGTGAACAACTAAATTCCATTTTGCAATACGGTGCTTGACCACAGATGATGTTCAAGTTGCGGTATTGATAGTTGAGGTCGTTATGAAAGCGGATATCCATCCTAATTATGAAGAAGTAACTATCACTTGCTCATGTGGTAATAGCTTCCAAACTCGTTCTACTCTTTGTAAAGATGTTCACTTGGACGTATGTTCAAGCTGTCACCCATTCTTTACTGGTAAGCAAAAGGTTACTGACACTGGTGGCCGTATCGATCGCTTCAAGAAGCGTTTCGGTAATCGCAGTGTTGCTAAGTAAGCTTAGCGTTACCAGAAAAAGGCGTCTGATTTCAGACGCCTTTTTTGTGTGCGTTTGTTTTTTCTTTTCTTCAGCGCTTTATGCGAGTTGTACGCCGGAGGATTTTTCGCAGTTACGTGAAGTTGATGTGGTAACTGTGTTGGATGGTGATACGTTGCGTTTGGCTGATGAGGATGTGCGCCTGGTCGGTGTGAATACCCCGGAAATGAACTATGGGAAATCAAAGAAGCCGGAGCCTTATGCGGTTGAATCTACTCAGTTTGTGAAGACGTTTGTTTCTGAGAATCGAGTATTCCTTGAAAAAGCGGGATGGGATAAGTATCAGCGTCGACTGGGGCAAATTTGGGTGGCGCTCAAAGGTGACCTGTTCTTGCTTTCGGAGTATCTTCTAAAAAATGGCTACGCGTTTCAGGTCTTTGAGTCGGAATCGCGCTATGTGTCTTGTTTAAGGCAGGCAGAGATTCAGGCAAGAGACGCGAAGAAAGGGGTTTGGGGGGCGCTTGAATTTTGGCTAAATGTGGATCGAGGTGGATTTGTATTGTGGTCCGGGCGGCTGAATCGGGTCACTAAGTCTAAGCGTTATAGTTGGTTGTCGTTTTCTGATCAGCGGGTGGTGCGAGTTCCCAATCAGTGGTTCGAACAGTTGGGCGTGAAGCGTGATTTGCAAGGCGAATTTCTTGAGGTTAGGGGGTGGGCGGTTCGTCGCGAGAAGACGCGTTTTGAGCCTTACATGCTTCCTCTAAAAAGTCCTCAGATTTTTTTAGAAAATTAACTTTCGTTAATGCGTTCAACAAACGATTTAAATTTCGACAGTTTATCCACTGATAAATGTCATATTTATAGCAATCTTCTTGATTATTGCTTGTTCAATAATCGCAATTTATATATGCTTCTCGGACTTTTTATTGTTAGAGATTGGATATATTCACAATGTCTGAAGATTTAAAACAAGCAGCTCTAGATTACCACGCAATTCCAAAGCCAGGTAAAATCAGCATAGAGCTAACCAAACCTGCTGAAACTTCACGTGATCTTTCCCTTGCATACAGCCCTGGTGTGGCTGAGCCAGTGAAGGAAATTGCGAAAAACCCAGAAGATGCTTACAAGTACACTGCAAAGGGTAACCTTGTAGCTGTAATTTCTGATGGTTCAGCAATTCTAGGTCTAGGTAACCTAGGTCCTCTAGCGTCTAAGCCTGTAATGGAAGGTAAGAGTCTTCTTTTCAAGCGTTTCGCAGGTGTTGATTCAATTGATATTGAAGTTGATTGCGAAAGCCCACAGGCGTTCATTGATACTGTTAAGCGTATTGCTGATACTTTCGGTGGTATTAACCTGGAAGATATCAAAGCACCAGAGTGTTTCGAAATTGAACGCACTTTGATTGAGCAATGCAGCATCCCAGTTTTCCATGACGATCAGCACGGTACTGCAATTGTAACAGTTGCAGGTATGCTGAACGCGCTTGAGATTCAAGGTAAGAAAATTGAAGAAGCATCAATGGTGGTTCTAGGTGCAGGTGCAGCAGCGATCTCTTGTTCTAAGCTTTTGATCTCTGCTGGCATGAAGCCGGAAAACATCTATATGCTTGACCGTAAAGGCGTAATTCACTCTGGTCGTGATGACTTGAATGAGTATAAGTCTATGTTTGCGGTTGAAACTGACAAGCGTACTCTTGATGATGCGATCGAAGGTGCTGATATCTTCTTGGGTCTTTCTGGTCCAGATCTTCTGTCAGCTGATCAGGTTAAGAAAATGGCGCCAAACCCAATTGTGTTTGCGTGTTCTAACCCGACACCTGAAATCATGCCAGAACTTGCTAATGCCGTACGTGATGACTTGATCATGTCGACTGGTCGTTCTGACTTCCCTAACCAGGTTAACAATGTATTGGGCTTCCCATTCATTTTCCGCGGTGCTCTAGACGTACGTGCTACAGCAATTAACGAAGAAATGAAGTTGGCAGCGGCTCATGCGATTGCTGGCCTTGCTAAAGAAGAAACTCCGCAAGAAGTATTAACTGCTTATGGTGTTGATTCTTTGGAATTTGGTAAGGAATACATCATTCCTAAGCCTACTGATCCACGTCTATTGGGCGCTGTATCATTGGCTGTTGCTCAAGCGGCGATCGATTCTGGAGTTGCTACTAAAGAACTTCCAGCGAACTACCCGCTTAAGTCTGTTGAAGATATCTAATTGATTAGATTGATTCTAGAGACATAAAAAAACCTCCTTCGGGAGGTTTTTTTATGTCTGCTGAAATTGTTGGTTAATGAATGAGTTGTTAAAACAACTCATCCAGAACGTCGGTTGGGTGGCCTTGATCGATCAATACAGGGCGTGCGTTGTCTTCTTCTGGTGGTGGTGGGACGTGTTCGCTTCTGAATATCTCGAAGATGGCGTCTTTCTCACCAGGAAGGGCTCTGTGGCCGGTTGTGGGGTTGATGCGAATGGTTACAATGCCTTCCGGTTGTTTGGTGTTGCTTTCGTATGGCGGCAGGGCTTTTTTCATGAAATCAATCCAGATAGGGAGTGCGGCACGGCCGCCGTATTCGTTTCTGCCTAGCGTAGATGGGCTGTCAAAGCCTACCCATACCGTGGTGACGAGATCGCCATTAAACCCTGAGAACCAGGCATCTACTTGATCGTTGGTGGTGCCGGTTTTGCCTGCGATGTCATCTCGGTCGAGTTCTTTTGCTCTTCTGCCTGTGCCTAGTTTGATTACGTCCTTCATCATATCGGTAATGATGTAGATACTTCTCGGGTCGATCTCGGGCTTTTCTGATGTAATTTCAATAGATTGTGCACTTGGTGTGTGATCACCGAAAGGTGTGCTGCTCTCGGTTTTGTCTGCTTCTTTGTTATTGCTTGGATCTGAATTATCGTTGGTTCGAGTAGCGTGTTGTGTATTCGGATTTTGATACACGATATTGCCGTTGAAGTCTTCAATGTGGTCAATTAAATAAGGGGTTATGTTTGTACCGCCGTTTGCGATGGTGCTATAGGCGGTAGCCAGTTCGAGTGGTGTGACAGCTGCACTGCCCAAAGCAATGGAAAGGTCTTTAGGTAGGTGTTGTTCTGAGAAGCCAAACTTTTTGACAGTGTCTATGGTTTGCTTGATGCCAAGCGTTTGAACGATTCGAATGGATATTAAGTTTCTTGATTGGTAAAGCGCTTGTCGGAGACGCGTAGGGCCATAAAACTTTCCGCCTGCGTTTTCAGGACGCCAAGCGGTTTCCAGTTGTTTGTCCTGGAACACTACTGGGGCGTCGTTCACAATTGAGGCGGCAGTAAAACCGTCTTCCAGTGCTGAGTAATAGATGAATGGCTTGAATGCGGAGCCTGCTTGTCTTCTGGCTGAGGTGGCTCGGTTAAACTTACTTGAATAGAATTCAAATCCGCCTTGAAGTGCATTAATGGCACCTGTTTTAGGATTGATTGCTACTAAGGCTGCTTGCGCTTTTGGTAGTTGGCCAAGGCGCCATTCGTCGGTTTCTTGATCTTTATACACTCTGACAATATCACCTGACGCAAGCACATCGCTTGCTTTTCTTACTCTGGGGCCTTTTTTGTCTGCGGAAATGTATTTTCTTGCCCACGTGAGTTGTTTTGTCGGGAGGGATATGAGGTCGCCGTTGCGAGAGATTAAATTGGCTTCATCGTTGGTGACTTCCCAAACTAGCGCAGGAATTAGGTGGTTTACTTGACGATAGTCTTTTAACAAAGCGGTAAGGGACTGAAGGTCTGTCTTTGAATCTTGTGTGTTCAGTAGTGCTGTTATATCAACAGAATCTTCTGGCCCTAGATAGCCATGTCGTTTGCTGTAATCTTCTAGGTGTGTGGCAATCGCCTCCAGACCTGCTGCTTGTTGCGTGCTGTTGATGGATGTGAATATTTTATAGCCGCCGGTATATATGTCATCAGGGAACATATTTAGGGCTTCGGCACGAGCAATGTCTGCAGCATAAAGAGCATCAATTTCTGACTTTGGTGCATGATATTTTGCGGTAACCGGACTTTGTTTGGCGACCACATTTTGGGTGCTTGTTATGTAGTTTAAAGCAAGCATACGATCTAAGATCCAGTTTCTTCTTTCTATGGCTCTTTCGGGATTTCTGATTGGATTATATGCAGATGGGGCTTTAGGTAATCCAGCAATCATTGCAGTTTGAGCTAGAGTTAATTCTTGAACGGGTTTCCCGTAGTAGGTTCTTGCAGCTGCTGCAATTCCGTACGATCTGTGTCCTAGGTAAATTTTGTTTAGGTAGAGCTCTAGGATCTGTTCTTTGGAAAGAGATCGTTCAATTTGAAGTGCTAGAAGAATTTCGTTGAACTTTCTAGAGAAGGTTTTTTCTCTGCTTAAGAAGTAGTTTTTAGCTACTTGCATCGTAATTGTGCTGCCGCCTGACTTGATGCTGCCGGTGGTCGCTAGTTGAAATGCTGCGCGGGCCAGGCCAATTAGGTCAACACCTTGGTGTTCCCAAAAGCGGTTGTCTTCAGCAGAGATGAGTGCGTTAACGAAATTGGTAGGGATTTCGTGATAGTTGATCGGTGTTCGATGCTTTTCACCGTATTCAGCAATGAGCTTCCCGTCCTCTGTAAAAATCTTGAGAGGGACTTGAAGTTGGATGTCCTGAATTTCTTCTACTGCGGGTAGATTGGGGATCAGACAAAGTGTCACGCCTGAGAATATAAGGGAGACAAAACAGATGGCTGAAAAAATCAGGTAAACGGTAATTTTGAAAGTTTTAAATGTGGCCTGGATCATAGAAATCACAAAATCTTTTAGGGAAAAAAATTTAAATTACAAGCTGAGCTGGAATCATATCATTTTGGGGTCTATTTTTTTAGTTCAAGGTTTGCTATATCGATAAACCTGTTATTTAATGTACATTAATATATAGTTCTCGTAAGTGCTCGTACTATTAGGGAATTTTCGGTGTTCGGATTACTTAAAAGAAAAACAACGACGCTGTTGGGGTTGGATATTAGTTCAACAACAGTAAAGCTCATCGAACTCGGACAGCAAGGTAATCGCTACCGTGTGGAGAGTTATGCTGTGGAACCTCTTCCGGATGGTTCTGTGGTTGAAAAGAATATTCAAGACGCTGATGCAGTGGGTGAATCTATCTCTCGTGTTGTAGCTAGAGCGAAGTGTCGTTCTCGTGCTGCTGCTGTGGCCGTTTCGGGCTCGTCGG
The DNA here is from genome assembly GCF_030159995.1 of Litoribrevibacter albus. NCBI lineage: Bacteria > Pseudomonadati > Pseudomonadota > Gammaproteobacteria > Oceanospirillales > Oceanospirillaceae > Litoribrevibacter > Litoribrevibacter albus. Next base: position 47,848 of record NZ_BSNM01000027.1, on the reverse strand, counting down.
TGATTACTAAGACCATTGAAGAGAATGCGAATCTTAGTGACGACGATCTTGAAAATAAGATTATGCTGGATGCTCACCAACATATTCCTTTCCCATTAGAAGATGTTTATCTCGATTTCGAAGTGCAGGGTGTACATCCCGATAATCACGATATGGTTGAAGTGATTCTTGCTGCATGTCGTAAAGAGGACGTGGAAGTTCGTGAAGGTGTGTGTACTTTGGGTGGATTGACTGCCAAAGTGGTTGATGTTGAGGCTTATGCACTGGAACGCTCTCTAGAGTTAATTCAAAGTCAGTTGGATGGCGATATTAGCGATATGTTGGTTGCAACGATTGATATTGGTGCAACTACGACTACGTTAAGTGTGCTTAATGAAGGGAAAACCATCTACAACCGAGATCAGGTGTTTGGTGGTAAGCAGTTAACAGAAGAGATCATGCGTCGATATGGTCTTTCATTGGAAGAAGCTGGTCTTGCTAAGAAGCAAGGTGGCTTGCCAGATGATTATGAAGTTGAAGTGCTTCAGCAGTTTAAAGAAGCTGCGGTACAACAGATTAGTCGATCGCTTCAGTTATTCTTTAATGGCTCTCAGTATCATGACGTGAACTATATTGTATTGTCCGGTGGTAGTGCATCTATCCCGGGATTGGACGAGATGGTTCAAGATAAGCTGGGTACGCGAACTATTGTAGCCAACCCATTTATTGATATGTCGATTGCTCCGAAAGTGAATGCAACAGCACTTTCAAATGATGCACCATCTCTTATGGTTGCGTGCGGATTAGCACTGAGGAGTTTTGACTAATGGCAAAGATTAACCTCAGACCTTGGCGTGAAGAGCTTCGACAAGAGAAGCAGCAGCAATTTTTAATTACCTTCGTTGGTGTTTTGGTATTGGCATTTGGTGTTGTGTTTATGTGGCATCAATACCTCAATGGTTTAATTGATGACCAAAAAGCACGGAATCGCTACATTCTTCAGGAAACCGATAAGTTGAAAGAAAAAATTGCCGAAATTGATCAGCTTAAACAAGAAAGAAAGCGTCTTATTGATCGAATGAAAGTCATTCAAGAGTTGCAAGGGAATCGGCCTGTTATTGTAAAGGTGTTTGATGAGCTTGTTCGAACAATTCCAGATGGTATTTACTATGAAACTTTAAGCTTAAAAGGTCAGGAGCTTAATATTTCAGGGGTAGCTGATTCAAACAATAGAATTTCGAGTTTGATGCGAAATTTTGATAATTCAGAGTGGTTCAAAGATCCGAACTTGACATCTGTTCAGGCGATGAAAGGGCAGGGAGGAACAACAAGCAACTTTAAGTTAATTGTGAATCAAACGACCCCGAATGCTGAAGAAGAGGAAAAGGCTGCTAAAGGGCGGAGGAAGAGATCGTGAGTTTATCTGAAACGCTAGAGAAGTTGAATGACCTTGATCTCAGTGAAGTTGATTTTAACAACATGGGGTCTTGGCCTTTACTTGCAAGGGTTACTGTTTTTCTTTTAGTGATTGCGCTCGTTGTGGCTGGAGGTTATTGGTTTCATATAAAAGGGCTTGGCGAAGTTTACGATCGAGAGGTTAGTCAAGAGAAAGCTCTGAAAGAAGATTTTGAAAAGAAGGCTTTTAAAGTAGCAAATCTTGAGGCTTATAAGCAGCAAATGGTAGAAATGGAAGAAACATTTGGCGCTTTGTTACGACAGCTTCCTAGTGATACTGAAGTGGCAGGGCTACTTGAGGATATTACACATACAGGCCTTGGAAGTGGTCTGAAGTTTGAAAAAATTGATCTTCAGCCAGAGGTCGCAAAAGAGTTTTATATTGAGTTACCTTTCAAGATTACAGTTGAAGGAACTTATCATGAGTTAGGCTCTTTTGTAAGTGGTGTTGCTAGTTTACCTCGAATTGTGACTCTTCATGATTTGAATATTCATCATACAAAATCTGAAACCGTAAAAGAAAACGTTTTGGCGATGGATATATTGGCAAGAACCTATCGTTACAACGAAAAAAATACGAGAGGAGGTAAGTGATGCTGTTGAAATGCTTGTCTCGTTTTTTGTTGTTGATTTTAGTGACACTATCTTTGGTTGGCTGTTATGGCCAAAAGGGTTTAAGTGATATTAAAGCTTATATGGCTGAAATCCGCAGTAAGCCTCACGGAAGAATCGAACCATTACCTGAGTTTCATGCTTATGAAGCCTTTACTTACAAAGCAAGTGAACTAAGAGCTCCATTTGAAAAACCAGTTGTGGTAGATGTGGTTGAAACAAAAGTGAAGGAAAATGTTAACTTATTCCCTGATTTTGATCGGACGAAGGAATATTTGGAGCGTTTTCCTATTACTACCCTTTCTATGGTGGGAACTCTTTCCAAAGAAAAAGGCTTTTTATGGGCTCTGGTTAGCGATGAAAATGGAGATGTTCATCGTGTCAAAACAGGAAACTACCTTGGCCAAAATCATGGACAGATAGTGGAAGTAAATGAATTAGGTTTGCAAGTTCTAGAGATTATACCGGATGGTGATGGTGGCTGGGTTCAGAGACCGAGAGCGATTCAGATTGAAGGTTTAGAAGAATAAATAATTGCCACAGTTGAAATTGGTGATGGCTATGAAATTTTACAGTGGGTTCGGGTTAATGAAGATGATTAATGGGAATTTTTTTAAAACAAGGCTAAGGATTCGTTTGTGGGCGCTTTGTCTATTCTTATCCCTTCCTGTTGGGGCTAATGCTGTTAGCTTGAATAGTTTAGACGTGTCTTCACTGGCTAATGAAGGGGTAGAAGTTCGTTTGAAGTTTGATGGAACGCCTCCTGAACCCAAAGGCTATACTATTGAAAAGCCTGCTCGTATATCTATAGATTTAATGGATGTTAAGAGTGGTCTGAAAGAAAAATACCATAAGCTTGGCTTTGGTAATGCTAGAAGTTTAACTGTCATTGAAGCTAAAGACAGAACTCGAGTAATTGTTAATCTTACTGAGCTGGTTGATTATCGGGCTACTGTAGAAGGTGATGCACTTGTTTTGGCGTTAGGAGGCGGTGCTAAAGCCTCTGCTGGGCAGGATGCTCTTGCTAAAGGTGAATCACAAAAGCAATTTGATGATGATAAAAAGTTTATTCAGGATATTGACTTCAGGAGAGGGGAGTCCGGTGAAGGGCGCGTATTAATCACTGTTTCTGACCCCTCTATCGGTGTAGATATGGAGTCTTTAGGAGGGAAGATTTTTGTTACTTTTCCTGATGGTAATGTGGCGCCTGAGTTAATGCGTCGACTGGATGTAACTGACTTTGCAACACCGGTGACGTTTGTTGATATGCTGAAGGAAGATGGTGTTCCGAAATTGACCATCGAGACATCAGCAACTCATGAATATTTAGCTTATCAGACCGATAATTTATTAACGATTAATATTAAGCCAGTGTCAGAGGAAGAAGCGGAGGAGCGTCGTAAGCAAAAATTCCCATACAGTGGCGAGAAATTGTCGTTGAATTTCCAAGATATTGAGGTTCGATCTGTACTTCAGTTGATTGCTGATTTCACTAGTTTGAATCTTGTGGCAAGTGATACCGTTGAAGGGCGTATTACTCTAAGGCTTCAAAATGTTCCTTGGGACCAAGCGTTGGATTTAGTGCTTAAGACTAAAGGGTTGGATAAGCGTAAAATCGGTAACGTTCTTTTGGTTGCTCCGGCTGATGAAATTGCAGCTCGTGAAAAACTTGAATTAGAGGCTCAAAAACAAGTGGCGGAATTGGCTCCGTTAGAGACTGACTTTATTCAAGTTCGCTATGCTAAAGCTGCTGATGTTGTTAATCTCTTATCTTCCGAGCAAGGTTTATTGACTGAGCGTGGAAGTGCTAATGTTGATGAACGAACGAATACTTTGATTGTAAGAGATACTGCTAGAAAGTTAGATGAAATTCGTGATGCGATGAAGGTGCTTGATGTTCCTGTACGCCAGGTATTGATTGAGGCGCGAATAGTTATAGCGACCAAGAACTTAGGAAAAGAGTTGGGTGTTCGTTGGGGAGGAGCTGCTTGGGATCAGGATGCTGATAACTTTAGAGGGATATCAGGTAGTATTGAGGGTGTGAGCTCAGCTAAAGATATTTTTAATAGTCGCAAACAAACTGATTTTAAAAACCAGCAGAGTATTTTAGAGGCGCAGAATAAGTTTTTACAGGATCTTGCGGCTGGTAATGCAACTGTTCCTGATTTTGTTCAGTTGGATGCTTATGAAGATGGTTCAATTGATGATGGTATGGTTGTTGATCTGGCGGCTCAAAGTCCTAACGCGACTACCTTTGCACTAGGGGTTGCAGCTTTCGATTATGTGATTGATCTGGAATTGTCTGCTTTAGAAACCGAAGGTAAAGGTGAAATTATTTCTCAACCTAAGATTATTACTGCAGATGGCCAAACTGCACGTATTGAGTCTGGTACAGAAATTCCATATCAGGAAGCTTCTTCTAGTGGTGCAACAACAACGTCATTTAAAGATGCAGTACTGTCTCTAGAAGTGACACCACAGATTACTCCTGATGACCGAATTATTATGGACTTGAAGATCAATCAAGACTCTGTGGGTGAAATTTTCAATGGTATTCCAAGTATTGATACTCAGGCATTGGAAACACAAGTGATCGTTGAGAATGGCGAAACGATTGTGCTTGGTGGTATATTCCGTGGTGAGGATGTTGAGCAGGTAGAGAAAACCCCATTCTTGGGTGACTTGCCCTACATTGGTGCATTGTTTAGAAGAACAACTCAAACAGAAGATAAAGCTGAGTTGTTGATGTTTATTACGCCTAAGTTAGTGAAGGATACCTTGTCTGTTCGTTAATAAAGGGCTATCAAGGGGTTAGTTATTAATATCTTTTTAGTTGGGCCGATGGGTGCGGGAAAAAGCACCATCGGCAGGCTCTTATCTACAGAGTTAGACCTTCCGTTTTATGATTCGGACAAAGTAATTGAGGAGCGAGCTGGGGCCAATATCCCTTGGATATTTGATGTTGAAGGTGAAGTGGGTTTTAGGGAACGTGAAACTCAAGCTATTGCAGATTTAACTGCCCAGGATAATATTATTTTAGCCACTGGGGGTGGTGCTGTTCTGAAACCGGAAAACAGGAAGTACCTCAGTGAACGTGGCTCGGTAATCTATCTGAAAACCTCCGTTGAATTGCAAATTGAACGTACCCGTCGAGACAAGAATAGACCTTTGCTTCAGACAGAAGATCCGACTCGGGTTCTTCAAAAACTAATGGATATTCGAGATCCTTTGTATATGGACGTGTGTGATCATGTGGTTACCACTGACAAAAGGAATCCTAAGTTAGTGGTATCAGAAATTTGTCGAGTGCTTGATATCTAGCTTTGTATCTATAGAAGTAATTAATTTCTGAGTATTGAAATATATGGAAACACTGAAAGTCGATTTGGGTGAGCGTTCTTACCCTATCTTTATTGGTGAAGGCTTGCTTGGGAACTCTGAGCTACTTGTTCCTTACATCGCTGGTCAGCAAGTGATGATTGTGACGAATGAGACCGTTGCACCGCTCTATTTAGAGCAATTAAAAACAGGACTGGAAGGCTTTCAGGTTGATGAGGTTATCTTGCCTGATGGTGAAGAGTTTAAAAATGCTTCCAGTCTCGACCTTATTTATACCGAGTTGTTAAAAAAACGCCATAACCGTAAAACGACGCTTATCGCATTGGGCGGCGGTGTTGTTGGTGATATGTGTGGTTATGCGGCGGCATCTTATCAGCGGGGTGTTGATTTTATTCAGGTGCCTACGACTTTATTATCCCAAGTGGATTCCTCTGTTGGAGGAAAAACGGGTATTAATCATCCGCTAGGTAAAAACATGGTTGGGGCGTTTCATCAGCCTAATGTTGTGATTGCAGATACCTCGACCTTGCGTACTCTTCCTGAAAGGGAATTGTCAGCAGGTATTGCAGAGGTTATTAAATATGGCTTAATCCGAGATCCTGAGTTTTTGTCATGGATCGAAAGTAATATTGAAAACCTTTTGAAATGTGATTCAGAGGCATTAACTAAAGCGATTTTTGAGTCTTGTCGGAATAAAGCAGAGATAGTGGCTGAGGATGAGCTGGAGTCAGGTTGCCGTGCTTTGTTAAATCTTGGACACACCTTTGGTCATGCTATTGAAGCTCATCAGGGCTATGGAAAATGGTTGCATGGAGAAGCTGTTGGTACTGGGATGGTGATGGCAGCTCACATGTCTCGTGAGTTGGGTTGGTTGAGTTCCGACGAATACACTCAAGTGTGTTCGTTGGTGGAAAAGGCTAAATTGCCCGCGCGATCCCCAGACAATATGACGCCTGATGACTTTGTAGAGTATATGTCTTTGGACAAAAAAAACTTGGACCACCGTATTCGCCTTGTGCTGCTGAAAAAGCTGGGAGAGGCGGTCATTACGTCTGACTATCCTCAAGATGTGTTTATGAACACCTTATCTAGTTGCTAGTAGATAAGCATGGTATGTTAGTGTTTTAGACAAAAGGACTAAGGAAGACAATATGTCGACGGTAGCTCAACCTGAAATGACTGGGTTTGAATCTGAACAGGTACGATCACCACTTGTATCTAATCGATTTTTTCCTGGTGGGCAGCGTGGTGAGTTATTGGATCAAATTGTTCACTTAGCCCGTTTCGGTTCAATGACTGTAAATGTGACAGGTGAGGCTGGTGTTGGAAAAAGTCACCTGTTACATGCAGTAAAAGCTTCATTGCCTGGGAATGCTATTGAAGTTCAAGCTTCTTTGTTGATGTCTTCCTCTGAATTACTTAATCAGATGTTGCATCAATTAATGGCAAATCGCTTTCATCATGACCTTCCTGATTTGCCTTCTACCAGTGATGAGGGTGCTCTTCTTTCATTAATTGGTTCTTATCTTTTAAGACTTGCCGATTCTGGTAATAGTATTGTCTTTCTTATTGATGATGCTCATGAAATTAGTGAAGACGCTTTAGAAGTACTGTTGGCACTGGTTCATGACAAAAAGTATCGGGAGACAGTTCAATGTATTCTGTTCTCCGAGCTTTATATTGAAAAGCATCTTTTAAAGCCTTCTGTGAAAGCAGCAGGAGGGGAGCAGGTGTTTACCCTTAGGGTTCCTGTTATGGATCGGGCTTCTATTGCCGAGTACCTAAACTTTATTGAATCAGTGAAGCCCGAGTCAGAGCGAATTATGTACTCTGAGAGTGATATTAATGTCATTCATGAATTGTCCGAAGGGAAGCTTGGTCAGGTGAATGCTGCCATCCGATCATTGCTGGAAAGGGAAATGCCGTCGGCTGTTAATAGTGCTTCTTTTTCACTGCCAAAATATCAGTATGCGGTACTGGTTGTTGTTGCATTAATTCTTGGTGGGATTGCGTTCTTTTATCAGGCAGAAAAGAGTCAAAACCCAGAGGGTGAAGTGGTTAGGAAGGAGCAGCTTGAACCTGTTATTACGGGGCAGAAAGTCGAAGAAGTTGAAGAACTCTCATCTCTTTCCGTCGCTGAAGAGGAAAAGCCAGTAAGCAGTAGGCCTGCTTCCAGTAGCTTATTGGAACAGCTTCGGAAGAAGCAGGAAGAGCTGCTTGAAGAACGTAAGAATATTTCTGCTGTCGGTACTAAGCAAGCCGAACAAGAACTTCAAGGCAATGAGCTAAATGTATCTATTGCAGAGGTTTCAGCAGAGAAGGATGTGGAGCGTCCGCGTCCGATCGATGCACCTAAACCTGCAGTTGTTACTCAACAGACCCAAGATAAATCAGTGAAATCGGTGGGTCAGGATGATGCTGGTAAGCATCTTTCTATACAGTGGATTGCGGCACAGCCAGGCAATCGCTATACCATTCAGATATTGGGAGCTCATTCCAAGCAAAACGTCACTCGTTATGTGGATGGGTTTAAGGGTGATAAATCCCAGCTTCATCTTTATGAGGGTGTATTGCGAGGTCAACCTTGGTTTGTTTTGATCTATGGAAGCTTTGAGAATCGTGAATCTGCAAAAAAAACAGGTACAGAGTTAGGCTTGAAAGATCTTTGGATTCGTAATTTCTCTGCAATTCAGAAGGAGATGATTCGCTAGTATCCGGGAATTTTAGTAGTATTATTCATTCCTTTCTTTTTGAATTATTCCACATCTTCTTTTCTCCTTAAGAAGTCGCATATTTGAATAGACTCGTCGCATTTCTGTACGGATTTTGCGTAAAAGTTTGTTACCTGCCACTGTTTTGTGTAAAATTGTCGCCCCTTTGCCTGCGTGGAGGCTTTTCGCAGGTGTTTTGAGCCTAGGTATTTGTCGTGGCTCGGTTAAGAATTTTAAGATTAGCTAGGTGAGAGTGGCTTATGAGTAAAGGTCTTTATCATCCTGGGGATGTCAGAGATAACTGTGGTTTTGGTCTGATTGCTCACATGAGCGGTGAAGCTAGCCACCACTTGTTAGAGACTGCAATTGAAGCTCTAACTTGCATGACCCATCGTGGTGGTATTGCTGCAGACGGTAAAACAGGCGACGGTTGTGGTCTTCTGATTAAAAAACCAGATGCATTCCTCAGAGAAGTAGCAAATGAACAGTTTGGGAAAAGCCTAGCTGATCAGTATGCCGTTGCGATGCTGTTCCTTGATTTGAATGAGGAATTGGCCAGCACACAACGTTCTAACGTTGAAGCGGCTGTGAAAGCAGAAGGATTAACCGTAGCTGGTTGGCGTGTTGTGCCAACGAATAATGATTGTCTTGGTCCTATGGCGATTGATGTATTGCCTCGATTCGAGCAACTATTTATTGAAGCGCCGGAAGGTTTAACTGAACAAGAGTTCATGGTTAAGCTGTTTGTTACCAAACGCCGAGCTGAACAAGCCAATACGGGCCAGGAAAACTTCTACATCTGTAGTATGTCATCAGAAGTTCTGTCTTATAAAGGCTTGATGATGCCTGTTGATTTGCCAAGTTTTTATTTAGATCTTGGTGATGAGCGCGTTACTACCTCTATTTGTGTATTCCACCAAAGATTTTCTACGAATACCTTACCTCGTTGGCCGTTGGCTCAACCGTTCCGTTATCTTGCGCATAATGGTGAGATTAATACGGTTGAAGGTAACCGTAACTGGGCTAAAGCTCGTGGTAGCAAGTATGCTACGCCACTTATCCCTGAGCTAAATGATCTGCAGCCAGTTGTAAACACTACTGGATCTGACTCTTCTAGTATGGATAACATGCTTGAGTTGTTGCTTGCAGGTGGTATGGACCTAGCTCAAGCGTTGCGATTGATTATTCCGCCAGCTTGGCAAAATGCCGAGACGATGGATCCAGATCTGCGTGCCTTCTACGAATATACTTCCATGCACTGTGAAGCATGGGATGGCCCTGCGGGCGTTGTAATGACTGATGGTCGTCATGCGGTATGTATGCTTGACCGTAACGGTCTTCGCCCTGCTCGTTGGGTAACGACTAAAAATGGTTATATTACTTTGGCATCAGAAATCGGTGTATATGATTATGCTCCTGAAGATGTTGTTGCCAAAGGTCGTGTAGGACCGGGTCAAATGCTTGTTATTGACACAAGCACTGGTGAAGTTCTGCATACCAAAGATATTGATGAGCGTCTGAAAAACTCAAACCCTTATAAGAAGTGGTTGAAAGAGAACGCTATTCGTATTGAATCTTCTATGAGCGAAGAACTTCAACAGGCAGAGAGCCTGGATCAGGAAGTTCTGAAAGCCAACATGAAGATGTATCAAGTGACATTCGAAGAACGTGATCAGGTACTGCGTCCATTGGCTGAAGGTGGCCAGGAAGCCGTTGGATCAATGGGTGATGATACGCCTATGGCTGTGTTGTCTCAGAAGATCCGTCCGGTCAGTGATTTCTTCCGTCAGAAATTTGCTCAGGTTACAAACCCGCCAATCGATCCATTACGTGAAACCATCGTAATGTCTTTAGAGACATGTATTGGTGCTGAGCGAAATGTATTTGAGTTTTCGCCGGAGCATGCGTCTCGTATTATTTTGACGACGCCTATTCTTTCTGGCAGTAAAGTAAACAAGCTGGCTTCGTTGGAAGACGATCGTTTCCGAGCTGGTGTCGTGAAGCTTGAGTATACTGCGGAAGAAGGTCTTGAAGCCGCTGTTAAACGTGTATGTGATGAAGCGGTTGATCTAGTTAAATCAGGAACAACGCTGGTTATTCTTTCTGATCGTGAGATCTCGGAAGGTAAACTGCCTGTTAACTCGTTCATGGCAACGGGTGCAGTTCACCACCGTCTGATCAACGAAGGTCTTCGTTGTGATTCAAACATCATTGTTGAAACCGGTTGGGCTCGTGATTCTCATCACTGTGCTGTATTGATTGGTTTTGGTGCTACTGCAATCCATCCTTATCTTGCGTACGAAACACTTTGTGATCTTGTACGTTCTGGTGAGTTGGTTATGGATCCAATCGAAGCTCAGAAGAACTACCGTAAAGGTATCAATAAAGGGCTTCTGAAAATCCTATCTAAGATGGGTATTTCTACGATTGCATCTTACCGTGGTTCACAATTATTTGAATGTATTGGTCTGAATCAATCTGTTGTTGATCTGTGCTTTACTGGTGTTGCTAACCGTATTCAAGGTGCTGACTTCAGTGATCTTCAGGAAGATCAACAAATGTTGGCTGATCTTGCATCGCGTAAGCGTAAGCCAATCACCCAAGGTGGTTTCCTGAAGTTTGTACACAACAGCGAATATCACACCTATAACCCGGATGTAGTTAAGTTACTTCAGGACGCAGTTCAGAATGGTGATCAGCGTGCCTATGATCAGTACGCTGAATTGGTTAATGAGCGTCCGATTGCTACATTGCGCGACATGTTTAAGTTGAAAACCGGTGTTAACCCGATTTCAATTGATGACGTTGAGCCGTTAGAAAGTATTTATCCTCGTTTTGACTCTGCGGCTATGTCGCTTGGTGCACTTTCTCCTGAAGCGCACGAAGCTTTGGCTGTAGCGATGAACCGCCTTGGTGGTCGTTCAAACTCTGGTGAGGGTGGTGAGGATCCTGTTCGTTACGGTACAGAGAAACGTTCGAAAATTAAGCAAATCGCCTCTGGTCGTTTTGGTGTAACCCCTCATTACCTAGTGAATGCAGACGTTCTACAGATTAAAGTAGCTCAGGGTGCTAAGCCGGGTGAAGGTGGACAGTTACCAGGTGGTAAGGTAAATGATCTGATCGCGCGCTTGCGTTATTCAGTGCCTGGTGTGACCTTGATTTCACCGCCTCCGCATCATGACATTTATTCAATTGAAGATTTGGCACAGCTGATCTTCGACTTGAAACAAGTGAACCCAGAAGCGCAAGTGTCTGTGAAGCTTGTGTCTGAGCCAGGCGTAGGTACGATTGCTGCTGGTGTGGCTAAAGCGTACGCTGACTTGATTACGATTTCTGGCTACGATGGTGGTACCGCTGCGAGTCCGTTAACATCGATTAAACATGCTGGTTCTCCTTGGGAACTAGGTTTGAGTGAAGCCCATCAGGCACTTCGTTTTAATGATCTTCGTGACAAAGTTCGTCTTCAAACAGACGGTGGTATGAAGACTGGGGTTGATGTGGTTAAGGCTGCAATTTTGGGTGCTGAAAGCTATGGCTTTGGTACGGCTCCAATGGTGGCTTTGGGTTGTAAGATCCTTCGTATCTGTCACTTGAATAACTGTGCGACCGGTGTTGCAACGCAAGATGATCTGCTTCGTGATAAGCACTTTATTGGCACGGTTGAAATGGTGATGAACTATTTCCGTTTCGTGGCACAAGAAGTTCGTCAGTTGCTTGCAGATATGGGTGTTAAATCATTGGAAGAGCTTGTGGGTCGTACTGACTTGCTTGAAATTCTGGATGGTATCACTGAGCGTCAAGCCAAGCTTGACCTGACACCAATTCTTGATAACAGCTTTGTTCCGGCAGATAAGCCACAGACATGTGCTGTACAGAAGAATGCTCCTTACGATGAAGGCGCTAAGAATACGCAAATCGTTGAAGAAGTTCTTTCTGCAGTTGAAGCTAAGTCAGGTGGTGAGTTTGAGTTTACAGTAACTAACTGTGACCGTTCGGTAGGTGCTCGTTTATCTGGTGAGATTGCCAAGCGCTATGGCAACTTGGGGATGGCTGATGCTCCTGTTACTTTGAATCTTAAAGGTACTGCAGGCCAAAGTTTTGGTGTTTGGAACGCCGGTGGTTTGGTAATGCGCCTTGAAGGTGATGCAAACGACTACGTTGGTAAAGGTATGGCTGGCGGTAAGCTGGTGATTCGTCCGCCAGAAGGTAGTCAGTTTGAGACTCAAGAAACCTCCATTATTGGTAACACGTGTTTGTACGGTGCAACAGGTGGTACGTTGTTTGCGGCTGGTACAGCGGGTGAGCGATTTGCAGTTCGTAACTCGGGTGCACATGCTGTTATCGAAGGTGCAGGCGATCACTGTTGTGAATATATGACGGGTGGTTTTGTTACTGTTCTTGGGAATGTAGGTGTGAACTTTGGTGCTGGTATGACAGGCGGTTTCGCTTATGTACTGGATCAGGATCGTACCTTTGTTGACTGTTATAATCATGAGTTGATTGATATCCATCGTATCACTCAAGAGTCAATGGAAGAGTACCGTAATCACCTGCGTCAAGTGATCACTGAGTACGTTGCTGAAACTGGCAGTGCTTGGGGTCAACAGATTCTAGATGATTTTGATGGCTTCGTTGGTAAGTTCTGGTTGGTAAAACCAAAAGCAGCAAGCCTGGGTAAATTGTTAGATAGCATGAAGTCGCGTCCTGAATAAGGGCGCGAGTTATCTTGACAATAACCCGTGAACGAAGCTTGAGAAAAGAGGTTGAACGGAAATGGCTGAACGCTTAAATAACAATTTCCAGTTTGTCGATGTAGGCCGTCAGGATCCAAAGAAGAAGCCTGCAGATACTCGTAAGAAAGAATTTAATGAAATCTACGAGCCTTTCACGTCTGTAGAAGTACGTGATCAAAGTCATCGTTGTTTGGCTTGTGGTAACCCGTATTGTGAATGGAAATGTCCTGTGCATAACTTCATCCCTGATTGGTTGAAGTTGGTGTCTGAAGGCAACATTCTTGAAGCCGTGGAAATGAGCCACCAGACGAACTCGTTACCAGAAGTTTGTGGTCGAGTTTGTCCACAAGATCGTCTGTGTGAAGGTGCGTGTACCTTGAATGACGGTTTTGGAGCGGTAACCATTGGTTCTGCGGAAAAGTATATTACTGATACTGCTTTTGCTATGGGCTGGAAGCCTGATATGTCAAAAGTAGCCTGGACTGATAAAAAGGTTGCCGTTATCGGTGCGGGTCCTGCTGGTCTGGGATGTGCTGATATTTTGGTTCGTAATGGTGTGAAACCTACCGTATTTGATAGATATCCAGAAATTGGTGGTCTTCTAACTTTCGGTATCCCTGAGTTTAAACTTGAAAAAGAAGTGATGGTTCGCCGTCGTGAAGTTTTCACTGAGATGGGTGTTGAGTTCCGTTTGAATACGGAAGTAGGTAAAGACATCAGCTTTGAAGATATTCTGAACGAATACGATGCTGTGTTCCTTGGTATGGGTACATACAATTACATGAAAGGCGGCTTCCCTGGTGAAGACCTTCCTGGTGTGTATGATGCGTTGCCGTTCTTGATTTCAAATGTGAATCGCAATCTTGGTTTTGAGAAAGATCCTGCTGATTTCATTGATATGAAAGGCAAGAAGGTTATTGTTCTTGGTGGTGGTGATACCGCAATGGACTGTAACCGTACCTCAATCCGTCAGGGTGCTGAAGCGGTAACTTGTGCCTATCGTCGTGATGAAGCTAATATGCCTGGTTCGGTTCGTGAAGTTGCGAATGCCAAAGAAGAAGGTGTTCAGTTCCTGTTTAACCGTCAACCAGTAGCCATCATTGGCGAAGAAAAGGTTGAAGGCGTTAAAGTGGTTGAGACACGTCTTGGTGAGCCTGATGAGAATGGTCGTCGTCGTCCAGAAGTGATCGAAGGTTCTGAGCAAGTATTACCTGCAGATGCAGTGTTGGTTGCTTTCGGTTTCCGTCCAAGCCCGGCAGATTGGTTGGCGGATCACCAAGTTAACACCAATGACTGGGGCGGTGTGATTGCTCCAGAAGCGCAGGCGTATCAAACAACAAACCCTAAAGTGTTTGCTGGCGGTGATATGGTGCGTGGTTCTGACTTGGTTGTGACGGCAATCTATGAAGGTCGTCAGGCTGCAGAAGGCATTCTTGACTATCTAGAAGTTTAATTTGTTTCTAGTAGGCATTTGATTTAATTCTAGAAGCCAAAATACTTCTGACCAAAGTCAAAAAAAGCTCGGTATGTGTTGAACATACTGAGCTTTTTTTTTGCTTTTTGGTTATCATTGAGCGCAATTTTTTTAATTAGTTTGACATTACTCTGGAGTAACCATGACCGAAGCTAAAGCTGAGCTTAAAAACGACCGTTTTTTACGTGCTTTATTACGTGAGCCAGTAGATCGTACACCGATCTGGATGATGCGTCAGGCGGGTCGTTACCTCCCAGAGTATCGTGCTTCACGTGCGAATGCAGGAAGCTTTATGGACCTGTGTATGAATGCGGATTTTGCTTGTGAAGTGACGCTACAGCCTTTGGATCGCTATCCTGGTCTTGATGCGGCTATTCTGTTTTCCGACATTCTGACGATTCCTGACGCAATGGGATTAGGTTTGTATTTTGAGACGGGTGAAGGTCCTAAATTCAAAAAAATCGTAGAGACAGAAGCCGATGTAAATGCGCTTCCAGTTGTGAATATGGAGGCCGGGGATCTGTCCTATGTGACGAAAGCCGTGTCTACTATTCGTCGTGAATTGAATGGCCGTGTTCCTTTGATTGGTTTCTCTGGTAGTCCGTGGACGCTAGCTACTTACATGGTGGAAGGTGGTTCTTCCAAAGACTTCCGTAAAGTTAAAGCAATGATGTATAACCAGCCTGAAGTGATGCATCAATTATTGGATAAGTTGGCTCAATCAGTCACTGGCTATTTAAATGCTCAAATTGATGCGGGTGCCCAAGCGGTTCAAATCTTTGATACCTGGGGTGGTTCCTTGAGTGATCGTTGCTATCGTGAGTTTTCTCTGAAGTATATGGAGAAAATTGTTGCAGGATTGAAGCGTGAAAGCGAAGGGCGTAAGGTGCCTGTAATCATGTTCACCAAAGGTGGCGGTCAGTGGCTGGAATCAATG
This sequence comes from Litoribrevibacter albus, assembly GCF_030159995.1. Lineage (NCBI taxonomy): Bacteria > Pseudomonadati > Pseudomonadota > Gammaproteobacteria > Oceanospirillales > Oceanospirillaceae > Litoribrevibacter > Litoribrevibacter albus. Next base: position 32,608 of record NZ_BSNM01000027.1, on the reverse strand, counting down.
GCAGATACTGGTTGTGATGCGCTTGGCCTGGACTGGACAACCGATATTGGTAATGCCCGTAGCCGTGTTGGTGATCGTGTAGCGCTACAGGGCAATATGGACCCATGTGTATTGTACGCGGAACCAAAGATCATTCGTGATGAAGTGAAAACCATTTTGGACAGCTTCGGTCAGGGTACCGGACATGTATTTAACCTTGGTCATGGTATTCATCAGTGGGTAGATCCTGAGCATGCAAAAGCCTTTATTGAGGCGGTGGAAGAGTTGAGCCCTCAGTATCACGGTTAATATCAGATTTAATCTTTAACTAAAAAAGCCAGCATACGCTGGCTTTTTTAGTATGTAAGTGGTGAACGGGAGTTTATCGAGTACCGTAAACTACCATTGTCTTACCTTTCACAGAAACAAGACCTTGTTCTTCCAGGGTCTTGAGGACTCGGCCCACCATTTCACGAGAACAGCCAACAATTCGACCGATCTCCTGACGAGTGATTTTGATCTGCATACCATCCGGGTGAGTCATGGCATCAGGCTCTTTGGTCAACTCCAGAAGGGTACGAGCCACTCGGCCTGTAACATCAAGGAAAGCCAAATCACCCACCTTACGCGTGGTTGCACGTAAGCGGTTAGCCATTTGTTTTCCTAACATATACAGGATTTCGGGTGAGGTTTGAGTAAATTCTTTAAACTTGCTGTAGCCAATTTCAGCTACTTCACACTCCGTTTTGGCTTTAATCCAGGCGGAGCGAGTTTCTTCCTGATCGAAAAGGCCCATCTCACCGAAGAAGTCTCCGGCGTTCAGATAAGCCATAATCATTTCACGTCCATCGTCATCTTCAATGATGACGGCTACTGATCCTTTCACAATGTAGTAAAGAGAATCACATTCATCGCCAGCATAGATGATGGTACTTTTACTTGGATATTTTCTGCGATGGCATTGAGCTACGAAAGCGTCCAAATGCTTGTTGGTTTCTACTGGCTTAATAATGCTAGTCATAGGCTAAACCTGAGAGATCCCTTTTGTATTTGTGTGATTCTTCTTAACAAAGGCAACATTAGAGTGGACTTGGTTAGTCATGTAAAGCCTTGTTTTGGTGTAAACACAGACTTATTAAGAATAGACTAACTTGCCAATTATTCCCCAAATTTCCATTCGTTAGGCTGATTCTTGTCAGCTTCTTATGCAGTTAGTGTTCTACATGCATGATATTAAAGAACTTTATAAATTATTTTGAAATGTTTTGCTAGGAATGTGATCCAGTTACAATGTTTATCTCGAAAATAAAAGGTGAAGTGATGAAAGCACGTATTAAATGGGTTGAAAATGTAAGTTTCTTAGGTGAGTCGGGCACAGGTCATACTGTCTTAATGGATGGCCCGGAAGATCATGGTGGTCGTAATATCGGTATGCGTCCAATGGAAACTCTATTGATCGGTATGGGAGGGTGTGCTTCCTTTGATGTCGTGAGTATTTTGAAAAAGTCCCGTCAGCAAGTAACAGACTGTGTGGCTGAAATTGAGGCTGAGCGTGCTGATGAAGTTCCTTCGGTATTCACCAAGATTCATCTGCACTTTAAAGTGACTGGAACTAACTTGAAAGAAGCACAGGTTAAACGTGCGGTTGAACTTTCAGCAGAGAAGTATTGTTCCGCGTCTATCATGTTGGGCAAGGCGGGTGTGGAAATCACGCACGATTATGAAGTGATCGAGGGCTAATATGTCTGTAGAGCGTCCAGCAAGGCATGCCGGTTTACGGCATGTTGCTTTGTTCGTTAATAAGTTTGAAGAATGTTTGTCCTTCTATACGGATTTATTGGGTATGGAAGTTGAGTGGCATCCTGACCCGGATAATATTTATCTTTGTTCGGGTGTTGATAATCTAGCCTTACATCGAGCCACTGAAGAACCTTCCCGAGCAGGTCAGCGTTTGGATCATATCGGTTTCATCGTCGATGAGATGGATGATGTTGATCGCTGGTATGAGTTTTTAACTGCTAATGGTGTTAAGGCGCAAAGCAAGCCAAGAACGCATCGGGATGGTGCTCGTAGTTTTTACTGTTTAGACCCGGACGGTGTGACAGTACAAATGATTTATCATCCGCCAATTTCTAAAGGGGCTGCGCAATAAGTTGCGTAGCCTTTCCCTTCTTCCTTTGTTTAACCCTCTGGTGGAGTATTGCTATTGGGCGGCTGATAGCAAAAGTTCGCTGTCTAACTATACTGAGTTAATTCTTTATAACTGTTGAAAGCTATGTCATGGCAGTCACGGATGTACTTGAAAAACATCAGTCCAATACCAAACGAAGGTTAACAAAACAGCTAGTTATCTTGATGGCCGTTTTCGTGATGGGCGTGTGGCTGATTGTTACCCATCTACGCAGTCTTCAAGTGGAGCTGGTCGAATCTTCAACCATCCATAGTGCCGGTCAATACAGTCAAATGCTGGAGGAGTTTCGTACTCTCTATAGCTCAGAAGTGGTACAGCGTGTCGCTTCGGAAGGTATTCTGGTTACGCATGATTATCATCAGAGAAAAGGTGCCATTCCGTTACCTGCGACCCTGAGTATGCTTCTGGGAGAGCGAATAGGGTTACATGGTAAAGATCTTTCAGCCAAGTTATATAGCCCTTACCCCTTTCCATGGCGTCAGGAAAGCAATGGTCTAAAAGATAGTTTTGCCAAAGACGCATGGGAGCATTTTCGTTCTGGAGAAGTCGATCCTTATGTGAAGGTCGAAAATACCGGTGGAGTCGTTCGTGTGCGCTATGCGGTTGCAGATCGAATGCGTGATTCCTGTGTCAGCTGTCATAACTCTCATCCCCAGTCCCCTAAAACCGATTGGCAAGAAGGGGACGTTCGTGGCGTTCTTGAAGTGGTTCTGCCCATCACTCAGGGGCTGGCTAAAGTAGATCAGATTTTTCAGGAGGTGGGGAGTCTGACCGTATTGTTGATGGTCATCACCTTTGGTTGTATCGCATTGATTATTCGACGCCTGCAGCTTCAAAAAGAACGAATAGAGCTGATGAATGAGCAACTGGGGAATGAAGTGAATGAACGGAAGATCGCTGAGGAGGAGGCAACCGTTGCTAAGGAAGAAGCTGTGGCGGCTAACCAGGCGAAATCGGTTTTCTTAGCAAATATCACTCATGAAATTCGTACGCCAATGAATGCCATCTTAGGGTATGCACAAATCCTGGAGCGTGATGCTCAGTTAACTCAGGATCAGCAGGAGTCTGTTTCAATCATCAATAAGTCCGGGGGGCACTTGCTGGGGTTGATCAATGATGTACTTGAGCTGTCCCGAATTGAGGCGGGTGGACATCAATTGAGGGCCGAAACCTTTGACTTGGTGGCGTTACTAAGTGATCTGAGTCAAATGTTCAGCCTCAAAGCAACTCAAAAAGGCATCAGTTGGCAGGTAGAGAATGACTTTGCTTTTCAAAAACTACCGGTCGTGGGGGATGCCGGAAAGCTGCGACAGATATTGATTAACTTGGTGGGGAATGCAATTAAGTTCACCGATACCGGGTTTGTTCGTTTAGCGGTTACGAACGTTCGTGATAACACATACCGGTTTAATATTGTGGACAGCGGACCAGGCATTTCAGAAGAGCATCAAACAACTGTTCTGGAGCCCTTTAGCCAAGGGCAGCAAGGTTATGAAAAAGGTGGTACCGGACTTGGTTTATCCATCTCTGTGAAGTATTTGGCGATGATGGGAAGTCAGCTTGAACTGGAATCTGAATTGGACAAGGGCACCAGCGTGAGTTTCGAGCTTGAACTGATTCTGTCAGAATCTTTGGATTTAGATTCAGACTCCAATAGACAGGTCGTTGCGCTGAAACCGGAATACAATGCAAATATACTGGTTGTTGACGACATAGAATTAAACCGTCAGTTATTGCATCGCATGTTGTCGGATATCGGGATTAAGGTCATCACTGCGGCTAGTGGTGAAGAAGCGCTCGAATGCCTGGAAAATTATGAGTTCGATCTGGTGTTTTCTGATCTGGTGATGCCTGATATGGATGGTATCGCTTTGCTGAAGCGTGTAAGGCAGAATCCTAAATGGAGTGAACTTCCATTTATTGCCATCAGCGCTTCCAGTTTGCAAGCGGAAGCGCAATATTATATTGATATCGGCTTCGATGACTATATTTCTAAACCGTTTTATTTTGAAAGCATCTATCTGTGTTTACAAACCCACCTTCAGTTAGAGTTTGTGTATAAGGATCAGCAATCATCAGTGACTGACAGGCAATCCACAATGGACTCAATGATGTCTCCCCAGCTGAAACATTCGTTATATCAGGCCGCTGAGTTGTACCAAATATCGGAATTGGAAGAAGCCTTGAAAGGCTATGACAGTACTCAATATGGCTGGGTGTCTGAGGTTCAATCTTTCATTGCTAAGTACGATATGGAGGGCTTAATGCGTTACCTGGAGGCTGTGGAGACGAAAGATGTCTAATCTGCAGAATCACGTGTTGATTGTGGATGATAATCCGACCAATATCGATTTGTTACGTCGCTTCATGGATGATGATAAATATAACATTGCAGCGGTGACCAGTGGTGAAGTTGCGTTGAGCTTGGTAGAGAAGAACCCGCCTCATTTGATTCTTCTTGATGTGATGATGCCTGGCATTGATGGATATGAAGTGTGCCGACGATTAAAAGCCAACGTTCAGTTGGCTCATATTCCAATTATTTTTGTGACGGCCAAGACAGCCGCAGAAGACATCAAATTTGGTTTCCAGCTGGGGGCGGCAGATTACATTACCAAGCCAGCACAACGGGAAGAAGTGCTTTCGCGCGTAGATAATCAGTTGAAGCTCTTTCATCAGCGAACGATGGAGCGAGAGTTACAGCAAAAATCACTCAAAATGGCTGAACTGGGCGAAATGGTTGGGGAGATTGTGCATGAGGTCAGTAACCCGTTAGGTAACCTGAAAACGGCAATGAGCTACAGTCAGTACTGTTTGGATGAGATTCAACAAAAGTGGCAAGATCAGACCTTAACTCAGAGTGACTTTGCTCAATACATAGAACAGCAGAAAGAAGCATTGAACAGCTGTCAGGTCAGCATAGATTTGGCGGCCAACTTAATCCAAAGTTTTAAACAGGTTGCAGTCGGGCAGTGCAGTCATCAGAAGAATAAAATCAGCTTGTATCACTTTGTTGATCAAGTGGTTTTGAGTATGCAGGCTAAGCTCAAAAAATATACCCATGAAATAAAAAATACTGTGCCTTGGGAAATCGAGTTTTCGACCTATACGGGGGCGTTATCTCAGATTTTGATCAACCTAATCAATAACTCATTGTTGCATGGTTTTGAGGGGGTGACCCAGGGGAGTATTGAAATTTCGGCAGAAATGGTTGCTGATCAAGTGAGGATTATTTACCGAGATAACGGGGTAGGCATTGAAGCCGCCTTGCTTTCCAAAGTATTTGAGGATTTTTATACCACCAAACAGGATGAAGGTGGCTCTGGTTTGGGAATGGGGATCATCAAGTCTTTAGCTGAAGCGGATTTGCATGGCAAGTTGGAGTTTTCTAGTCAACCAGGGCTGGGGGTTGAAGTGGTTGTTACATTCCCTATGGAGTTAAACGACTAGCGCTGCGACGTAACAATGGGTTGAAGCTCGTTCTTGCATTAACAATGATCCGTCATTTTGATAATATAGTTGATATATCAATTATATTTAGAGGTTTGTTAATGTTTCAGAAACTCGCAAAGAATCCAGTTTGGTTTCGTAGGTTTGTGAATGTTTGGCCACCCTTTGTCGGTGCGGGAATCTCCCTGGAGCAACTTGCCGAAGACTTTTCGGAAGCAACGGTGGCAATGAAACTAAAATTTACCAACACTAATTATGTGGGGGTGCATTTTGGTGGTTCTCTCTATTCAATGTGTGACCCTTTCTACATGCTGTTGATCATGAACCGAATAGGGAAAGACTACATAGTTTGGGATAAAGCAGCTGAAATTGAATTTAAGCGCCCGGGGAAAGGGACAGTTAGGGCGCACTTCAAAGTAGATGAGGCGATGCTGGAAGACATCCGCACACATACGGAAAACGGCGATCGATATTTTCCAGTTTATGAGGTGGATATCCTGGATGAACAGGGCGAGGTTGTTGCAACCGTTAAGAAAACCCTGTACATCAAGAAAAAATAATTACTTCTCAGGATGCTTTTTAATCGCTTCTAAATAGAAGCCCATGTTCTCCTGAATACCAAGGTATTCATAAACTCTCGGTGGACACTCGCCGGGCTTGAGTACCTTGACCACTTCCAGATTATCATGATCCGCCAGGTTAATGAGTAACGCCTGGTTGGGAGGGATATCCGGGTTATAGAGCAACACTTTGGGGTTCAGAATGGTGCTTGGATCGACTGAAATGACCAGAGCAATGCTATCATCGTTTAGCTGGACAACGGTTCCTGGCGGGTAGACCCCAAAGGTCTTAATAAAGTGTTGTACCAGATCTATATCCAGCTTCCCTTGATATTTCTTAAATAACGTAGCCATTGCCACCTTGGGAATGACTGCTTCAGTAGGGTCAGGATTGTTGCACAAGTTATCGTAGATATTGGCTATGGTCACGATCCGACAAATAGTCGATATGGCATCACCCTTTAATTGGTTGGGATAACCCGTGCCATCGAGGAATTCATGATGATGCCTGATGACATGTACCACACCAGAGTCTACATCAGGAAGGGCTTCTGCTATGCGGGCTCCCAACGTGGTATGCGTCTGCAGCACCTTGATTTCACTGGGGGTTTTCTTCCCTTTTTTGATGAAGATCGAGGCAGGAAGAGCGGCTTTGCCAATATCATGAAGAATTGCGCTCAACCCAAGTAGCTTTAGTTGATCCGGTGGGAGCTTAAGCGCATGGCCAATGGTCAGGGACAGAACGGTCACGTTTAATGAATGACAGTGATTTGAGTGGTCATCACTGCTTAGGCTTACCAAATTAATCAGTACGTCTGTATCGTCGGTAAACCCTTCCAGCATGTCATCGATTACTTCACCTGCATCACGGATTGCATTAGCAGGAGAATGTTTAAGATCGCTGGTTAGATTTTTTACGCGCTTTTGTTTTTCACGATATTGTTGTGCAATTTTTCTTCGGTTAATACGAAAGGAATCTGCTTTCTTTAAGGCTTCTTGTTTTTGTTGCCAGAACTCGTCACTGGAAGTTTTATCAGACTCTTGCTCAAATTCGCTGATGGATTCTGATTCTTTGGCGGCCTTCAGGCTTTCAGGATCACTTTTTTCCGGGAATAAGAGAACTTCTTTAAGACCGAGATCTTTGATGATTTTAATCTCGTGATGACTCTTGATGGTGAGCTTTCGAAATAAAAACGGGTGTTGAGACCAGCCGAGTCGAATGTCTACATACATACCGACGGCAAGTTTATCTACACTTATCAGAGTCGTTTTAGCTGCCAATGGATAACCTGCGTATTCTTGAAGAGAAATCAAAGGGTTGCACTATAAAGAGTATATAGCAGGCTGTGCTGAGTAGGGAATTACAGAATGTAAGTGAATAAGTGAAAAGTGAGTGGAATATGGCTTTATTAGGTTGTTGGATGGTTTTTTTTAATAAGAACTATCAAAAACCAAGGGCTTCCGAAGAAGCCTTTGGTTTACTTACCTTCAGGTTACGCCAACTTCTTATGACGTACACGCTTAGGCTGAGCCGCAGCTTCACCCACGCGTTCTTTCAGGTCTTTCTCGTATTCGGTGTAGTTGCCTTCGAAGAAAGTAATTTTTGATTCATCTTCGTAAGCAAGAATATGGGTTGCGATACGGTCAAGGAACCAGCGATCGTGCGAGATCACAATAGCGCAACCAGGGAAGTCCAGCAGGGCTTCTTCCAGTGCACGTAAGGTTTCAACGTCCAAGTCGTTTGATGGTTCGTCCAGAAGCAATACGTTAGCACCTTGCTTTAGGGTGTTTGCCAAGTGTAGACGACCACGCTCACCACCAGACAGTTCACCAACGCGCTTCTGTTGGTCAGAGCCTTTAAAGTTAAAGCGACCCACGTAAGAACGAGATTGAACTTCGTAACCATTGATGTTGATGATGTCTGAACCGCCAGAAAGTTCTTCCCAAACGGTTTTGGAATCGTCGAGATCAGCACGGCTTTGATCAACAAACGCCATTTTAACCGTTTCACCCACTTCGATCTCACCACTATCTGGCTGCTCAGAGCCTGTGATCATACGGAACAGAGTTGATTTACCTGCACCGTTACCACCGATCACACCAACGATAGCGCCTTTCGGAATGCTGAATGATAAATCATCGATCAGGATTCGGTCGCCGAAGCCTTTGGTGACGTTTTTGAAATCCAGCACTTTGTCACCCAAGCGAGGCCCTGGTGGAATGTAGATTTCGTTGGTTTCACTGCGCTTCTGGAATTCCTGAGAATTCATTTCTTCGAAACGTGCCATACGAGCCTTGGATTTAGATTGGCGTCCTTTGGCGTTGGAACGTACCCACTCCAATTCGTGTTTGATGGCTTTTTCACGAGCAGCTTGTTGTTTCTCTTCGGCGGCCAAACGTTCTTCTTTGTTTTCAAGCCATGCAGAATAGTTACCTTCAAATGGAATACCGCGACCACGGTCCAATTCCAGAATCCAGCCTGCGGCATTGTCCAGGAAGTAACGGTCGTGGGTAATGGCTACCACGGTACCGGGGAATTCACATAGGAAGTGTTCAAGCCATGCAACGGATTCAGCATCCAAGTGGTTGGTCGGTTCATCGAGCAACAGCATGTCAGGGCTGGATAGAAGAAGTCGACAAAGCGCCACACGACGTTTCTCACCACCGGATAGGTTTTTGATTTCAGCGTCCCATTCCGGAAGGCGTAGTGCATCGGCAGCTACTTCCAGTTTGCGCTCCAGGTTGTGAGCGTCAGACGCTTGAATAATGTTTTCCAGCTTGGCTTGTTCTGCTGCTAATGCATCGAAGTCGGCATCAGGGTCCGCATATGCGGCATAGACTTCGTCCAAACGGGCTTGAGCATCTTTAATGGTGCTTAGGGCTTCTTCAACCACTTGGCGAACGTTTTTCGTTTCGTCCAGTTCTGGTTCCTGCGGAAGATAGCCGACGTTGATGTCAGGCATCGGACGCGCTTCACCATCAAACTCGGTGTCAACGCCAGCCATGATGCGAAGTAGGGTGGATTTACCTGCACCGTTCAGACCGAGTACACCAATCTTTGCGCCTGGGAAAAAGGACAGTGAAATATCTTTTAGAATTTCGCGTTTTGGGGGAACAACCTTACTCACACGATTCATCGTATAGACGTATTGCGCCATAAATTTTTGACCTGACTAATGTGAATTCTGAATTTGTATTTTGACTACAAGAATAGATTCGATACGTTTGAATGCGTAGATAAACGATGTGATTTTTATCTACCGGGGGCTAATCATAATTCAACCAAATAGCACTTCAAGTCCAATACTAAAAAAGTTTATGTATAAATAGATAAATAAAGCACTGAAAAGTACCTATGTCGGGTTGGTCTGGACTGGTTGATGTTTTATTATACAGTTCAAATTCTAATTACAAATCCATAGTTTTACGTATCTCTTTGTCGGGCTTTTTGTGCAGCATTCTACGTCTAAAAAAATAACCCAGGATCAGACTGCCAGTCGCTCGAAATCCGTGCCTGTTTATCCTGTTATTCTCTTTGTGGTGGCCTTCCTTTATCTCTTGGGTGTGATGGCTTGGCAGGTCTGGAAAGATCATGGCTATCATCAGGATTTGATGTCCCGGATGATTAAGAGTCGAGTGACGCTCTATCAGGATTATTTTGGGACACAAATTTCATCCTTAGAGCGTGCCTTGGTTGATAACTATGATTTGCCATTTGAGGCTCAGTCCGATCTCGATAATTTCTTCTTGTCAGTTTCAGATATTTCTCCGTGGTTGAGATCGGTGGCTCTGGTGGATATGGAGGGGCATATTCGATGGGAGACGGGAGTGCCTTTAACTCGTCAGAATGGGGCGAGCGCCGATGTTGTCTTCGATTTTGATGCCAAAACACCGATTACAGGATTTCGGTTGTTAAATGATCAGGGTGGGTTTCTTTTTCACCGACGTAAAGGTAATCAAGGGTATTTGGTTATCGTCATTCAGTTAGAGTGGCTAAAGTCTTTGCTTGCGAAGAATGATAACCCTCATGCCAGTTATGAGTTATTGGATCTCACAACGGATCGTAATGTTTGGGTGGATGTGTTACCTGTTTTACCTGCTAACCATAAGCAAAGTATCTGGACTGCAAAATTGGGCGACAGTAAGTTGGCTCTGACGGGGTATATCAATCAGTCGAGAACGCGGGATTACTACAAAACTTCAATGGCGCCTTCCGCATTGGTGGCGTTCTTTTATTTATTTGGTGGTGTTGGGCTCATTTGGTATCTGGGAACCGCTCGCCGCCACAATAAGAATCTTCAAAAGCAAAATCGGGAATTAGCATTTCGTGGGGATTTGATTTTATCGTCGATCTCGGATGCGGTTGTGGTGCTGGGAGCTCATAATCAGGTGATGTTTGCTAATTCCACTTTCTATTCGTTATTGAAGTTGGATAGTGACAAGCCTGTGTCGGATGAGGTTACACGTCAAGGACCATCCGTATTTTGGGATAGGTTAACCTCGTGGAGTGAGTCCTTACTTAATGGTGAGGTGATTGATGTGGATAATGAGTTATCCATCGATAGTCTGGTGGTTTCGCGTTGGGTGGAGCCTTCGCATCAAATGTTATCGCTGGAAGATGGCAGTCAGGTCGTTGTTTGGGTATTAAAGGATGTCACCAACCAGCATCGCATTCATGAACAACTGATTACCAGTCAGAATCATTACCGATCCACGTTTGAAGGTGCCGGAGTGCCGTTGGCGATGGTTGATCTGAATGAGTTGGGTGAGCTACTGTCCTCCGGTGTAGTCGATTCTTATGAGGCATTTTCCTGTTGGCGTGATCGTAATGCCTGGCAGTTCCGATCGATGATTGACGGAATTCTAATCACCGAGATTAATGAATCGGCGTGTCGCTTGTTGGATACCATTGATGAGATGACGGCGGTGAAACACCTCAAGAAAATTGTGTTCCATCCAGACAGTTGTATCTGGAAGTCCATCATGGCCTTGACGTTTAATCTCGATGGCAGATCTGAATCGATCATTGATCTTTACAGCGTGACGGGTAAATCCATTTCTGCCCAGATTAACGTCAGTCTGGTGGAGCCTGCAGAAACATTGGATGAGGATGGCAGTGGCGCAACCTCTTCCGGTTGTATCTTATTGAGCTTGTTGGATGTGTCGGCGTTGAAGTCGGCAAAAGAAAAGGCGGCAGAAAGAGAACAGTTTTGGCAACAGGTGGTGCATTCCGTACCCGATGTGGTTTACGTTAATGACTTCTCAACCCATGGCAATGTCTTTGTGAATCATGAGATTGGTCTCAGGTTGGGATACAGTCGCTCAGACCTTGACCGTATGGGAGATCGTTACTGGCAAACTCTGCTTCATCCTGAGGATAAGTTATTACTGAAGAGTGAACTGCCTAAATTCCGGGATATGGAAAACGGCACGGTCAATGAGACGGTTCTGCGCATGCAGCATAAAAATGGAAAGTGGCACAGTTATTTGTTCCGCGATACTCCGTTTACTCGTGATGAAAATAATAAGGTGAAGCGATATATCGGTGTCGGGCGTGACATCACTGAATTATTGGAAGCGCGAACCAAAGTTGATAAACACGAACGTTATCTGGAAGTGTTAGCTGAAAATATTCGTGATCTTGTTTGGGTGATGGACCCTGAGTTTCATTTTAAATACATCAGTCCTTCCATTATGCAGGTCCTGGGTTACGAACAGGAAGACGTCTTGCATAAAGGTGCAAGAGCCTTTCTGGCGGAAGATCAATTTACCCTGATTGAAGAGGAAATCGCTGAACCATTACGTGCGGTGATGTCAGGCGAGGTTAATGCAGAGTCCTATCGTGAGCAAACGGGTGAGCACATTGTGGAAGTGATGGCGCTTCATCAGGACGGACATTATGTGTCTTTGGAAGTGAAAGTTGGTTTGCTGTGGGACGAAGACAATAACTTTGAAGGTTTGTTAGGCAGTTGTCGGGATGTCACCCGACGTAGAAAGAGCCAGGCGGAACTTAAACTTGCAGCGGAAGTCTTCGAGAGCAGTAACGAGGCTATTCTGATTACGGATATGGACGGCGATATTGTTCGCAGTAACCGAGCTTTCAAGGTGGTTACTGGTTATGAAAATCGTGAAATCCTGGGTAAGAATCTGGCCTTCTTGTGTACTGAACAGCAAACCGAGCAGTTTTATCATACCCTGTTGGACAGTGTTGCCCGAACCGGTTATTGGCAGGGTGAAGTTTGGCATCGTAAAAAGACGGGTGAACCTTTCCCTGCTTGGGTGGGTGTGTCTGCAATTACTAATGACGATGGGTTTGTTGAAAGCTACATTGTGATTTTCTCCGACATGAGCGAGCGTAAAGAAGCAGAAGAGCGAATTCATCGTTTGGCTTATTACGATCCGTTGACCGACTTGGCTAACCGGAGTTTGTTCAAAGAACAGTTGAATCTTGAAATGCGTCGGGCAAATGACAATCAAGGCGCTGTTGCGCTTTTATATCTGGATTTGGATAACTTTAAACCGGTCAACGACACTTTGGGTCATGAAGCGGGGGATATCCTGTTAAAAGAGGTGGCTCAGCGTTTAAGCAGTTGTGTTCGTTCTTCCGATACGGTTGCTCGCATGGGCGGTGATGAATTTACCATTATTCTTGGTGGGCAGCCTTCAGAAGCTGAGGCTCGTTCCTTCAGTGAGCATGTGGCGAGTCAGGTGGTTTCTGCATTGCAGGAGCCTATTTCCATTCAGAATCAGGAATTTCGGGTAACGGCCAGTGTGGGTATCGCTGTCTACCCTGTTCATGCGGACGATGCGTCTGAGCTCCTGCGTCATGCGGATCATGCGATGTACCGAGCGAAAGCTGGTGGCCGGGATATTTATCAGTTCTATATGCCGAGTTGATTTTCGAGTGAGTAATTTTTGATTGATGAATTTCCTTCATAGGTCTATCAAAATTACTCAGTAGGCGTTCGGAATTTAATCGGTTATACTTCGCGCCAAATTTCCAGTTCCACTTTTAATATTTTTTAGTTCCACTTCAAGGCAGCAAAAAACGCTGGGAAGCCAGTAAAATAGCTGACTGAGTGGTCAACCTCACTTGATAGAATCAGAGGACGCCCATGTTTACTCGTGATATGAATATTGCTGATTTTGACCCAGATGTATGGTCTGCAATGGAAAGCGAACGTGTTCGCCAAGAAGAACACATTGAGCTGATTGCATCAGAAAACTATACCAGTCCTCGTGTTATGGAAGCGCAAGGCTCTCAGCTAACCAACAAATACGCTGAAGGTTATCCAGGTAAGCGTTACTACGGTGGTTGTGAGTACGTTGACGTAGTTGAGCAATTGGCTATCGATCGTGCCAAAGAATTGTTCGGTGCGGGTTACGCAAACGTTCAACCACACTCTGGTTCTCAAGCAAACGCAGCGGTTTACATGGCGCTATGTAAGCCAGGTGACAAAGTATTGGGCATGAGCCTTGCTCACGGTGGTCACTTGACGCACGGTGCAGCAGTTTCTTTCTCTGGTCGTATCTATGATGCGGTTCAGTACGGTCTAAACCCTGAAACGGGTGAGATTGATTACGAAGAAGTAGAGCGTTTGGCTCTAGAGCACAAACCAAAAATGATCGTTGCTGGTTTCTCTGCGTATTCTCGCGTAGTTGATTGGCAGCGTTTCCGTGACATCGCAGACAAAGTAGGTGCTTACTTGTTTGTGGATATGGCCCACGTAGCTGGTTTGATTGCGGCTGGCGTTTACCCAAGCCCGGTACCTTTCGCTGACGTTGTGACTACAACAACTCACAAAACATTGCGTGGTCCTCGTGGTGGTTTGATTCTTGCGAAAGAAGACGAAGAATTGAACAAGAAGCTTAACTTCGCTGTATTCCCTGAGTCACAAGGTGGCCCATTGATGCATGTGATCGCTGCTAAAGCAGTGTGCTTTAAAGAAGCAATGTCTGACGAGTACAAAGCATATCAGGCACAAGTTGTTAAAAATGCTCAGGCAATGGCTAAGGTATTCATCGACCGTGGTATCAATGTTGTTTCTGGTGGTACTGACGATCACTTGTTCCTTGTTGATTTGATCGGCAAAGAATACACAGGTAAAGATGCTGACGCAGCGTTGGGTGAAGCAAACATCACTGTGAACAAGAATGCGGTTCCAAACGACCCTCGTTCACCGTTTGTTACTTCTGGTTTGCGTATCGGTACACCTGCAATCACTAGCCGTGGCTTCGAAGAAGCTGAATCAGCAGAGCTTGCTGGTTGGATCTGTGATGTATTGGATGGCCTTGAGTCTGGTGATGCATCTGCTGCAATCGCAGAAGTAAAACAAAAAGTACTAAATATTTGTAAGCAGAAGCCTGTATACAAATAAGCTGCGTTGAAATAAACGCAGGATTCGGATGGTTTTACTGTCCGAATTAGGATTCTGAATTAACAGAGTTCTGAATTGAAAAGCTTCGATACGAAGAAATTCGTACCGAAGCTTTTTGCGTTTTAGGTCAAGTGAAATTACAATAGCGACGCTTTCTTAAAAGTATTGTCCCAACAGGATCGATCCTATTGTTTTGGTTGGGTGTTTAAGCGAACAAGATCGATTCTTCAGCTCTTTAACTTCAGAGGTTCACATGTATTGTCCATTTTGTGGCTACAAAGAAACCAAGGTGATAGATTCCCGTTTGATCAGTGATGGTGAACAAGTCCGTCGCCGTCGAGAATGTCTGAAGTGTAACGAACGTTTTACCTCTTACGAAGTTGCTGAACTTCTTATGCCGCGCGTCATCAAGCAAGATGGCACGCGCGAACCTTTCAATGAAGAAAAATTACGGGCCGGTATTCAACGTGCGTTAGAAAAACGTCCGGTGAGTTTCGACAACATCGAATCTGCTATTCTCAAAATCAAACATCGACTCCGTGCAACCGGTGAGCGCGAAGTGCCTTCACTTATGGTGGGAGAGGCGGTGATGGAAGCACTTAGACAGTTAGATCAGGTGGCTTATGTTCGATTTGCTTCTGTCTATCGCAGCTTTCAGGACATCGATGAGTTTCGTAAAGAAATTGATATGTTATCGAATGCGTCTTCGGAGCCCGTAAAATGATCAACCCGGAAGCCATTAACATTGAAGATGAAAAATGGATGTCTCTGGCGATTGAATTAGCCCAGAACGGTTTGTATACAACGCATCCTAATCCTCGTGTTGGGTGTGTCATTGTAAAGGACGACCAAGTGGTGGGTCAGGGCTTTCATTTCAGAGCCGGTGAGCCCCATGCAGAAGTGCACGCTTTAAAAGATGCGGGTGAGCAGGCGAAAGGGGCTACGGCCTATGTCACTCTGGAGCCCTGCAGTCATTTTGGACGTACTCCGCCGTGTTGTGATGCGCTGATTAAGGCGGGCGTTTCTCGGGTGGTTGCGGCTATGACCGATCCAAACCCGGAAGTGGCGGGGAGAGGGTTACAGCGTATTGAAGAGGCCGGTATTTCAGTGGTCTCCGGGATTCTGGAAGACGAAGCGAGAGATCTCAATCCTGGTTTCCTGAAGCGTATGGAAACGGGGCTGCCTTATGTTCGTGTTAAACAGGCAATGAGTCTGGATGGGCGTACTGCGATGGCGTCCGGTGAAAGCAAATGGATTACCGGACCTGCTGCTCGCTCAGATGTTCAACGTCTTCGTGCCATGAGTGATGCCATTATTACCGGTGTTGGTTCCATTCTTCATGACGATTCTTCGTTGACGTTGCGGGAAGATGAACTCGGTTTAGCAAAAGAACTTGCTGCAGAAGCAATCCAACATCAACCGTTACGGGTGGTGTTAGACAGTCAGCTGAGCATTCCGGAAATGGCTAAGATCTTATCTTTGCCAGGTGAGACGATAATTGTATGTTCTGATCAAGCTGATCAGACCAAGAAAGATCGCTTGGAAAAGGCGGGCGTGACGGTCTGGACTCAGACGACTGATAAGAGGATTCAGCTGGTAGCGTTATTAAAACGATTGGCAGCAGAGCGTTCGATTAACGAAGTATTGGTTGAAGCTGGGGCTCAGCTATCGACAGGTTTCCTCGAAGAAAAACTTGTGGATGAGTGCTGGACGTACATTGCTCCTAAATTGATGGGGGCTGATGCTCGTCCATTGGTGACCTTGCCATTGGAGCGTATGAATCAAGCAATTGCGTTAACCTTTGAAGAAGTATCACCGGTGGGTGAAGACCTTCGTATTATTAGTAAACCCGCCGTTTAGGTCTGTTATTTAGTTTTGTTTATCAAGGGAATCGTACGTGTTTACCGGTATTGTTGAAGCGCTAGGTCAGTTGAAAAATAAAGTCGTCAAGGGTGGCGATGTGGCTATTACCATTGCGGTAAATAGTCTGGATATGTCTGACGTTAAACTCGGAGACAGTATTGCTGTTAATGGTGTTTGCCTGACGGTAGTTGCTTTTAATTCCTCTGAATTCACCGCCGATGTGTCATTAGAATCCTTGTCGCTGACAGGATTGGATCAATTGGCGCCCGGAGCGGCGGTGAACTTAGAAAAAGCGATGTTACCTACCTCTCGTTTTGGTGGACACATTGTTAGTGGTCATGTGGATGGTCAGGGCGAAATTGTTCAGCTAGAACCGTCCGCACGTTCCGTTCGAATTGTAGTGAGACCCGATTCAGAATTGGCTCGTTATATCGCTAAGAAAGGGTCTATTACCCTGGATGGTTGCAGCCTGACTGTTAACGATCTGATTGGCGATGATTTTGTGTTGAATGTGATCCCACACACTCAACAAGAAACTATTATTAAAAACTACAAAGTGGGAGACAGGGTGAATCTTGAGGTTGATGTGGTGGCTCGATATCTTGAGCGCCTACTGACTCAGGGTTCTGATTCGGGAAGCCAGCCAAAAAGTAACATCAGTATGGGCTTTTTGGCAGAACACGGCTTCATAGGAAGAACAAAGCGATAAGCAGGAAGAACTCCTCTATCACGCATCCAACTGCTCAAAAGGCTAGAGAATGTCCCTAAATAGTATTGAAGAAATCATTGAAGATATCCGCCAGGGTAAAATGGTTATCCTGATGGATGACGAAGATCGTGAAAATGAAGGCGATATCATCGTTGCAGCGGAAAAAGTTACTCCTGAAATTGTGAACTTTATGGCCTCGAAGGCTCGTGGCCTGATTTGTCTTACTTTAACCGGAGAGCGTTGTGACTTCTTGGGCTTGCCTCCGATGGTAAGCGATAACAGTGCTCAATTCAGCACACCGTTTACGGTATCGATCGAAGCGCGTGAAGGCGTAACCACCGGGATTTCTGCGGCGGATCGTTCTCATACCATTCGTGTTGCGGTTGATCCTGAATCGCCAGCGGATGCGATTGTTCAGCCGGGTCATATCTTCCCTCTACGTGCTCAGCCTGGTGGTGTATTGAGTCGTGCAGGTCATACCGAAGCTGGTTGTGATTTGGCGCGTTTGGCTGGTTTGACGCCTGCAGCGGCGATTGTTGAGATCATGAATGAAGACGGCACGATGGCGCGTCGCCCTGATTTGGAAGAGTTTGCCAAAGAGCACGACCTAAAGATCGGAACCATCGCAGACTTGATTCACTACCGCATGATGAATGAGCACACCATTGAAGAAGTGCGCAAAGAAAGCATCGACACTGAGTTTGGTGCGTTCACTCTTCATGAATTCAAAGACTCCATTCACGGTCATCGTCACCTGGCAATGACTCGTGGTCAATGGTCGGAAGAAGATGCGGTACCCGTTCGTGTTCATGTACTTGATCCAATGCGCGATATCCTTCGTGCAACACAAAGAGATCGTGTGTCATGGTCAATTGATGCGGTTATGAAATACATTGCAGAGCGTGATCAAGGTGTGATCGTGATGCTTGATATGGACGGCCAAATGGATTTGGCGGGTAGTCTCGATAAGTTGCTGTGTCCTCAAAAGGCACACCGTGTACCTGGGCAAGGTGTTTCTGGTGCTTATCAGACCATCGGAACCGGTTCTCAGATCTTGCGCCACTTGGGTATTCGTAAGATGGATGTAATGAGTTCTCCGATGAAGTTTAGTGCACTGTCCGGATTTGATCTGGAATTGGTTAACTTCATCGAACCGGACGCCGAGTAAGATATAATCGCCCGGGTATGATCCGCCTGGGCGATGACTTTGGATGGTTAAATTCAAACCTATCATCCAACAAAAGTTACGACTTAATTCGACAGTTCAATTGTTAAAATCAAATGGTAAAAAGCATGTCTCAAATTAAAGTTATTGAAGGCGATATGACGCCGAACCAAGGTAAATACGCTTTGGTTGTTGGGCGTTGGAATGCGTTCGTTGTGGAAAGCCTGGTGGAAGGTGCGGTTGACTCTTTGAAGCGCCACGGTGTGTCAGAAGAAGATATCACAATCATTCGTTGCCCTGGCGCAATGGAGATTCCATTGACGGTTAAAAAAGTGGCTGAGACAGGTAAATACGACGCGATTATTACACTGGGTGCAGTGATTCGTGGTGGTACGCCGCATTTCGAATACGTTTCGGGCGAATGTACTAAGGGATTGGGTCAATTGGCGCTGCAATACGGTATTCCAGTAGCGTTTGGTGTATTGACTGTGGATAGTATTGAGCAAGCAATTGAGCGTGCAGGAACCAAGGCCGGTAATAAGGGTGAAGAAGCGGCAATGAGCGCCTTCGAAATGGTTAGCTTATTAAAGCAGGTGAACTAAGCATGGCTAATGGCGAAATGAACGAGCAAGGCAAAACCACTTCTCCTAAAGGTGGCTCAAAAGGTCCTCGGAAAGGGAAGCCGGGTGGTGGTCGCAAAGGGCCAGCTGCTGCGCGACATGAATCTCGCTGCCTGCTGGTTCAGGCATTGTATCAATGGCACATGAACAAAGATTCAATCACTACTATTGAAGCGCAATTTTTAGTGGATAATGAATCGAAGAAATACGATAAACCGTATTTCTCTGAGCTGTTACATGAAATCCCTAGAAAGCTAGCTGAATTGGATTCTGCGTATGTGCTATTTCTGGATCGTACTGAAGATCAGGTTGATCCGATTGAACGTGCAATCTTACGTATCGGTGCTTATGAATTACTTCATCGTTTGGATGTGCCATATCGCGTTGTGATCAATGAAGCGATTGATCTTGCGAAAAACTTCGGTGGTGAAGACGGTCATAAGTACGTGAATGGCGTGTTGGATAAATTGGCAGGTCGAGCTCGTTTGGAAGAAAAACAACGTGCTCGTTCCAAATAATCTGAACGCGTTATGATCTGCTCATGGATGAATTTGCGCTGATACAGACTCTCTTCCAACCTTTACAAGAGATTGGTTCGGAAGAGAATGCATCAACTGGGCATGGTTTCCTTAAAAAAATTGGGGATGATGCTGCAGTTTGGAAAGGTCAGGGTAACCTGGCCTTTTCTATTGATACCCTGGTTGAAGGGGTTCACTTTACTTCGGATATTCCTCCTTACGATCTGGGTTATCGTTGTCTTGCGGTTAATCTCAGTGATCTGGCTGCGATGTCTGCTACTCCTCTATTTTATACGCTTGCAATCACGCTTCCCGAGATCCATGAGCCTTGGTTACGTGCTTTTGTCGACGGTATGAGAGTACTGGCTGAGCGGTTTCATATTCCTTTGGTTGGGGGCGATACCACAAAGGGACCTCTGACGATTACCATTCAAGCGCATGGCTTGTGTCCTCATCCTGTCTATCGTGACGGAGCTCAGGTCGGGGATGATGTTTATGTGTCTGGCTCTTTGGGGGATGCTGCGGCTGGGCTACACCTCTGGTTGGATCGAGATAGTAGATCAGCTGCATCAACTCATGCTCATTCAAAAGATGAAGATTTTCTGATTCAGCGTTTTCATAAACCGACACCCCGAATTGTCTTGGGACAGGCGTTGTCAGGTATTGCCAGTGCGATGCTTGATGTATCCGATGGATTATTGGCTGACTTGCGGCACATTGCCGAGGCCAGTGGAGTATCTGTCGTTGTGGACGCTCAAAGTCTGCCAATATCTGATGCGTTAAGCCGTTGCTTTGAAATGCCTCAAGCAAATGAGTGGGCACTCACTGGCGGAGATGATTACGAATTAGCATTTACCGCGCCGCCGGATATGGAGCAAAAACTTCAAGCTGTTGCAAAACAGTCTGGTATTGCTATCACAAAAATTGGCCGAATTGAGACGGTCAATGACACACAGAAGGTGAGCGTAGAGAACGCTAATGTTGATCTAACTCGCTTAGGCTACAACCATTTCTCTTGAACGCGATTGAGACATTCAAAAAGGACATTGTTTCATGGGTGAAAAGATACATTTATCTCCGATTGAGATTATCAAAGATCCGGTCCACTTTTTTGCCTTTGGTTTAGGCTCCGGATTAAGCCCCAAGGCGCCGGGTACCTTTGGCACTCTGATGGCGTTGGTGATTTATTGGTTTATGTTGGCTGACATGAGCTTGTACTGGTACATCGCAGTAGTGGTTTCCAGTATTCCTCTAGGGATCTATTTATGTGGTGAAAGTGCACGTCGTTTAGGGGTGCATGACTACGGTGGTATTGTCTGGGATGAGTTCTCTGGTCTGTGGATAACCTTTATTTTTGCGCCGAAACATTGGCTGGTGGCATTGATCGGATTCGCCTTGTTTCGCTTCTTCGACATTATCAAACCTTGGCCGATTAAATGGGCGGATCAAAAAGTATCCGGCGGTTTGGGGATAATGCTTGATGATATTTTGGCTGGTTTGATGTCCTTGATTGTGTTGCAATTGTTGTTAATGTCGAACTGGTTGCCGTTATAAGGGGCGTTTAAGCATGGGGTTATTCCGTAGCAATCGTATCTGTCTGTTGTTTGCAGCGTGGATGCTTTCAGGGCTTGTTTGGGCAGAGGCGTCGATTCATGTGGAAGGGTTGATGAATAACATGGCTGTGCTGAACATTAACGGTACGCAGCGGATTCTTCGAAAGGGGCAAACCTCGCCAGAAGGGGTGAAGTTAATCAGTGCCGATGCGAAGCAGGCCGTGATCATGATCAGTGGACAGCGAAAAGTGTTGGGCCTGTCAGGGCATATTTCAGGTGACTATCAGGCGCCTCAAAAGGCCACGGTGAGTATTCAGTCCAGCAATGGACAGTACTTAACAACAGGCAGTATTAATGGTCGTCCGGTAAGTTTTTTAGTGGATACTGGCGCCACATCGATTTCTATGTCGATGGCAGATGCGCGGCGCCTGGGGGTGTCTGTGGATCGATCCAACCCTGTATATGTTGGAACAGCCGGTGGTCAGGTGATTGGCTATCCGGTGCTTTTAAATTCAGTTAAGGTAGGCGGCCTGAAAGCCAGTTACGTTCATGGGATTGTGCTTGAGTCTGGCTTCACTGGAGAGATCTTGCTGGGAATGACCTTCCTGAAACACGTGAACATCAAACATGAAAAGGGCTTTATGATTCTGGAGCAGAATCATTAATCCTAGTCCTGAGTATAGTGAAGGATAAGTTTGTCTTTGGTTGCTGGCTATAAGTTAGTTTGCAACCGCAGACATTACTTGCTTCCCTTCAAATGCGGTCAGTGCTTTGTTGATCGCAGCGTCAATGCCTTCGGCATCCAGTCCACACTCTTTCAGCATTACTTCTGGTTTGTCGTGTTCGACATAGTAGTCTGGCAAGCCAAGATTAATAATGTGACCTGTCTGGTATTGGCTATTGAGGAACTCATTCACGGCAGAACCTGCGCCACCCATAATGGAGTTTTCTTCCACGGTTACTAGCAGGTCATGGGTTGTGCGAGCTTCCAGAATTGCGGCTTCGTCTAAAGGCTTCACAAAACGCATGTCAATGAGTGTGTAGCTGTGCTTCTCGGCAACACCACGAGCCGCTTCCACCATAGAACCAAAGGCTAGAATGGCGACTTTTTTACCTTTGAGCAGGGTTTCTGATTTGCCTATCTCGATGGCTGATAAGTCGTCTGAGATATCCACGCCAGGACCTGTGCCTCGCGGATAGCGAACTGCAGCCGGGCCTTCATAAAGATAGCCAGTGCTTAACATTTTTCGGGTTTGGTCTTCGTTGGATGGTGCCATGATGACCATGCCAGGAATGCAACGAAGAAATGCTAAATCAAAGCTACCAGCGTGCGTAGGGCCGTCTTCTCCCACTAAACCTGCTCGGTCAATGGCGAACAGAACATCCAGATCCTGAATAGCAACGTCATGAATCAGTTGGTCATAAGCGCGTTGTAGGAATGTTGAATAGATAGCTACAACAGGTTTCAGATTTTCACAGGCTAAACCCGCTGCCAGCGTTACGGCATGTTGTTCTGCAATGGCAACGTCGAAGTAGCGCTCCGGGAATTGCTCGCTGAATTTGATCAGGTCTGAGCCTTCTCGCATCGCAGGCGTAATACCGACCAGACGCTCGTCATGATTTGCCATATCACACAACCATTGGCCGAACACATTTGAGTATTTTGGTCGGCTTGGTTTAGGCGTTTGAGAGCTGCGCTCGTTTTTGTTCGGTAACTTGTTGATGGCGTGATAACCAATCGGGTCGGCTTCTGCTGGAGAAAACCCTTTCCCTTTTTTGGTCACAATATGCAAAAACTGAGGGCCCGACAGAGACTTCATGTTAGCCAGCGTCTCGGTCAGTAATTCAACGTTATGACCATCAATAGGGCCGATATAATTGAAGCCCAGCTCTTCGAACATGGT
Organism: Litoribrevibacter albus; assembly: GCF_030159995.1. Lineage (NCBI taxonomy): Bacteria > Pseudomonadati > Pseudomonadota > Gammaproteobacteria > Oceanospirillales > Oceanospirillaceae > Litoribrevibacter > Litoribrevibacter albus. Next base: position 9,718 of record NZ_BSNM01000027.1, on the reverse strand, counting down.
GCCAGGTGTGGTCATGCCTTTAAGCAGATGTTCTTCTGTCTTTTTAGCTAACTCATATACCGGCGGGATGTCACCCAGGATTTTCTTGCTGTTGTTTCGCAAATTATTGTACGAAGGTGAGGATAAGAGCCTGGCCAGATAATTAGACAAACCACCGACGTTTTCGGAAATCGACATGTCGTTGTCGTTGAGAATAACTAACATGTCTGCGCCACTGTCACCCGCATGTGTCATGGCTTCAAAAGCCATGCCTGCGGTCATGGCACCATCACCAATAATAGCAACAGCTTTTCGATCTTCACCTTTCTGCTTTGCAGCCAGTGCCATGCCTAACGCGGCACCGATTGAGGTACTTGAGTGGCCAACTCCGAAGGTATCAAACTCACTTTCAGATCGACGAGGAAATGCAGCTAAACCGCCACCTTGACGGATGGTTGGCATCTGTTCGCGTCGGCCTGTCAGAATTTTATGTGGGTAAGCTTGATGGCCTACGTCCCACACTAATCTATCTTCAGGTGTGTTAAATACATAGTGAAGAGCAATCGTTAGCTCAACAACCCCCAGACCTGCACCAAAATGCCCACCTGATTGACCCACAGAGTACAGCAAATATTCCCTAAGCTCTTTGGCTAATTGAGGCAAAGTAGCAGAGGACATCTGTCGTAATTGTTCTGGACGATCAATGCTATCCAACAACGGCGTGTCTGGACGGCTTTCAGGTATTTTATGGAAAATCATCTTGGATTGATTACCTAGTCAGGCCCGTAGGTTAGACGGCGCATTCTACTACAAAGGCGAAGGTCGACAAAGTAGCAATGTGACAACTTATTGGAATTTGAGTCTGAAAGGGGAAGACCACAGCCGAGTAGGTTAGTGGTCTCTGTCTGCTACAAAGTGAGTCAAAGTGACGAGTTGTTCTGAAGAGTTCAGCTGCGCTTGATTTAATAGGGTCAGCGCCTTGTCCTTTAGCTGATTTAAGTAGTCTTTTGCGCCTTCCAGAGTGAGTAGCTTGGGGTAAGTGGCTTTGTCCAGCTCGTGATCCGAGCCCTGTTGTTTACCAAGAACTTCCGTTGAGCTGGTGATGTCAATGATGTCGTCGGAAACCTGGAAGGCCAATCCTAATGTCAATGAAAAGTCTTTCAGTGTGGATCGAATGTGCTCTGGTGCGTTAGCCGCAATACAAGCCATCTCTGTACAGGCGGAAATAAGTGCGCCGGTTTTTCGGTTATGAATCGCTTCTAGTTCACTCTGATTTAGTTGTTTTCCTTCCGAATCCAAATCGTGAGCCTGTCCGCCAACCATACCTGCAGGGCCGGATGCTTTGGATAGTACTTGAATGATGGCTACTTTTTGAGCGTCTGATAGTTGTGTTGAGTCAGCAATGATTTCAAAGGCCAGTGCTTGCAGTGCATCGCCTGCAAGAATTGCTGTTGCTTCATCAAACTGCACATGACAGGTGGGTTTGCCACGACGAAGATCATCATCATCCATCGCTGGAAGATCATCGTGTATTAACGAGTAGGTGTGAATGCACTCAATGGCCGCCGCAATATCATCCCCTTTTTCTTCGGGGAGCCCTAGCGCAGTCAATGTCATATAAGTTAAAGCGGGTCTGAAACGCTTACCACCGTTGGTAACGCTATAAGACATGGCGGTCTTTAGGCGACTAATTTCCGGTTGTGCGTTGATTTTGGTAGCAAGAATCTGGTTGCAGCGTTCTGCAGCTTGCTGCATGAGCAATTGAATATTCAAAACGTGTTTATTCGTCGTTTAAAGTGGAGTTGTCGAAAGGCTGTTCTGTTTCGCCCAGGAGAATGCTGACTTTTTGTTCGGCCTGATCCAACGCTTGCTGGCAGGTTCTCGATAGTTTGATGCCTTGTTCGAAGGTTGCCAACGACTTGTCGAGACTCAAATTGTCGTTTTCCAATGATTGAACCAGTTGCTCCAGTTCTGTCAAAGACGCTTCAAAATCAAGGTTTTTATTCTGATCAGTCATAAAAAATTCTGTATCGGTGGAAAGCTTGCGCTATTATCCTAGTATTCTTAAAGTGACTCAAGTAATCGATTAAAATTCAAAATCAGGCTTAAGTTTTAGCTCAACGAGTCGATATAAGTTCATGATGTTGATAGAAAACCCTAAAAGAATGTATGGGTTTTCTGTTATTTTGCACTCTTTCTGCCCCAATCAATAAAGAGGGATCTTGTGGATTTAGCAACACTTATCGGAATAGTAGGTGCCTTTGTAATTGTTATTGCTGCCATGGTTCTAGGCGGCTCACCTCATATGTTCTTTAATGTGCCGTCGCTATTGATTGTGGTAGGTGGTTCTATTTTTGCGGTATTAATGAAGTATGAACTTGGGCACTTCCTCGCAGCAGGTAAAATTGCAGCCAAAGCGTTTATGTTCAAGTTGCAAGCGCCTGAAGATTTGATTTCTGAAGTGGTTGAAATGGCTGCTGAAGCACGTAAAGGCGGTTTACTGTCTCTTGAAGGTAAGGAATCTGAAAATAAGTTCCTTATGAATGGAATTCAGCTTCTGGTAGATGGTCATGATCCGGAAGTTGTCAGAACCTTATTAACCAAAGAAATGAACCTTGCGGTTGAACGTCATGCATCAGGTTCCAGTATCTTTACCCAGATGGGGGAAGTGGCGCCAGCGATGGGGATGATTGGTACCCTAATTGGTCTGGTGGCCATGTTGGCTAACATGGATGACCCAAAATCTATTGGTCCTGCGATGGCGGTTGCTCTGTTAACTACTTTATATGGGGCAATGATTGCCAACATGTTTGCTCAGCCAGTTGCAGATAAGTTGGATTTAAGAGCAGGGCAAGAAGCGATGTCCAAACGCATGGTGATTGATGCGTTGTTAGCGATACAGGCAGGTCAAAACCCGAAAGTAATTGAATCCATGCTACGTACTTACCTTGCTGAAGGTAAGCGCCCACCAGAGATCTAAGGCAGTTCGGTGAATTTCCGAACCAATGTGATTATCGAGAAAAGCGAATGCCTGGATGAGTGACGAAGAACCAAAGAAAAAAGAAAAAGCCGGAACGCCCGCCTGGGTGATGACCTTTGCCGACTTGATGTCGCTCCTGATGTGCTTTTTCGTATTACTGCTTTCCTTTGCGGAAATCGATGCTATTCGCTTTAAGCGTCTGGCCGGTTCCTTAATGAATGCCTTTGGTGTGCAAAACGTCAAGAACCTGGCTGAAATCCCTAAAGGTACAAGTATCATCGCTCAGGAATTTAGCCCAGGGCGTCCCGATCCTACTCCTCTGAATGTTATCTATCAGGATACGTCTGATACCACCAAGGAAAGCTTGGAAGTAGAGTGTCAGGACCCTGAAGCTCAAAACATTGCCACAGAGGATAATCAGCGACTTCGCGAAGATCGTAAGACAAAGGATGAAGCGGAAGCTGCGAAAGCGGATGCCGAGAAAGACGCCATTGAAATTGCCACTCACATGCAGGAAGAGGTCGGCAAAGGCTCTATTCAGGTCGAAACTAAAGACCGACGCATTGTGATTCGAATTCAAGAGAATGGTTCATTCAAGTCGGGTTCTGCAACCCTGGATGACAAGTTTTTCCCGGTCTTGGCAAAATTAAAAGATATGTTGTTAATGGTTGAAGGAACGTTAAGTTTTGAAGGTCATTCGGACGATGTATCTTTACCCAGCGCCAGTGCCTTTGCTAATAACTATGAGTTATCTTCAGCCCGTGCTCAGGCGTTAGCAAATGAACTTTTAGCGTTTAAAGAATTCCAAAGAAAACGATTTAAAGTAGTTGGTTGGGGATCAACCAAGCCAATTGCTGATAATGAGACGCCGGAAGGTCGTCAATTAAATCGTCGTGTGGAGATTGTTATCGTGAAGGATGATCCATACGAAGAACATGTTGATCAAATTGAAACTTTCGATCCTTATCAGGATGGCTTTGACCCGACAGATGAATTGTACGAGTTGTCGCCAGAAGAGATTTTCTAGATTACTATGTATATAGAGTCATAAGAATAATAAAAATAGATTAGAGAGACTTTATGTTATGGGACAGACAGCTCCAATTGATGGCGGTGTTGATCGTCGACGATTTTTCAGAATAGCCGATACGGTAAGTCTTAGGTATCGCGTCCTTTCTTTATCCGAAGAAAAGTTGTGGCTAGATGGGGAGCTTAATATTGAGCCCGACCCAGATATTCGCGCATTGGATGCGGAAATTTCATCAGAGATTGAGCGTTTGAGGCAAAACTCCCCAGAATTGTCAGCAATGGCTGATTTATTAAATCAAAAGCTGAATATGTTTGCAGATTCTGTGTCTGCTCATCTGGACGCGGGGTTTCAACAAAAATATCGTACAGTTAACGTAAGCTTGAGTGCGTGTGGTGTGGGTTTTCCGTCGGTAGAACCCTTGTCGGATGACACGATTGTGCTGATGGATATGTTGCTGACATCGGATCATCGGCGTGTGTTGGTGACAGGGCGTGTTATTGGCAGTGATCGACTTTCTATTCCTGGTCCTCAAGGCACAAATTACATGATTCGTGTGAATTTTGAGCGAATCAGTGAGCAGTTGAGCGAGGAGTTGATTCAGTACGTGCTACAACAGCAGCGTCGAATCTTGGCGGCGCAAAGACTGGCTCAGGAAGAGAAAGAGCTGATTGCTTTACGCCCACTCAAGAATTCGGACTAATTAAAGACCTGTTTTCTTTCTTAATGCTTCTAAATGCTTGATTTGATCCTCTTTAGGAAGCGGAATGCTTTCTAATTGAGGAACATCTGATTTCACCTGAATATTTAGTGACTCGCCATCCCGTACTTTTGCACATAACTGTTCGTAGTTTCGTTTGAAGATCGGGAAAACTTTTGCTTCTGGTTCACTTTGTAATAGAAACCAGCCAGTGGCTCTTCCTGCCCAGTAAACGGCTGGGTGTGTCCATTTGTATTTTTCTTTGGGACTGTTAGCTCGACAGGCTTCTACATAGGCTGAATAGTCATCCGGTAAACCGTGTTCTGATAAGTCATGTTCACACATTTGAACGAGTTCAGGCAGTGTTGGCATGAACTTATTGGTTTGGATGGCTTGGTCTGTAGCGCGCTTAATCTGTTCTGGCTTGAAACGATTCAGTTGCATTGCCCACAAGCGTTTAGCACTTTTTAAGCTTTCTAGATCACCAAAAGCGCGTTTGAATTGATTGTGGTAAGCCAGTTCGAACGCGCCAAAAAGATAGGTGATGGCAGCAACCATGTCAGCGGTTGGTATTTGATTGGCGGTTTGTTCGTTGTAATTCGAATCCGCTCGGTTAGAGTTCGTCCGCCCAGCTGGTGTCCTGGTGTCGTTCGATGAATGACTGATTTGCTGTGTGACCGGATTGATGATGTGCTGAACCTTTTTCATGACTTACCGATTGTCCAATGTTGTCCAACTGATGACGCTTCGCCCAACTCCATTTGAGGTGTTGGACAAACTTAGTGTTCCAGGATGTTGAGGTTTGATTTGAATCTGACCAATATAACACAAATGGTTTGATCTGCTCTTTCACAAATTCGACATCGATTTGCGCCATCCGTGCAATATCAAAGCATTCGGGGCTTGGTTGCCAGTTTTTTGGAATACGCGTTGGGTTGGTTGAGTGTTCAATGGTTGAGCAGAACTTTTGCCATTGGTGGCGAATGTGACTCACAAACTTGTTATTCCAGGTAATCTCGGCGCTTCCTCGTTCCATCCAATACAAAAGAAACTCTGCAACACTGTCTTTGATGAATTCAGGATCAATGCCATCACGAATGAGGATGTCACGCGCATCCTGGCTGGGTTGCCATTCTTTGGTGATAGGGGCGGGTATTTTATTTGAGGCGACTTTGGTTTCGTGCTCCATCCAAAGTTTTCTTACGCGTTCTTGGAATTTTGCCCCCCAGCTAATGGCATGTTTACCACTTTCCTTCCAATAGGTAACGAACTCAGGAATGGCTTCTTGTATAAAGTTCTCTGGAATACCAAGTCGAGTCAGTTGCTGAATAACATGTGGGTCGGGATGCCACTGTTCTGGCATTGGACCTGAGCGACTGAAAGTTGGGTTTTGCTGAAGGTTTGTGTTGTTGGTGTTGCCAGTAGTATTTCCTGTTCCTATAGCATTACGATTGCCTGAGGCTTGAGGCGGGATGCTATTGACGATTGGCAGGCCAGACGTCGATGTTTTCTTCACTATTCGATATAAACACTTAGGGTTTAAAGTGTTACCGGCCTGGTGAATTTCAATCAATCCTTGCACTCGTAACTGGTTTAGTGAGCTATGAATGGTCTCGATGGTCCAAAAGGGCAGTTTTGATGTCCAGTCGTCATCGCTAATCAGTATCCAACCATTTTTATTTTGGCGAAAAGCTTGGAATTGCTGCATAACCGCGAATGCAATGGCTTGTTCCAGACCATGACTGCGCGCTAAATTTGCAGAAAAATGAATTGAATAGTCGCCCATTAGGATACTGCCTTTGACTTTGAATCAGAGAGAATCTTACATCCAGAACTGATGTAGGGTGTTGGCCGAGTCTGTTCGACTCAGCCGTTCATATTAATGCATTTCAAGATGTTTGGGGAGTTGTACCCGATGAATAAAGGTAAAGAGCTATCACTCTGTCGTTTCTTCAACAACGGTTACCACCGGTGCCCAATCTCTTAACTTGGAGCGTAATGTACTGAGCTCGATCGGTTTTTCGATATAGTCATTCATTCCGCAATCCATACACATGGCTTTCTGTTGTGGCATAACATGAGCCGATAGGGCGATGATCGGTACTTCGGTCTTTTTGTTTCTCTTTTCCCAATCTCTGATGGCTTGAGTCGCTTCAAAACCATCCATGATCGGCATTTCACAGTCCATCAAAACGATATTGAAGTCGCCATTGCGGAAAGCATCGTAGGCTTGCTCCCCGTTGCTGGTTACTTCGTAGCTGACTCCAATCTTTCTTAACATTCCGCAGATGACTTTTGTGGATACCTGATTATCTTCTGCAATCAGCACATTCAAAGTCTTGTGGCGATTAGGATCTTCAATCTGATGCAGTTCTGCTGGCGCATTTGAGTGGGTAATGTGACCAAGTCCTTTAAGAATGACCTGTTTCAGTGCGCTGCCAGAGACAGGTTTAGTTAGAATATGGCGGATTCCTGCATTCTTGACTGTGGTGTTGTTCGGAGTGAAGTTTAATCCTGTTAGCATGATGACCAGTACATCATTGGTAATCAGGTTGTCCTCTTTGATTTTGGCTGCCAGCTCAATTCCGTTCATGATTGGCATTTTGTAGTCGAGGATTACAACGTCAATCTTCTCTTCAAGACTGGCCTTATTTCGTAATATGGCAAGTGCTTCCGGGCCACCGTGAGCAATAGAGGTTTCCATTCCCCAAGAATGCGCGTGATGGGCAATGACTTTTGTGATGGATACATTATCGTCAACAGCTAATAGATGCAGACCTTCCAATACGGAATCATCAAACACATCCTCTTTTTCCACTTCGCTAGCAGGCATATTCGCGGTAAACCAGATGACATTACCTTTACCAAACTCTGATGCCATGTGCAGTTCACCGCCCATTAAGTGGATCAGCTCCTGAATCATGCTGAGGTTGAGGCTCAGATCAGATGTTTTTAGGTTGGCTTTACTTTGCTGATAAGCATCAAAAAGGCTGCTGTTCTGGTTCTTCTTAAATCCGATGCCGGTATCCCGGATCTGGAATCTCAGTTGATTTGGCGTGCTGTTGGATTCCACGCTCACAATAATTTCGCCGTGCTCAATTAAGTTAAACAGATGACTTATCAAGCCATGCAGTATTTGTCTTAGTCGCTCGTTATCCCCTCTGACCATTTGAGGAATGTCGTTGGCGATATCAGTAATAAGTTCAATTTGCTTTTGCTCTGCTTCCCGAGAAAAATCGGTTAAGCACTGAACGACAACGCTTTGTAAGTCAAAGGTACGTTCATTTAGGGAAAGCTCTCTGGATTCTATGCGAGTGTAGTCAATGACATCGTTGATCATTGTCATTAGACGTTCGCCGGATTCCTGAATGGTTGAAATGTATTCTCTTTGGTTATTGCTCAAAGGCGTGTCGAAAAGTAATTCTGTCATGCCGACCACCCCATTAAGAGGGGTTCTCATCTCATGGCTGAATTGAGCTAAAAATGAATTTTTAGCGGTAATGAGTTCCCTTCTTACCTTATTTTCGCGGTACTGACGATTACTGCTCTGGGTATGAATGAAGAGAAGTTTTCCTATGGCTGTTGTAATGAACATGCTAAGCACGATGAGTGTCAGGCTATCTTCAAATCCAAGTGTAAGCATGTCCGGCGTAATGCCAAGAGCATGAATGATGTTCGCGGTTAATAGGACGCTGGCAATGATGCTGCTAAAAACCAGGTTAGAAGCGATATGGTTTTTTCGTGTTAATTGCTGAAATCCTAAACCTGTCATAGCTAGGCAGGCGACAAGAGATGGAATGATGATAGTTGTAAGATGATTAGCATAAAGATGATGCGAAGTGACCATGAGTATGACACCTAAGGTGCCCGCAAAAATTAATATCTTTTTGATCTGGGATTTCAAGCCACATAGGTAAAGCGTCAAACTCAGGTAAGAAAGAAATGCTAGGCCAAAGGTTAGGTAGTACATGGTCAGGCTTTGCAATTGATTGAGATCGAAAATAGCTTTTGTCTGACCGGTGTAAGTAATGTAGAAGAAGCCGATTAATGTAATAACGGCTGCACCTGCTAAGGAAGAGGTGTTCCGGCTAGTACGGTAGAGATAAAGCAGCGTAGTAACCAGAGTGATCAAAATGCCGGCAAAAATTCCCTGCATCCAATTGTTTTCTAAAATGTCTTCTTGGTAGTGTTCCTTATCTAGGAATAAAAGCTCAATTCGTTGATCTGAGATGGGATGAATACGAATCAGGTTGAGCGTCGATGTTTCTTCGGGAATTTTGATGCGTATATAAGTGGCGTCATGTCCGACAAATACATTACCTGTGGTTGAATAGAAGAAAGGACCATTATGAGTAACGCTACTTTCAATCGCTTGATAGATGTTTGTTTCTGCTAATTGCAAATCTCTGATCTTTATATAGCTGACCTGTTCTTTCCTGCTTGGGTTTACCAATGCTAGTTGTAGCCAGTAGGTTCCGCCTTTCTTACTGATGTTAATGAACGGGGTGTGATTAGGTGTAAATCGGTTCAGTACATTCGACTGTGAAAAGTGTTCGTAGGTCAGCTCATTCTTAGGATCAAAGATAATTGAGACTTTTGCTGTTAAGTCTGAACCTGATGTTGTGTTGGTGATATCAATCTTATTGTCTGCTTTAGCGAATATCGAAATGAAGAGAAGCAGAGTGAGGCTAATGTAATACTTCATGCTTTGATCCTGAAAAATTTAAAATGAATCTAACATGCCTTAGGCATTTTCGCAGCGATAACCGTGAGTTTAATTGGAGTAACTATAATAAGATTTCAGCGGATAAAAATTATTTTTAAAAAATTTTAAAAAAGCGCTTGCGCTGCGAATTAATCTCCCTATAATGCGCTCCACGTTCTGAGGGGGACACGCCACAGAGGCAGAAAGAAAGGGATCTGATCCTGATCTGGAAAGCTCGAAAGGCTGAAAAAACTTCTTCAGAAAGTTAAAGAAAAAGGTTGACACAGAGATTTGAATCGTTAAAATGTGCGTCCTCTTTCGAGATAA